>NZ_JABSUZ010000013.1:0-154473 GCF_013284345.1 Brevibacillus sp. MS2.2
TTTTCTTCTTGTTGCTTTTCATACATAGATCGAAAAATAGACACAAGCAACGTCAAGGAAGCGTGTTTCCAGTCATAGCGCCTCTGGAGCCCGACCAAGCGGAGGGATGAATGGCGGGAGCGTTTTTAGCTTCAACGTGCGAATACATCATCGAGGCTACCACTTTTGAAGCGGCTCCCGTCATTCATGCCGGAGCGGACAGTCTTCACCCCCAGCGGGGCGTAGGCCGAAGCGTAGACTGGAAACACGCTTCTCCACCGAAGCTACGAATCCAAGTATCTTTCCATCTGCACGAAATTAAATAAAAGTAAAAATATTATAAATTGATGTAAAGATGCTGAAAGGTTCGGTTGAAAATCTACCGTATAATGCAAATAAGAAATACATTCAGAATTTTCGACGGTATTCTACAGGGGGTAGACACAAATGAAGAAAACGCGCATGGTCGGTTCCTTGTTGGCTCTGACATTGACGGTTAGTGTTGCGCTGACTGGATGTGGTGGTGCGAGCTCGGAGCAATCCAGTTCGACGAATACAACTGCTACAGAAGCTCCGAAAGAAGGGGGAACCCTGATTGTAGCCCGCAAGGCAGACGCCAACAATTTGGACCCGCATTTCATCTCTAATATTCCTTCGGCAAACTATGTGTATGGAAAAGTGTATGAGAGCTTGGTTTCTCGCGATAAAAACGGCGAGTACAAGCCTACACTCGCTACTGAATGGAAACAGCTCGACGACCTGACATGGGAGTTTAAGCTCCGCGAGGGCGTTACGTTCCATGATGGTACACCCTTTACAGCAGACGCTGTGAAAAAGACGTTCGAACGTGTACGCGATCCAAAGGTTGCATCACCGCGTGCATCTAACTTCTCTATGATCAAAGAAATCAAGATCGTGGATGACAAGACTGTACATTTCGTGCTGGAGTATCCTTTTGCACCGCTGCTCTCCATCTTGGCTAGCTCGGAAGGAAGCATTATCAGCCCGAAAGCAATCGCCGAGCATTCCGATACATTGGCGAAGCAGCCTGTGGGAACCGGACCTTTCAAATTTACAGCGTGGGCACCAGGTCAAGATATGAAACTTTCGAAAAATGATACCTACTGGGGTGAAAAACCAAAGGTAGATGAAGTAGTGTATAAGGTCGTTCCAGAAGATACGACACGTGTAGCGATGATCGAAGCAGGCGAAGCGCACATCGGCGATCAGCTTCCTGTGACAGAAGTAGAGCGCGCACAGGCATCTCCTGGCATGAACATGGTACGTGCAGAAGGCTTGGGTGTGGATTATATCGGCTTTAACGTGCAGAAGAAGCCATTTGATGATGTACGCGTACGTCAAGCTGTCGCACATGCTATCGAAAAACAAGCCATTGTGCAAGGGGTATACAACAATGTGGGAACACAAGCTGTTTCCTCGATGTCGCCAAAAGTAATCGGCTATAACCCGAATCTCCAGGATTACTCGTATGACGTCAATGCAGCAAAAGCACTGCTTGCAGAGGCAGGTTACCCGAACGGCTTCAAGACGTCCATCGTGACAGACGACCGTAAAGAGCGCATGAACGTAGCAGAAGTCATCCAGTCACAGTTGAAAGGCATCGGCATTGATTTGGAGATCAAAGTAATGGAATACGGTGCGTATCTGGAGCACACAGACAATGGCGAGCATGCGATGTTCATCGGGGGCTGGGGCAATGCAACAGGGGATGGCGACTACAACCAGTACAACGTCTTCCACAGCACTTCGAAAGGCAGCGCAGGTAACATGGCGTTCTACAACAATCCAGAGGTAGACAAGCTGATTGAAGAAGGTCGTCGCGAAAAAGATGCGCAAAAACGCAATGAAATTTACGCAAAGCTGCAAGAAATCGAGTTAAAGGAAGTACCGATTCTTCCAATCCGCACGATTGACCATGTGGCAGTTACATCCAAGAATGTAAATGGCTTCTGGCTGAGCCCTGTTGGCTACTTGATGCTGGATGAAGTATCGATCAACTAATGGTGATAGAAGGGATGGCGTTTGTCGCTGTCCCTTCTTTCGTCACGTCAATAGAGAGGAATTTACGCTCTGGACCGGGAATCTAACTTGGGGAAAAGAAATGCGCAAGAGACAAGTCATGGGGTGGAAAACATGCAGGAAGAGCAGCTAGACATTTTTGACGAAGCAGGACAGCACATCGGGGTAGAAGCGCGTAGCGAAGTACACCGCTTGGGGCTGTGGCACCAAACCTTTCACTGCTGGATTTATCGCGTAGTAGATGACCAGATCGAATTGTTGTTCCAAAAAAGACATCCACAAAAGGATACTTGTCCGAACTTGCTCGACATTACCTCTGCCGGTCATCTTCTCGCTTCGGAACAGCCATGTGACGGCGTTCGGGAGTTGGAGGAGGAGCTGGGCTTGTCCGTGAGCTTTGAGGAATTGGATAAGGTAGGCGTATTTCGTGATGTAATGGTTGCCCCCTCCATCATGGATAAGGAAATGTGCCATATATTTTTGTACGAATGCGATCAACCCTTACACGAGTACCGAGTACAGGAAGAAGAAGTCACGGGGCTATTTTGGGTCAGTCTGCATGAGCTAGAGCGGTTGTTTGCGGGCCAGATCGAGCAGATGACGGTGAATGGATTTTTGCTAACGGAAAATGGCGAGCAAAAAGATACAGCGATGATCACGGCCAAAGCTGACTTTGTTCCACATGAGGTGCATTATTACCAGCAGGTGTTTGCAGCAGTGAAGCTACGCGCAGCCAATCGATAACCCTGATCGGAAAAACAATGCCTCGCTTGTCATCGACAAGACGAGGTTTTTCGTTGGTTGAGAAAGATTGGCGAAAACATGTTCCCTAATGTGGTATACTAGACAATGCTTTTTCGCTGCTCGCGATCATGCGTAGTTAGAGAGAGGAGATCGAGATGAGATTACAGATTATGATTGCCCTAATGCTCTCGACATTCCTTGCTGCGATGGAAGGAACGATTGTGAGTACAGCCGTACCACGTATTACGAGTGATTTGGCAGGTTTTGAACAGGTGAGCTGGGTATACGCCATCTACATGCTTGCCACTGCCGTATCTGCTCCCATTTACGGCAAGCTGGCTGATTTATTTGGCCGAAAGAACGTTTTATTAATCGGGATCGGCATCTTTTTGTTAGGTTCCACGCTCTGTGGAGTGGCGACGTCGATGTGGCAGCTCATTGTATTCCGTGCCATTCAAGGCTTGGGTGCAGGTTCAGTCATGCCGATTACGATGACCATTATCGGAGATTTGTACACCGAGCAGACTGCCCGAGCGAAAGCGCAGGGCTGGATTAGCGCTGTATGGGGACTTTCCGGTGTGGCAGGTCCGCTGGTCGGAGGATTTTTGGTCGATACACTGACGTGGCGTTATATCTTTTTTCTTAACTTGCCTTTTGGCCTCGTATCGTTTTTCATGCTCGTCTTTTTGTACAAGGAAAAGCTTGCCGTCAAAGAAAAGCGCCATATCGATTATCCGGGAGCGCTTATTTTTTCGGTCGGGACCATCGCCTTGTTGTATGCCTTGCTAACAGGTAGTCAGAATCAATCCTGGGCCAGTCCAGTGACGATTTCCTTGATCGTATTTGCTTTGGTGACCTATCTGGTGTTTGTATCGGTGGAAAAGAAATCACCTGAGCCACTAATTCCGCTTTCGCTTTTTACCAATCGAAACGTGGCCATGACCAATCTGCTGACACTCTTGACCAATGGAATTGTAATCAGCATGGTGGTGTACTTGCCGATCTGGAGCCAGGGAGTCTTGGGAGAAAGTGCGACAATGGCTGGCTTTGTCCTGACGCCGATGCCAGTTTGCTGGACGATCGGCTCTATCCTTGCCGGGAACTTGTTAGGCAAGCTGCGAGCTGAACAATTGTTTATCGCAGGGACAGCCGTTCTGACGGTAGCGACAACATTGTTGAGCTTCTTGTCCGCTCAGTCAGCGGGATATCTCATTTATGTGGCTGTAGGTTTAATTGGTTTGGGAATGGGACTCATTTCTCCGATCATCATGGTAAAAATTCAATCATCCGTTGCAGTCGACAAGAGGGGGACAGCGGTTGCCCTCAATACGTTCACGGGTACATTTAGCCAAACCTTCGGGGCAGCCGTATTCGGAATGTTGTTCAACATGGTGACTGTAGCAAGTGGTCATGCGAATTTAGGGGCCTCGTTTGAACACGGATCGATTCCAGTGGCACAGCTGGCACAGATCCGAGACTTATTGGCTAGCGGTGTTCATGTGGTCTTCACAGGTACCTTAGTGCTTGCGATAGGCAGCTTTGTTCTGGCGCTTGTGATCGCAAAAGGAAGCCGAGTCAAACAGACACACTAATTCGAAGACGTCCGCCGAGTGTGGGCGTTTTTTCAATAATTGGTTACAGTTTTCCAAAAAATACAAACTTCATATTGCCAGTTGCTACATTCATCGTTACTATTTTCCTAGATGCCCAAATTCTTGCGGACAGGAGTGCATGAGACGATGGAGGAGATTCGACCGGTTTCAATTGACGATATCGATGAGGTCGTTAGAATTGCAGCGATGAGTTACCCTGGAAGCAATCTACTGGGTGCAGAGAGCAGGCAGCGATTTGCCGAACGCGTAAGGGAGACGATCGAAAACGACCCGCACGTCAGCTACCACGGATGCTACCGTGATGGACGACTGGTGGGGATTATGAAATGGTACGATTTTCCCATGAATGTTCACGGTACACCGCTTTTGACTGGCGGGATTGGGTTGGTCGCCGTGGACCTTTTGCATAAAAAGGAAAAAGTGGCCATGTCGATGCTGCAAGGTTTTCTTTCCAGCTATCGGGAGCGGGGAATCTCGTTGGTCTCTCTCTATCCGTTTCGTGTTGATTTTTACAAGCAAATGGGTTTTGGAATAGGGACTAAGGTTCATCAATACAAGTTCAAGCCGTCCAGCCTGCCGTTTGTAGGTAAGGATAAAATCGTTTATATAGGAAAAGAGGACAAAGAAGAACTGTCTGCGTGCTATCATCGTATCGCCCGTCAAACACATGGCATGATCAAGCGAACAGATCGAGAGTGGGACAGAATCCTCGATAGTCCTGAAATGATTACCGTCGGCTACCAAAAGGAAGGGAGACTAGGCGGCTATCTCGCTTTTCAGTTTCAGAGCGCCCATGAAAAAAACAAACTCTTCAACAACATAGAAATAAGAGAGCTTCTGTATGAGAGCCGCGAAGCACTTGCACAACTGCTCTCTTTCCTGCGCAGCCAGGCCGATCAGATTCAACGGATCGAGTTTACGACGCCGGACGAAGATTTTCACTTGTTGCTATCTGATCCGGGCAATGGAACGGATTCGATCTTGTGGAGCATTTATCATGAGAGCCATGTATCCGGAGTCGGTCTGATGTATCGGATCATTGATGTGCCTGGATTTTTCCGTCAGCTCTCCCACCACCGTTTTGGTTCGGAAACGGTAAATGTAATGCTGACGATCCGCGATTCGTTCCTGCCTGAGAATGAAGGAACATGGCTCATCAAGTTTGTCGATGGACGTCCGGAATTAGGAGAGGCAGTAGAGCCTGACGTTACGGTGCAGCTAGATATTTCGGATTTTTCTTCGCTCGTGATGGGGGTAGTAACTGCCCGAAAGCTGCATCAATACGGCCAGTTGGAACTGGATGCCCCAGAAAAGCTACCCATTTTGGATAGACTGTTTGCTGTTTCCGAGAAGCCGCGAAGTGTGACAACCTTCTAGAAAAGGAGGATTGTCACGTTTTTGACACATTTGGTTATCTTATGATGCTTCCTCCCATATGTTGTTAGTAAATGGGAGGAGGCAGGTTTTATGATCTTTCTTACACTGGTTATCTTTTTTGCGTTTCTTTTGATTGTTTGGGTGGTCGTTAGACTCCTCTTCCGGCTGGAAAAGCATGATTCCATCACACATGATGAGAGAGAATTATGGAATCGCTTTCAGGTGAAAGAGCAGGAGATCAAATACCGAAAGCCCAAAAAATAAAAAGAAAGGCGCCAAGGGACAGGCGCTCTTTCTTTTGCGTCTTACCCACTATGAGAAGAGAAAGAAGGAGAAGAAAATGCCAGGTAGATCAGAGGGGCATCAACGTGAATTTTTTCGCTTACGTCTAGAATACGCCCTCTGTGCAGACATGACTATTGTGCTGATCAAAGGGAAAACCATGGAGATTGGGAGCACGCAGGTATTGATCGAGGATATCGGGGCAGGTGGACTTCGTTTTCTTTCTCATCTCAAAATGCCGGCAAATGATCAGCTCGTTCTGCAGTTTGCGACGGAATTGTGCGGACAGGCTCTGAAAATGTACGGCCATGTAGTCCGCACGATTCCGTGGGAAACGGACTATTACGAATACGCTGTACGGTTTACGATGGAAGAGGAACAACATCTGGAGATTAATCGCATGGTAAACCGATTGGCGATCCGCTATCGGCAGAAGCGGACAGCAACAGAAGGACGTTTCTATAAAGGTGACCGCCTGGCATTTTTAAAAGAGTTGGCTCAAGCAAGTCTTGCGATGCGAGCCAGTGAAGCATAAACAAAAAGGCTTTCTGTTGTGCGAATAGACAACAGGGGGCTTTTTTGTTTGACACAAAACAAACGTGATGATAAGTTATCTATAATAAATTAAACGAATAAAGGTTGTGTTTATATATGAGTCTTCATGAAGCATTTTGGAGCGCTTCCCTTCAAGAGTGGAAGCAAGGTTACATCGAACAAGGTGAACATTTTATGTGTTTGCTCTGTGGGGAACAGGTGGAGAAAGGAATTATTTATCCAGTGGAAGGTGTCCTGTACGAAGCGTCCCGGTTTATGCGCCATCATATCGAGGCAGCGCACGGTTCTGTCTTTACTCACCTGAGCCAGTTGGATAAACGATTGACGGGCTTGTCTGATCATCAGGTGAATTTGCTTCGCCTCTTTTATCAGGGCAAGACAGACGCCGAGGTTCAAAATGAAATGGGGATCGGCAGTGCATCGACGATCCGTAACCACCGCTTTGCACTCAAGGAAAAAGAACGTCAGGCCAAGGTGTTCCTGGTCATGATGGAGTTATTGCATGAAGCGGATAAAAATCAATCGTCCAACGATGCCAAATCAAGCAAGCAAAAGAATACCTCGAAAGATGGCGATGCCGCAGAGTATGCCGCGATCGTAAAGAGGCTCTTGCCGAATGGACTATCAGGTCGATTGGAGCGTTTCCCGCGTAAGCAAAAGCATAAACTGATCCTCCTCGAAGAGATTTCCAAAAAATTTGAGCTCGACCGTTTCTACACTGAGCGAGAAGTGAATGAGATTTTGGAAGGTCTCTACGACGATTATGTGACCTTGCGGAGATATTTAGTCGATGTTGGTCTGATGGATAGACAGGCGGATGGCAGTCAATATTGGCGGATCGCAGTGGAAAATGAAGGAGAGGAACGGGGGGCGCAACAGATGAATCGCAAACAAGAGCTCAAGCAGATGTACAAGGAAGTAGAAACCGATGCAGGCGTATATCAAATTAAGAACAAGCAAAATGAAAAAGTGTTCATCGCCAGCACGAATAACCTAAAAACGATCAACGGCAGAAAGTTCATGCTTCAGCATGGTTCACATCCTAATCGTGAGCTGCAAAAAGACTGGGATAAATACGGTCCGGACGCTTTTGAAATCGAAGTTCTAGAAAAGGTGGAGAAGAAAGACCATCCGTATTTTGATGGGAAGGATGCCCTGGAAAAGCTCGAAGATAAATGGATGAAAAAGCTGGCGCCATATGGTGATCGAGGCTATCACGTGCAAAAAGATCCATCCTAGTCTCGTCTATCATCCAGCATGCGGAAGCGCTCCAAGTGATCCCACAGGCCTTCCTTTTGCAAGACCTGGATTTGTTTTTCGCCCAGTAAATCAAAATGTGGGAAGGGTGCGCGGTTATGAATGTAGACAGGATCGAGTCCGTTGGCTAGGCACCAGTCTGTCAGTAGCGAATAATTGGCACAGCCTACTTTTGTAACGGTTTTGATTCCGGGAAACCGGGGGTCCAGCCAATAGTGGGTGAGAAATGCCAATTCGCCTCGACTAACGGCTTGCTTCCAACGGTTCAGTTCGTCTCGTGTAATCCCAAATGCCACTCTTCCTCATCCTTTGCAAAGCAGTCGTGTTTCTCACTCATTAATAGCATGGAATGGTAGAAACGTCAAAAAGACAGTTCTCCCCGGGCATAGCCGACGGAAACTGTCTTTTTGTGCTTGGTTGCTTACCGAACTCCTGTTGGAAGCTGCGGCGGGACGTAATTCAACTCTTCGTCCGCAGTGATGTAATCGGTGTTGACCATGAGGAGCAAATAGCGCTTGCCGGTTTGCGGATCGCTGATAATAATGTGGTCGCGGCCAGCTGTTTCGAGGACGCCACGAAAAATTTTGGCGTTCCATTGGCTGTTGTTTTCAAACGTTTGGTACACCGTAATGACCTTGCCTCGATTCAAGCGAAGGATGTTTTCGATGTACGATTCTTCCAGCACTTGCCCAGGAGTAATGGGCATTCCAGGAATCAAGGCTCCGCTTGGCTGCATCGGAACTAGTTGAGGTTGCTGCTGCTGAATCATCTGCTGCTGTTGCTGAGGCATGCCGTATGGATACTGTGCGGATGGGTACATGTCGTAACCGTATTGTTGTTGAGGGTAACCAGTGTAAGGCATTTGTTGACTCATGATGAACTCGCTCCTTTATCTATCTAATTCTTTTAATAGACGCGTGGACAATCTGCTGGTGTTGGAACGAAGAAGCAGTGTGCCTTATAGCGACCGGAGTTTTGCTGATCCCACCAGGTAGGAGGGCAGTTTCCAGCAGGACGGTAGAACCACAATGCGTTGCTCGCAGGGCGGGTTTTCTCTCCATTGACTGCCCGCTGTGCCAGTCTTCTGTCTTTTTCCCTGGCCCGTTGATAGAAATACGGCTTCTGGACCGCTTCGAATCCTCCCGGAGATTGATAGACCATGTCACGCATGCTGCGAATGTTTTTGAAGTCAAGGCAGTTACCTAAAATCCGATTTACTCCAACGTTGCCAACCATCAACATGCCCAACTCACCTTCACCCTCAGCCTCGGCCCGAATCAGTCTGGCAAGCATATCTACATCACTGGAGTTCGCTTTGATGACGGCCATTGCTTCACCTCCTTCCACAAAAATCACAATAACAATATATGGGCGAATAATAGATTGGTGATTGGCCCGATAAATTTTTCATCAAGTTGACGTTTACGTAAACGGCAGTTACAATCGCTTTATTCGGTAAATTTCGAATTTTATAAATGTAAGTAAGGGGCGCTGGACATGAGCAGAGAAGGAATACAGAAGGAAGAATCGTGGACCATCTCTGATCTTGCTCAACAATTAGATGTCAGCACCAGAACGATTCGGTACTACGAAGAGCTCGGTTTGATTTTCCCCAGTCGAACAGAGAAGGGAAGCAGGCATTATAACCGCAAGGATCGTGCCCGGCTGCGACTCATTCTGCGAGGGAAGCGCTTCGGATTTTCGTTGGATCAGATTCGCGAGATGATTGAGCTGTTCGACGAGGATCGTACAGGTCGTGCGCAGCTTATGCGAACGATTGAGTACGGCAACCAAAAGCTGGCTGAGATCGACGAGAAAATCATGGAACTCCGACAACTGAGAGAAGACATTCTCGTCTACAAGCAAAACTTTGAACAAAAATTGCTTGAAGAAAATGAGGAGGAGAAACGATGAACGTATCAGCTCTGCTCGCAGTAAACGGAAGGAAATATCCGGACAAGTCCGCGCTGATTGCTGGAGATGTAGAGGTCAGCTTTTCCCAGTGGGACACACGCTCTACTCAGTGGGCTTGCCATTTGCAAGAGCTTGGCATCGAGCAAGGGGATCGGGTTGTCATGCTGATGCCCAATTGCCCGGAGTTTGCCATTTTTTACGTCGCCATCATTCGCAGTGGTGCCCTCGTTGTACCGATTAATGCACGCTCAACTCAAGAAGAAGTACGACATATATGTGAACATGCCGGAGCAAAGGCACTTCTTGTTCATGATGCCCTCGTGCCTATCGTGAATGAGTGGGTCCTTCAAACGCCACAGCTTGTGGCAATCAAAACAGGTCCGAGCCAAGGGAATTGGTTTGGAATCGCTGACTGGGATGCCAATAACGTGTCTTTTGATAAAATGAATGCGCTTTCTTCACAGCCGTATTTGGCGAACATGAACGAAGATAGCGAGGTCAGCATCCTGTATACTTCTGGTACGACTGGACGCCCTAAAGGGGTGCTTTATACACATAGAAACTTATTGACGGTCGCGAAAATGATGTCGATTGAACTGACGATGACACATCATTCACGAATTTTACATTTGATGCCGCTGAGTCATTCGGCTCCCCTCCATCTCTTTTTCATCGCAGGGCTCATGCTTGGCGCCACTCAGGTAATGGCCTTGACCTTCTCGCCGCAGCTTCTTTTGGATTTGGTGCAGCAGCATCGGATTACGCATTTCTTCGGAGCGCCAGTGGCGTATTTGCTGACGATGAAGCATCCCGAGTTTGCGGCGTACGATTTGTCTTCCATCGAACATTGGATGTATGGCGGGGCTCCGCTGTCCAAAGAGATGGCTTCGGTTATGGAAGAAGCATATGGACGCGATAAACTGGCGTGCGTCTACGGCTTGACGGAGGCAGGGCCGACCGGAATGTGCCTCTTGCACCGCGAGCATCCGGATAAAATCGGCAGTCTAGGCAATCGTGGTGTATTGTTCGTCGAAATGGAGGTTGTAAACGAGCGAGGAGAGCGATGTGCCAGTGGCGAAGCGGGTGAAATTCGCTTGCGCGGAGAAGGGACAATGAAAGGATATTACAACAATCCAGAGGCGACAGCAGAGACCATACGCGATGGTTGGGTGTACACTGGCGATATTGCACGCGTAGATGAGGATGGGTTTCTGTGGATGATTGATCGCAAAAAAGACGTGATGATTACGGGAGGGGTAAACGTCTACCCACAGGAAATCGAGCAGTTGTTGGAGCGTCATCCGTCGATTGGCGAGGTAGCTGTTGTTGGTTTGCCGCATCCTGAGTGGGGTGAGACGGTTACGGCTTATGTGGTACTGAAGCCAGGAGTCGATACCAATCGTGAGTGGCTAGAGGAAATCCAAGGCTCTTTGCGTGGTCATCTCGCCGATTACAAGCTCCCTCGACAGGTGAATATCGTTCCTGCACTGCCGCGGAACACGAGCGGAAAAGTCCTGAAGCATGTATTGCGTGATGTCAGTTCCCAAAAGGAAGTGGAGCTGCGATGAGTGATTTGCAAACGAGCATCGATCAGCGAGCATACAGCGACAATATCCCGCATCCGCGTACGCCACAGGGGCAAAATTTTTTCAAAGCAGATCCCAACCTCGATTACTTACTGAAACGTTATCTCCCTGCTTCTATGCATGAATGGGCCAGACAGCAGTTGAGCTGGCTTGGTGCGCAAGTGGCAGGACCCATCGATGAACGTGCTGCTTACACAGACAGAGAAGGAAAGCCGAGATTGCGCAAGTACAATCGGCTGGGCGAGGACATTTCCGAGATCATTACCAATGAAGGTTACAAGGAAACCGTAGCAGAAGTGTACGGAGCAGGCATCGTTAGCTACTTGTATCAAGACATACCTGAGTTGGGGAGAAAAGCGCCGTACAGCTATTCCTTTTTCATGGGCTATCTCGTGAGTCAGTCTGAACCGGGCTTCTATTGTCCTGTCACCTTGTCGATGTCAGCCGCTTATTTAATTGATCGCTATGGCAGCGAAGGACAAAAGGAGCAGTACCTGACAGGGCTGACCTCTCGCGATCGCACTCGCTTGTATGAGGGGGCTACTTGGCTGACGGAGAGACAGGGCGGTTCGGATGTCGGTGCGAATTTGACTGTAGCAGAGCCAGTAGCAGGTCGGCCGGGTGTGTACCGATTGACAGGAGAAAAGTTTTTTGCGAGCAATGCGGGAGCATTTGTTGCGACTGTATTGGCGAGAATCGATGAGGAGAAACCGGGGACAAAAGGGCTTGGACTGTTTTTGGTGCCTTGGATAAAGCCTGACAATGAACGCAATCATATCCAGTTCCGCCGTCTGAAAGATAAGCTGGGCGTCAACGCTGTACCATCTGCGGAGATCCTGTTGGACGGGGCAGAGGGCTATTTGATCGGGGAGCCGGAGAACGGCTTCAAGTACATGGCAGAAGCCCTGAATCTCTCTCGCATTTGCAACGCGATTGCTTCGATTGGGATCATGCGTCGAGCTTTTTACGAAGCGAGGTATTATGCGGAGCAACGTCGTGCATTCGGGAAACCAATCGATCAGTACCCGATGGTAAAAGAAATGCTGGTCAGCCTCTTATTGGATACGGAGGTAAGCACGGGTGCGGTATTTGATATGATTGCTGTTTATGATCGCTTGCAGTCTCATTCCGCCAGCAAAGAGGATAACGCGCTTGCTCGCTTGCTGATTCCTTTGCTGAAATACCGTACAGGGGAAGAGGCTGTCGAATCGACCCATACCGCAATAGAAATTCATGGTGGTAACGGTTATATCGAGGAATACGTGACGCCGCGTCTGTTACGTGATGCGCAAGTTTTGACCGTATGGGAAGGCACCTCGAATATACTCGCACTCGATATTTTGCGTGTGATGCAAAAAGAAAACAGCCACGAGGTGTTTAGCAGATTGCTTCGGGAGCGCATAGCTGGCTGGAAGCATGCCTTCTCACTGCCGCACGCCGAGTTGATTCGGACAGAACTGGCTATCATGGAGGAAAATATCGCCTATCTCATGCAGCAGACCCACGATTATGTAACGTACAAATTAAAAACGCTCGCAGACCATATGGTAGATTTGTACACCTTAACTTGCATCGTCAGTGAGGCCGAGGATCAGGTGACACGAAAGGGAAATGCGCGCAAATACATTTTGGCAAAGCTGTATGCCGATAAGCATTTCCATTCACAAGAAAAGCGGGGGGTCCAAGCTGATTCTTTGCTGGATGTTCAGTTCTTCACTCAACTGGTGGAGTATCAATTTGTCAGCGTAGAAGAGTGGGCCAAACAGTCCACTATTGTTCCGACCCGATAATCAAAAAGCGCCTTTAGACCACTTGTTGAGGTGGCTTGGGCGCTTTTGATTTTTACGCATACCGCTTGCGGCGCATACTCCAAATAAACCAGATCGCAGCAACCACTGTTGCGACCGCCAGCAGCGTGATCTCAAAGTATTCATCGATCAGAACCTTTGCGTGTTTTCCGTATAAATAAAACAAGGTGCCAATCAAAAAAAACTTCAATCCCCGCCCGATGATCGCATAAAACATGAGCTTGGTCAGCGAGTAATTGAATACGCCAGAGAGCACAGTGAAAACCTTGAAAGGAATGGGGGTAAAAGCTCCGATCAGTACGGCAGCATCCCCGTTTTTTGCGAATTTTTCCGTCGCTACAATAACCCATTTTTCAGGGAGAATCTTGTGCAAAAGTGGTTTTCCCAGCCATCTTCCCAAGAAAAATCCGATAGGGGCGCCGAGGACGGAAGCAGTAAAGGCTACTGTCGCAAACTGAATCGCTGAGTCTGGATCGAGCAGACTCATCGCAATTTGCATAAAAAACGGAGGAATCGGACTAATAAATGAGTCCAAAAATGCCATGGCAACAAGTCCCCACATCCCATACTGCATGAATAGCTGTGTGATATGTTCGAGCATGAGCATCTCCTTAGAAGGTTTTTTCTATTGTAGCTATCCTATGCCAGTTTGTCCAAAGAAAGACCACAACGGAAGTTGGATGTCGAGGGCCAAATTTCATCGGAACAATAATCAAGTTACGCAGACGGTTTCAAAATAAGTGGATCAATGAGCTTATCCTAGGTCGGATGTTGGTAATGAAGTCCTTGTTTTTCATTGACGCTAGGAAAGATTATCCACTAAAATGAAGGGAAACAGGACAAACATCATGGGAGGAACCAATGAAAACATTGGGTTCGGGAAAAGTCGTTTTCTATGCGCCAAACGGGACTAACTTGCAATTGTCAGGGGAAATTGACGTTCGTGGTGATCGGGTATCCATAACAGAAATCATCTATTTTAATGGTCAACCAAACGGAGCACGCGAAACGAATTTGCCACTCGCGCAAACCGTGATTTACTGGGAGCCAGAAGTATACGAACAGATCGGATATGAAGAACAATAAGAATCATTGCGATTCCATGCCCTGTCTCTAACAGGGTTTTTTCGCGTACGGCAGCGAATCTGCCAGCACCTCGGGCTATAGCCGATGTCCCGGTATTGTGTTATGATGTGGGATGGAATTTACGTATGGTACAAGGAGTGATCCTTATGATCGATTCTATATTGGAACGTGCACTCGCAGGTGAACGACTGGGTCTCGAAGACGGTCTGGCTTTGTTTGCGAGCAATGAAATCGAAAAGATCGGACATTACGCTAATCTGGTCATGCAAAAGCATCATCCAGAACCGATTACGACTTTTGTCATCAGTCGCAACGTCAATTACACGAACGTATGTGACACGTATTGCCGTTTTTGTGCCTTTTACCGTCGCCCGGGCTCTTCTGAAGGATACGTTCTCCCCAAAGAAACGATTTTCCAAAAAATTCAGGAGACCGTGGACGTTGGCGGTACAGAAATCTTGATGCAAGGCGGTACCAATCCGGATCTGAAACTGGATTATTATACGGACCTCTTGCGTGAGATCAAGCAACGCTTCCCGCAGATTACGATGCACTCTTTGTCTGTAGCGGAAGTGATGAAAATCGCGGAAGTTTCCAACATGTCTGTCGAGGAAGTACTGAAAGAGCTGAAGGCAGCAGGTCTCGATTCCTTGCCGGGAGCGGGCGGCGAAATCCTCGATGATCGTACACGTCGGAAGATTTCCCGTTTGAAGGGTTCTTGGACAGAATGGATCGACACACAAAAAGCTGCACACCGTGCAGGTTTGCCTGGCACTGCTACGATGGTCATTGGTTTTGGGGAAGAGATGGAGGAGCGCGTACTGTCCCTTCTGCGCATTCGTGATGCTCAAGATGAGACAGGCGGCTTCAAAGCGTTCATCGTCTGGACCTTCCAACCGGACAACACCAACATGAAGGCAGTCAACAACACGCCAGAGGAGTACTTGAAAACACTGGCAATCAGCCGCCTCATGCTGGATAATATCGAAAACTTCCAATCCTCCTGGGTGACGATGGGCCCGCATTACGGTCAGCTTTCTCTCTCTTATGGGGCGAACGATTTCGGTCAAACCATGATGGAAGAAAACGTTGTTTCCGCAGCGGCATGTACGTACAAGGTCAACACGAACCAAATTTTGGAGCTCATTCGCGGCGCAGGCAAAATTCCTGCACAGCGCAACACACAGTATGACATTCTGCGCGTTTTCAAAGACGGCGAGATGGCAGAACGTGATTTTGTCATGCAAAACTAAATAACCTACAGACGCTTCTCTGCCCCCTTCTAACAAAGGGAAACTGGCAGGGGAGCGTTTTTTGGTTTTTGAATCAGGAACTTTTTACCTGCAACCTTCCCTGAGTTTCCAACCGTTTAAAAGTATATCGCTCCTGACGGGACATATACTGTAACTACAATGGCGGTTGGGGGGATGGTTATGCAGACGTTTCGCGTATTGCTGGAGAATGTCCCTGAGCATTGTGACACGTATCGGGCTATCGTAAATGAGATGACGGAGCGGGTCAACACTGCACCGGTGCGCATTACATACAGGGAGCAAGAAGAGAATGGATACCTCTTGTTCTACTTCCAAAGCTGGTGTGAGACTGAGTATGACGCGCAGACCATCGAGTGGGCGAGAGCCTTCGTTGCTCTTACATTAGCCGAATGGGTCATTCAGGTGAAAGAACCGAAAATTATGGAAGAAATGGCCGCTGACTTACTTGCTGCTGAACAGATGGAAACCGAGTGGGCAGAGATTTTTCCTTATATTCAACGCATGTGCCAAGAAGTCGAGCTAGATGGCAGGGACCTGCTAACAGCTACAACTCGCAAGGCAAACGTATATCGCAACGTTTTTACCTATCTGGAGGGAGAGCGAACGATCAACGTCTTGGGTTTCGTCCGGTTCCGATTGCAGGAGCATTGGAACGAGCTGTTCGAACTCGTGGAAACTGGCATTGATGAATATCTGGAAGACAAGCAATACCAAGAGTTCGTCGAGCTGTTGCGCTATTTCATTGCTGTACAGGAAACCAAGCAGGAAGTCGTTCATGTCGTTCCTAGTGTGGACAAACCTTTCCATCTTTATGATAAAAAAGGGGATCGACTTTGGCTTGAACAGTTGGATACCGTTCTGAACATGGACGAACAAAAATGCAGGGACGAGGATTATTTGGTCAGTGCTTTGGTTACACTGGCTCCTGAGAGTATCGTGCTCCATATGGCTTCGGAAAAGCCTGGGCTTGCACAGACGATCCGCAGTATTTTTGACAGTCGGCTCGTTACTTGCCACTCTTGTTCGCTTTGCCTATCCGAGCGACGCGTACTTGACGGGAATAATCCCTCTAAACTATAATAGCAACAACAACTTTACATCGCTTATAAATACGATGAGAAGGACACGGACAATAGTAAGGACGCTCTAGAGAGGCGGGCCACAGGCTGGAAGCTCGCTGCGAACTGTTATTGATCTACCACCTTCGAGTAGCTGCCGGGAACGAAGCGTAGGCTTTTACTATCGGTATGCCGGTTAAATACCGTTACATGGAATGAGGAGTCTGTTTTTGTGAACAGACTTGAAGTAGGGTGGTACCGCGAGAACACACTCGTCCCTTTTTGGGGATGAGTGTTTTTTTATTTTCTCAACAAAACAAGATACAGGAAGGAAGAATCCGCAGTGGCACAAATTCATGTTACTTTCCCAGATGGAGCCGTTCGTCAATACGACGCTGGGATTACTATCGAAGACATCGCAGGCTCCATTAGCTCTAGCCTGAAGAAAAAGGCAGTAGCTGGTAAAAAAGACGGCAAGGTTGTCGATCTGTACACAGAACTCACAGATGATGCAGCGATTGAAATCGTTACCCTCGATTCTGCTGACGGCTTGGAAGTATACCGCCACAGTACGGCTCACTTGCTCGCTCAAGCGGTAAAACGCATTTACGGCGCTGAAGTGAAGTTCGGAATCGGACCTGTGATCGAAGACGGCTTCTACTACGACATGGATATCCCGGTTTCCCTTTCCCCAGAGGATTTGGGCAAAATCGAAGCAGAAATGGAAAAAATCGTGAAGGAAGACCTGCCGATTCGCCGCAAAGTCGTAAGCCGCGAAGAAGCAACTGCGATTTTCCAAGAACTGAACGATCACCTGAAGCTGGAGCTGATTCGCGACCTGCCAGAGGATGCGACTATCACGCTGTATGAGCAAGGCGAATTTTTCGACCTCTGTCGTGGTCCGCACTTGCCGTCCACTGGCTTCATCAAAGCGTTCAAGCTGATGAGCGTGGCAGGTGCATACTGGCGCGGAAAAGCAGAAAACCAAGTTTTGCAACGCGTATACGGTACAGCTTGGCCGAAAAAAGCAGACATGGATGAATATCTGCACTTCATCGAAGAAGCGAAAAAGCGCGATCACCGCAAATTGGGTAAAGAACTGGGACTGTTCATGTTCTCCGAGGAAGCACCAGGAATGCCGTTCTACCTGCCAAAAGGCTTCACTGTTCGCAACGAGCTGGAGCAATTCTCCCGCCGTCTGCAACAACTGGCACAATACACTGAAGTGCGCTCTCCGTTCCTCATGAACGAACGTCTCTGGAAAGAATCCGGTCACTGGGATCACTACAAAGAGAACATGTACTTCTCTGAAGTAGACAACGCGACTTACGCCCTGAAGCCAATGAACTGCCCAGGTCACATGCTGATTTATAAAAACGAGATGCATTCTTACCGCGACCTGCCAATTCGTTACTCCGAGTTCGGGCAAGTTCACCGCCATGAGTACTCCGGGGCATTGAATGGAATGCTGCGGGTGCGTACCTTCTGCCAGGATGACGCGCACGTATTCGTCCGTCCTGATCAGATCGCGAGCGAAATCAAAGGCATGATCACTTTGATTGATAGCATCTACAAGGTATTTGGCTTCGAATACAGTGTGGCTCTGTCCACTCGTCCGGAAGATTCCATGGGATCTGATGAGCTGTGGGAAGCAGCAGAAAGCTCTCTGAAAACAGTGTTGGAAGAGCTCGGTATGGCCTATGAAATCAAAGAAGGAGACGGTGCGTTCTACGGACCGAAGATCGACTTCCAAATTACCGACGCGCTGAAACGCCGTCACCAATGCGGAACGATCCAGTTGGACTTCCAAATGCCTGAGAAATTCGACCTGACTTATGTTGGTCAAGACAACGAGAAGCATCGTCCAGTTGTCTTGCACCGTGCGATGTACGGCTCCATGGAGCGCTTTATTGGTATCCTGATCGAGCACTACGCAGGTGCATTCCCGATTTGGTTGACACCAATCCAAGCACGCATCATGAACATCAGCGAAGTGCACATGCCATATGCAGAACAAGTAAGAGAAAAGCTGCAACAAGCTGGCATTCGTGTAGAGCTGGATGGCCGCAATGAGAAAATCGGCTACAAAATCCGAGAAGCACAAGTTGAAAAAATCCCGTACATGCTGGTCATCGGTGAAAAAGAGGTGGCTGACGGTACGCTGTCCGTCCGCAAACGCGGAGTGGGCGATGAAGGCGCGATGACAGTGGATGCGTTTGTAGAGAAAATCCGCGCTGAAATCAATGAAATGAAGTAAAAGCGTATAGAAGTAGAGCCGCCCTGAATTTTCGGGCGGCTTTTTTCATTATACGTTTACTTGGAAAAAAGAATGGGAATAGGATGTAGGGTAATGGTGCTCATGGACATCAAGAAGAACTGCGGGGGATACGTATGCGGGTAAGCATCAAGCAAAGACTGATAGCAGCATTTCTTGCCATTATTTTAATCCCGATTGGAGTGATTAGCTCATTTGTATATGTCAGTATGGAGGAGCGAATCCAGACTTATTTTATTGAATCCTCGACAAAAGAAGTGGCTCAAGTAGACAACGCGATTAACTTGTATTTCGACTCGATTCGTGCAAACGTAAACCTGATAGCAGGCAGTCCCTTATTAAAAAGTGCAGATAATACCATCACGACGTATATGGACAAACCAACCAAAACCAAGCATACGCCACTGCAAAATGGCGGGGTAGAGGCGGCCATTTTTCAAGATTTCCTGCGATTTGTCGATTCTCATCCGAATACTGCATTTATCTATTTAGCGACAAAATACGGAGGATACATACAGTGGCCGACAGATGATGTCATTCCGAATTACGATCCGCGTACAAGGGATTGGTACAAAACCCCAATGGAGAATCCCGGTAAAGTGATCACGACAGATCCGTATCTCTATTTGGGCGACAACAGTATCGTGATCAGTAACGTGACGATGCTAAAGGATGACAAGGGTGAACCGCTTGGCGTTGTTGGACTGGACGTGAATTTAAAAGGACTAACCGACATTCTGAAAGAAATTAAGATCGGGAAAACGGGTTATCTCATGCTGGTTGGCAAAGACGGAACGATTTTGGCTAATCCCAAGAACCCCGAGCTCAATTCGAAAAACCTGAAAGATACGCAAATTCCTGAATTGGCTGCGATCGCAGAGAATACCTCCAGCAGCTTTGCGGTCACGATGAACGATACCGAGTATATGGCTAACGTCTTTACTTCAGACAAAACCGGTTGGAAATATATTTCGTTTATTGAAAGAGCTGAGCTCTCTGCTGAAGCCAATCAAATCGGTTTCATCATCGGGGCATTGAGCGTTTTGTTTGCTTTACTAGCGATTGTCGCTTCCATTCTTTTCTCGCACAAATTCACCAAGCCATTGCTTGCTATCGTTGACCAGATTGCGCAGATCGGACGTGGTGACTTTACAGGTGAATTGCCCAAAAACCTTTTGGAAAGAAAAGACGAAATCGGCATGCTTGGTCAGAGTATTCAGGTGATGCAAGTATCCATCCAAGGACTCATTCGGGAAGTCCAAAAAGCGGTTAATACACTCTCTACTTCGTCTGACAACATATCGGTTCGCTTGGCGGACAATGTAGATGCTACGAACAAGATATCTACTACCATACAGGAAGTTGCAAGCGGGGCCCAAAATCAGCTCAGAGGTACCGAAGAATCCGCAAGAGCAATGGAAGAGATGTCGATCGGCATCCAACGTGTGGCGGAGACAACCTCCATCATTTCGGAAGCATCTACATGTACGGCGGATGAAGCGCAGTTAGGAAATCAGTCCATCCAAAAAGCGATCCAGCAAATGGACTCCGTCCGTGGCTCTGTGGAACATTCTGTATCCGTAGTCAAGCAATTGGGTGAGCGATCCAAAGAAATTGTGCAAATCATTGACGTGATTACGGGAATTGCTTCCCAAACCAATCTGCTTGCTCTCAATGCAGCCATCGAAGCTGCCCGTGCGGGAGAGCATGGACGAGGTTTTGCTGTCGTAGCAGATGAAGTGAGAAAACTCGCTGAACAATCTGATGAG
Source organism: Brevibacillus sp. MS2.2 (assembly GCF_013284345.1). Taxonomy (NCBI): domain Bacteria; kingdom Bacillati; phylum Bacillota; class Bacilli; order Caryophanales; family Paenibacillaceae; genus Brevibacillus; species Brevibacillus sp. MS2.2. Next base: position 20,618 of record NZ_JABSUZ010000013.1, read on the forward strand.
TCTGCTCGGCAAATCGCCAATCTCATTCAGGAGATCCAAGCAGATACGACCATGGCGGTCAACTCGATGGATTCAGTCAATCAAGATGTTCAGGATGGATTGTCTATCGTACTGGAGTCAGGAGAGGCCTTCCAACGCATCTTACAAGAAATTCAACAGATGACCGATCAAATTCAGGAGGTATCTGCTGTCTCTGAACAAATGTCGGCTGGATCAGAACAAGTAGCAGCATCTGTGGACGAGACTGCTCAAATTGCAAGGATTTCAGCGGGCAATGCTGAAAATCTGGCTGCTTCCTCCAAAGGACAATTGGCTACTATGGAAGAGTTTGCCGTTTCATTTGAATCCTTGAATCAGATGGCTCGCGAACTGGAAAGAATGATTAGCAAATTTAAGATATAAGAATTCATAACGAAAAGAGTACGAATGTCGGGAGGTATTCGTACTCTTTTTTTTGCAAAGTGGTCCCATTTATGACAAAATGTGCGGTTTGCGTTTGAAAATTTGGCTATTTCGATTTATGATAATAGACTGGTACTAAGTCGAAATACGATATTATAGTAATGATGAAGAGAAAAAGTTGCCATATATAGATAAAAAGGAGAGTGAACACCTATGCCAGATAAAGTGCTTGATTTACGGAACCGTCCTCTCCGAGATTTACGAATATCTGTCACCGATAAATGTAATTTTCGTTGCCGTTATTGCATGCCTGCCGAAATTTTTGGACCGGATTTTGAGTTTTTGCCGCAAAGCAAGTTGCTGACCTTTGAGGAGATCACCCGTTTGACCCAGATCTTTACTTCGCTTGGGGTCGGGAAAATCCGTATTACCGGCGGAGAGCCATTGATGCGCAGAAATTTGCCTGAATTGATTCGAATGATACGTGAAGTGGAAGGCGTTCAAGATATTGCGATGACGACCAACGGTTCTCTCTTGTCCCGCCATGCTCATGCACTAAAAGAAGCAGGTCTGGATCGGGTCACGGTCAGCCTGGACAGCTTGGATAATGAGCGTTTTGGGATGTTGAATGGAAGAGGCTATCAGGTCGATGCCGTGCTGGAAGGGATTCGTGTTGCAGCAGATGCCGGGCTGCTGGTTAAGATTAACATGGTAGTACAGCGCGGAGTCAATGATCAAGATATTTTGCCGATGGCACGGTACTTCCGTGAGCAAGGGCATACCCTGCGATTTATTGAATTCATGGATGTGGGAAACAGTAATGGTTGGCGACTGGATCAAGTCGTACCTTCCCGTGAAATTGTGCGCATGATCCATGAAGAGATGCCGTTGGTGGCGACTGAAGCGAACTACTACGGAGAGGTGGCTTCTCGCTATCGCTATGAGGGATCGGACCAGGAGATAGGATTGATTTCATCAGTGACCCAAGCTTTTTGCTCCACTTGTACGCGAGCTCGCCTGTCGGCAGAAGGGAAATTGTACAACTGTCTCTTCGCGTCATCTGGAGATGATTTGCGCGAGCCAGTCCGCGATGGACGCACGGATGAGGAGATTCGCGAGCTGGTACGTGCGATCTGGGAGCGTCGTGACGTGCGCTACTCGGAGGAACGACTAAGTGAAACGCCTGGTCTCGCCAAGCGTGAAAAGGTCGAAATGTCCCATATCGGGGGATAATTAGGTATGAGCCTTGACAAAACCCAAGCTACCTAGTAATATAAATTGCGTGTATAAACACTTCATACTTCGAGAACAAGCAGAGGCGCCCAGCTTCTCACCTGGGTCGACGTCGTATACGACTGTTGACAGGTAACTCTTACGCAAAGATCCTCGGATCTGATGAAATTGCTTAGGTGAGATATGTGCGGGCGCAGAATGCGTTCGCACATTTTTGTTCCTTCTCGAAATTGACGGGGGTGGCAAGTATTAGCAAGGATCAAATGTTAATTAACGAAGCGATCCGTGCCCGTGAAGTCCGTTTAATCGGTGCTGACGGGAGCCAATTGGGAGTCGTACCTTTTAGGGAAGCATTGCGCATTGCCCAGGAAGCTGAATTGGATCTGGTAAACGTTGCTCCTACAGCCAAGCCGCCTGTATGCCGTATCATGGACTATGGAAAGTTCAAATACGAGCAGGCGAAAAAGGAAAAAGAAGCGCGTAAAAACCAGAAGATCATCGAGCTGAAAGAAGTGCGTTTTTCTTCTAACATCGAGGAACACGATTTTCAAACAAAGCTTCGCAACGTCCGCAAGTTCTTGGAGGATCAGCACAAGGTGAAGTGTACGATCCGTTTCCGTGGACGTGAAATCACCCACTCCGAAATTGGACTAGGCGTTATGGAACGTGTAGCTGCCCAGTGTGAAGATCTCGCTACGCCTGAGCGCAAGCCGAAGATCGAGGGCCGCAGCATGATCATGATTCTGGCTCCGAAAGCGGAAAAGCAGTAAGATAGTAGTTTAGACAGGAGGATTTTTCAGATGCCTAAAATGAAAACCAACAAGGCCGCTGCGAAACGTTTCAAAAAGACTGGAAGCGGCCAATTGAAGCGCGACCGCGCGTTTGGTAGCCACTTGTTCGCTAACAAATCGACGAAAGCTAAGCGCCACCTGCGCAAAGCTGCACTCGTTTCCAAAGGCGATCAAAAACGTATGGAGCAAATGCTCACTTACCTGTAAGTTTTTCTTTATTACACACCATTACGCAGCATGAGCTCCCTAAGCGCCTAGTAGTAGGCCGCCATGCTGGAAAGACCAGGAGGAGTTTAGTATGCCAAGAGTAAAAGGTGGCATTGTTACACGCCGTCGTCATAAGAAAATCCTGAAGCTGGCGAAAGGATACTTCGGTTCCAAACATCGCCTGTTTAAATCCGCTAATGCGCAGGTAATGAAATCCCTGCTGTATGCATACCGTGACCGTCGTCAAAAGAAACGTGATTTCCGCAAACTGTGGATCACTCGTATCAACGCACAAGCTCGCATGAACGGTCTGTCCTACAGCCGTTTGATGCACGGCCTGAAAGTTGCTGGCATCGAAGTTAACCGCAAAATGCTGGCTGACTTGGCTGTTAACGACAAAGCTGCGTTCAACGAACTGGCAACAGTTGCAAAAAGCAAACTGAACGCTTAATTTTTTTATAGAAGAGCCGATCTTCCCGTTTGAGGGCAAGGTCGGCTTTTTTTGTTTGAGTCAAAGAAAAAACAACCGCGATCACATTCGGTTGTTTTTTCTATTTCTATTCAACAAATGATTCGCTGGCGAATAGCGTCTGCCACACCTTGTGCGCGATTTTGCACACCGAGCTTTTTTAAGGCGGACTTGATGTAATCCTGCACGGTAAACTCACTAATTCCCATCCAGTCCGCCATCTCCCTAACGCTTTCGCCCCATGACATCCGCTGCATGACTTCGACTTCTCGGCGTGAGAGCTTGACGGTTTTAGGGCGAAGGGAGTCGGTTGCCAATACTTTGCCCAGCATCATACAGTACGTGCTCAAAGATTGCACCAATTGATGGTTGATGCCAGAACAACCGTCCTGATGCCAGGAAATACCGGCGTAGCCGAGTACGTTAGGCCCATAGCTGATGGGGAGAATGAGCGCATAGGGGGCGCCGTAAACTAAATTGGGCGGGAACTGACGAATCGCCTCAGAATCTAGCAAGACGGCCTTCTGTTCACGGATCGCATGCTGAATGAGGGGCATGTTGCTCATGTCCACCCGTATATCGCGGATGGAGCATAACTCTTGGTCAAGGATCGACCATAGTCCCTCACCCATTTGACTGAGCGTCGAGTAATTGCACAGAATGGCCCCCATGAAAGGAAAGAGATCTACAAAGCCACGTACAGCAAGCACCAGTTTCTCCTCGTAAAATGTCGTTTCTTCGATTCGATCGATGTACATGTTCAGCTCTGGACTGACCATGGAGTGATTGCCACCTCCATTTGAGTGATGAGCACCCCCTGATTTTTGGGGATATGAACGATCGTTCAGCCTGACCTATAATCAACCTATAGCGCCTTCATTTTATCAAACCGCTGATCGGAGCGTAAAGAACCGGATTGGTATAAATTTACAATTTTATGACTTCTTTCATTCGCTCGGAATAGAAGGCGTATGAGAAAAAAGAAAGGTTGGATGGGGATGAGGAATGGTTTTGTTTCGACCAGCCAAAAAGGATTGAATCAGGAGCTACTGCCGTACCAGTTGTATCAAAAAGCGAAGAGATACGGCATTTGGAACCCGCAGGACATTGATTTTACGCAAGACCGCGAAGATTACGCGAATATGAATCCGGAACAGAAGGAAGAAACTTTGGGGCGAATTGCTGGTTTTCTTGGTGGGGAAGAGGCAGTCACCCTCGATCTTTTGCCTTTGATCATGGTCATTGCAGAGGAAGGGCGATTGGAGGAAGAAATGTATTTGACGACCTTCCTCTTTGAAGAGGCCAAGCATACGGAGTTTTTTCGATTGGTTCTAGACAACATCGGCGAGTCAGGAGACTTGCATCATTTTCACGATGATAGGTACAAGCGAATTTTCCATGAGATCTTGCCGAATGCACTCAATCGTCTGCTGACGGATAAATCCCCCGAAGCCATCGCAGAAGCTTCTACTGTCTACAACATGTTTGTGGAAGGCGTGCTTGCAGAGACAGGCTACTTTGCGTTTTACGAAGCACTCAGCAAAACAGGGCTCATGCCTGGTTTAATGCAAGGAATTGGGTATTTGAAGACAGATGAATCGCGGCACATCAGCTACGGAACATTCCTGCTGCAGCGATTGATCTGTGAGCATCCCCATATTTACGATGTCATTGCCAAAAAGATGGATGAGCTAGCCCCAATGGCAAGTCATCTGTACGACTGGATGGATGACCCACAAGGGGTGAGTGCGTTCGGAGTGAAGGTCGCTGATTTGCAGCAGTTTGCGAAAAAGCAACTAAGCGTGCGCATGGAGGTACTTGCCCGAGCAAAAGGGCAAACGATTGAAGAGCTGTATAAGCATACAAGAACAACGATCGATGTGTAAGAATAAAAGCGATCTCCGCTTATAGAACTGGGCTCTGGTCCTAAAGCAGAATCCGCCCAAGGTCTGAGCAAAAAACAACCTCTCGTCCGTGTTGAACAGCCTGGCTGACCCCTTAAAATAAAGACATCAAAGGAAAACATTGGATAGGGAGAGAGACCAAAATGAGAAAACAAAAGTGGATGATGATGGGAATTACAGCAGTTGTTTGTTCAGCGATGTTCGTGCCAGGGGCGTTTGCCAAAGACAAGGATGACTCATATTCCGTGACGCCGTCTATCTTCGCGCCTGGTCCGTCCTCGGCTCCGGTAGTCCAGAAAACAGATGCGGCAGAAGGCGCGCAATCAGCAGGAAATGCGTTTACTTTCGCTCCAATTGTAAACGAAAAAGAAGAAAACTAATGGGCTGAAGCATCCGTACAGGATGCTTTTTCTTTGGAACGAAACGGATGTAAGCCTCAAGTCTGACAAAAAAACAATCTTTCGTCCGTGTCAAGCAGACTCCCCAATGCCATACAATAAAAAGCGTTACAGGAAAACATTGGATAGGGAGAGAAACATAGATGAGAAAACAAAAATGGATGATGATGGGTGTAACAGCAGTAGTTTGTTCAGCGTTGTTCGTGCCAGGAGCGTTTGCCAAAGACAAGGATGATTCTTACTCGGTGCCGCCTTCCTTCGTAAGCCCTGGTTCATACGCGATACCGACTGTTCAAACGGTTCCAGTAGCCGATACTAAAAAGACGCAACAAATCGGCCCTTCGTTTATATTCGCCCCGGCTGTAAACGAAAAAGATGAAAAATAAAGCAGCAGAAAGCTGTCAGACCCTTGTCTGGCGGCTTTTTTTCTGTGAAAAGCGCCTCAACCAAACGGTCATGATCATTTGGTTTGGGCGAGTTGGATATAGGTGGACGATGCGCCACTTCCAGTCACTAGGCATATGATGGTGGGTGAATCCTAGCAAGAGAGGAGCTTCGCTGATGAGCAATCGCCAAAAAATGGCGGATGAGGAAATACAGGAATGGGCAAGCCGACTGGAAGAGCAGGCGCCGCAGGACGTGCTTGTGAACGCCGTCGATAATTATGCAGCCAGTCTAATCCTAGCTGCCAGCTTTGGCGCTGAAGATGTCGTTTTAATCGACATGCTGCACAAATTGGCTCCCACCATTCCTGTATTTTACCTCGATACCAACATTCATTTTGCTGAAACGTATGATACGCGTGACAAGCTGCAAGCCAGATACGGCACGACATTTATTCAAGTGCAGCCACAACTGACGCTAACCGAGCAGGCAGAAAAACACGGTGACAAACTGTGGGAGAGAGAACCGAATCTTTGTTGCGAGATTCGGAAGGTAGAGCCGTTAAAGCGCGTCCTGTCCAACTATCAGGCGTGGATTACAGGCATTCGCCGCGAGCAATCACCTACCCGAGTGAATACCAAAAAAGTGGAGTGGGACGAAAAATTCAACCTGGTTAAATTCAATCCGCTAGCAGATTGGACGGAGGCCCAGGTGTGGGAATATATCCATGCACATGATGTCCCTTACAACCCATTGCACGACAGGAACTATCCAAGCATTGGCTGTCGAGTATGCACGCGCGCTGTCATGCCTGGCCAAGATTCTCGATCCGGACGGTGGGCTGGCTTCGAAAAGACCGAATGCGGTCTGCATAAATGAACAGCGCAGGAGGGAAAGACGTGAAGCAAATGATCTTGCCGCACGGGATCAAAAAAGCCATTATCGTGGACAAATGGACCCTGTCGGACATCGAATGTCTTGCTATCGGAGCATTTTCGCCGCTGACTGGATTCATGGAAGAGGCGGATTACCACACTGTCGTGGAAACGATGCGTCTCGCCAATGGAACGGTGTGGCCATTGCCAGTGACATTGGCTATCGATGCAGATGAGCACAACGATGTTGTCCCTGGTGACAGTATTCTGTTACGTGGGGAAGATGGCGTGGACTATGCGATTTTGCAGGTGAAAAGCTGCTTTGTGCCCGATAAAATGCGTGAGGCCGAGCTCGTTTTTCGCACGCTGGATCTCGCTCACCCCGGTGTGAAAAAGCTGTTTGAAAAGTCAAATCTATACGTAGGTGGGCCTGTAGAAATACTGCAAAAGCCACAGCCTGAGCGCTTCTCCGATTTTTATTTGACGCCGGCAGAAACGAGAGAAAGATTTCGAGAAAATGGCTGGAAAACGGTGGTTGGTTTCCAAACGCGCAATCCAGTTCACCGGGCGCATGAATATATTCAAAAGGCGGCATTGGAGATTGTCGATGGCCTTTTTCTCAACCCATTGATGGGGGAAACGAAATCAGACGATGTTCCTGCACAAGTACGAATGAAAAGCTATCTCGCCCTTCTGGAAAATTACTATCCGCGCAACCGTGTACTGCTCGGTGCTTTTCCGGCTGCTATGCGATATGCGGGTCCGCGTGAGGCGGTCTTCCACGCATTGGTACGGAAAAATTACGGTTGTACACACTTTATCGTCGGCCGCGATCACGCAGGGGTAGGCGATTACTACGGCACGTATGATGCACAACACATCTTTTCCGAGTTTGCGCCAGGTGAGCTCGGTATCCAGCTACTCTTTTTTGAGCACAGCTTTTACTGCAAGGCATGCCAAGGGATGGCAACGACCAAGACGTGCCCGCATGACAAAGAATCTCATATGACCTTATCGGGAACAAAAGTGAGGGAAATGTTGAGAAACGGAATCACGCCACCTCCGGAATTTACACGTCCGGAAGTCGCAGCGATTTTGATAGAGGGATTGAAATCCCCGCACTAAAACGGAACTGAAAAAGCGGGAGAGGACGGCAATGCTGTCCTTTTTCCGTTGCGAAAAACCGGACAAGTTTTCCTGTTTCCAGTGAAAAACGTCTCGCCGTTTTTCATAAAAGGATACGCGAACGCTTGCGGTCAACAAAACGGCTTTGACCGTTTTTTGTATCCGCTTTCACGCAAAAACCGCGCTGTAAAGCCATTTCCTACTGAGCATTCGTTCGGACGAAAGTCCAGTAAAATCTTTTTGTTTTCGTTGACACCCCCTAGGTGCCTAGCTATAATCAGACGTAACACTTTATTCTGACAACAACAATATTGAAAATATTGTTTTAATAGTAGGCCAAGACGAGGATGGTGCACGTTACCCCTTTTACAGAGAGCCCTGATGCTGAGAAACGGGTATAGGGTACGTCGCATTGCTCACCTCCGAGCCGTTTAGCTGAAACTTGCTTTGCAGGTAGTAGGCCAAACCGCTTAACACCCGTTAACGTGTTACAGTCCACATTTGCTGTGACTGGCTGAGATCGGCTGACCGTGAGGCGCCGATAAAGTTGGGTGGTACCGCGAACCCTTTCGCCCCAAAAGACATGGAAATAAAACCGTGTCGGGGCGAAAGGGTTTTTCTATGTGTCTATAGTTATTTTCAATACCTGTTGAGAATTGGGAGGAGGAGAGGTCAATGAGTGTTGAAATGGCCGAATTGCAGAAAAAGAACGGCATTCCACCGATTCAGTTCGGGGAAGAAGTGTCAGGAGCAGAAACGCTGCTGCGCTGTTTAATCCTGGAGCAGGTCGAATACATTTTCGGCTATCCAGGCGGTGCGGTGCTCCCCATTTATGACTCCCTGTACGGGAGCTACTTCAAGCACATTTTGACTCGCCACGAGCAAGGCGCTATCCACGCTGCTGACGGATATGCCCGAGCGACAGGCAAACCGGGTGTTTGTATCGCTACTTCCGGTCCGGGAGCAACAAACCTCGTAACGGGGATTGCAACTGCTCAGATGGACTCGGTTCCACTGGTCTGCATCACGGGTAACGTAGCACAGTCGCTGATTGGTACTGACGCGTTCCAAGAGGCGAATATTACGGGAATTACCATCCCGATTACGAAGCACAGTTACTTCGTTCGCGACATTCGCGATCTTCCACGGATTGTGAAGGAAGCTTTTCACATCGCAACAACCGGTCGCCCGGGCCCAGTATTGATCGACATTCCCAAAGACGTCGCCAATGCGAAGGCACCATTTACCTATCCGGATAAAGTGGAGATTCGCGGCTACCGCGCTTCCCTCGTACCAAGCGACGAAGAAGTACAAGGGTTTGTAAAAGCCGTTAGCGAAGCGAAACGTCCAGTCATTTTGGCGGGCGGGGGAATCATTGCAGCTCAAGCAGAGAAAGAATTGCGCGACTTTGCTGAAAAAACACGCATCCCTGTGATCAACACCTTCATGGGATTGGGCGGTTTTTCTGGAACACACGAGTTGTCGCTGGCAATGCCAGGGATGCACGGAAATTACACAGCGAACCAAGCGCTCTTGAATGCGGATTGTGTAATTGGTCTGGGAGCACGGTTTGATGACCGGATCACGATGGGACGCACGAAAGAGTTCGCACCAAAAGCCCGCATCGTACACGTCGACATCGATCCAGCAGAGCTGGGGAAAAACGTAGAGACTGCCGTAACAGTAGCGGGCGACGTGAAGAGTACGCTGGCAAAAGCAATTCCGCTCGCAAAGGCTTGTGATTCGGAAGCGTGGATCAGCCAGTTGAAAGAGTGGCAAGAACAATATCCGTACAAGTACAAAAAAGATGGCGACGTATTGAAGCCGCAAGCAGTCATTGAACTCTTGTACAACTCCACAGATGGGGAAGCGATCGTCACAACAGACGTTGGACAACACCAGATGTGGACAGCTCAATACTATAAGTTCAAGCACCCGCGCTCCTTTATCTCTTCCGGTGGTCTCGGCACGATGGGCTTTGGCTTCCCGGCAGCAATTGGCGCACAGATCGCTCACCCGGATCGCACGGTAATCTCCGTCGTTGGGGATGGCGGATTCCAGATGACCAACCAGGAGCTGGCAATCGTCTCCCAATACAACATTCCGGTCAAAGTAGCGATTGTGAACAACCAGTGCTTGGGAATGGTACGTCAATGGCAGGAGCTCTTCTACGATAATCGCTACAGCCAAATCGATCTGACATGCAGCCCGGATTTTGTCAAGCTGGCGGAAGCCTATGGCGTAAAAGGCTTGCGAGCAAGCACGCCGGAAGAAGCCGAAGCAGTTTGGGCCGAGGCGCTTGCGCATGATGGACCAGTCGTGGTGGACTTCCGCGTGGCACAGGAAGAAAACGTATATCCGATGGTTGCATCAGGCAACACACTAGATCAGATGGAATTGGGGGACGATTAGGATGCAGCAACATACCATTTCCGTACTCGTCAACGACCAACCTGGCGTTTTGACCAGAGTGGCGACACTGTTCGGCCAACGCGGCTTCAACATCGACAGCATTACGGTGGGAGGCACGGAAGAACAGGGGCTGTCCCGGATGATCATTTCAACCGGGGGAGATGACCGCCAAATCAATCAGCTCATGAAGCAATTGCACAAGCTGATCGATGTCATCTCAGTCACGAATCTCAGTGAGAACCCTTTTGTTTCAAGGGAACTGGCACTGATTAAAGTGACGGCATCGCCTAGCCAGCTGGCAGAGTTAAACGGAATTGTCGAGCCGTTCCGTGCCGCGATCGTCGATGTGGGGCCTAGCTCACTGATCGTGCAAGTCACGGGTGACACCGAAAAGATTGATGCGCTGCTCGTACTATTACAAAGCTACGGCGTTATTGAACTGACAAGAACAGGTGCAGTAGCGATGGCGCGCAGTATTGTTCCAGCAACAGCCGCAGCAACGGTTTAAAATGCAAAATTTCAGAATAAAAATTCAAACTAAACATTTTTAGGGAGGCTATACAAATGGTAAAAATGTATTATGAAGCGGACGTAAAACAAGAGGTACTGCGTGGGAAAACAATCGCAATCATCGGTTACGGTAGCCAAGGTCATGCACAAGCACAAAACCTGCGCGACAGCGGTTATAAAGTAGTTGTGGGCTTGCGTCCAGGGAAATCCTGGGATGTAGCAGCAAAAGACGGCTTTGAAGTTTTGACAGTAGCAGAGGCAACCAAACGCGCTGATGTAGTACAAATCCTGATGCCAGATGAGCGTCAAGCACAAGTATACCGCGATGAGATCGCTCCAAACCTGAAATCCGGTGCTGCACTGTGCTTCTCTCACGGCTTCAACATCCACTACGCGCAAATCGTGCCACCAGCGGATGTAGACGTAATCATGGCAGCGCCAAAAAGCCCGGGTCACCTGGTTCGCCGCGTATACCAAGAAGGCTTCGGCGTACCTGGTTTGATCGCAATTTACCAAGATGCAACTGGCAACGCGAAAGATCTCGCACTTGCCTACTCCAGCGGTATCGGTTGCACAAAAGCTGGCGTAATCGAAACTTCTTTCCGTGAAGAGACAGAAACAGACCTGTTCGGTGAGCAAGCAGTATTGTGCGGTGGCGCAAGCGAGCTGGTAAAAGCAGGATTCGATACATTGGTGGAAGCAGGTTATGCTCCTGAGATCGCCTACTTCGAGTGCTTGCATGAGCTGAAGCTGATCGTTGACCTGATGTACGAGGGTGGCTTGGCTCGTATGCGCTACTCCATCAGTGACACTGCTGAGTACGGTGACTACAGCACAGGTCGTCGCATCATCACAGATGAGACTCGCAAAGAAATGAAAAAAGTATTGGCTGAAATCCAAGACGGTACATTCGCTCGCAATTGGATCTTGGAAAACCAAGCAAACCGTCCTGGCTTCACTTCCCGTCGCCGTCTGGAATCCGAGCATGGCATTGAGGTAGTAGGGGAGCAACTGCGCGGCATGATGTCTTGGATCAACAAAGATACGAAAAAAGAAGAAGCGAAAATCGGTCAATAAATAGGCGTGAAAAAAACGCATATATAATGTAGGGAAAAATGTGGAGGTGAAAAGTTCATGCGGACCATTGAGATTTTTGATACGACACTGCGCGATGGGGAGCAGTCTCCGGGCGTCAATATTAGCACGAACGAAAAGGTGGAGATCGCCCTTCAACTCGAGAAGCTGGGCGTAAACAGAATTGAGGCGGGCTTCGCTGCTGCCTCCCCAGGTGACCAAAAGTCTGTGGCCGAAGTTGCAAAACGGGTGAAGAATGCAACAGTCGTCAGTCTGGCTCGTGCCGTAAAAGACGACATGGATAAGGCATACGAAGCGCTTCGCAACGCACAAAACGCTTCCCTCCACGTCTTTCTCGCAACATCTCCGATTCACCGTCAGTTCAAGCTGAACATGAGCAAGGAAGAAGTCCTTGCTCGGGCGGTGGAAGCAGTTACTTATGCGAAAAAGTACTTTACGGAAGTCCAGTTTTCCGCAGAGGATGCGGCGCGTACCGAGATCGACTTTTTGGCAGAGGTTGTAGAGGCGGTCATCAAGGCAGGGGCTACTACGGTAAATATTCCAGATACGGTTGGCTACATGACGCCGTATCAATACGGAAACATTTTCCGTGAGCTAAAAACACGGGTACCTTCTACTGATCTGATTCGTCTGAGCTGCCATTGCCACGATGACCTCGGGATGGCAGTCGCCAACAGTCTCGCTGCTGTCGAGGGTGGAGCTACGCAGGTCGAGGGCACCATCAATGGAATCGGAGAACGTGCTGGAAATGCTGCTCTGGAAGAAGTGGCGCTTGCATTGGAGACGCGCAAGGATTACTACCAGGCAACGACCAAGCTGAATTTGAAAGAAATCGCACGGACCAGCCAGTTGGTGAGCCGTTTGACAGGAATGATCGTGCCAGGGAATAAAGCAGTCGTGGGGGCAAATGCTTTTGCACATGAATCCGGTATTCATCAGGATGGCGTGTTAAAAGAAGTCACCACGTACGAAATTATCCGTCCGGAATCGGTTGGCTTCAAGTCAAACAAACTGGTTCTCGGCAAGCACTCTGGCCGCCATGCTTTCAAGGAAAAGTTGGTTGATCTGGGCTATCACTTGGAGCAGGAAGAAGTAAATGCGGCGTTTGCAGCATTCAAAGTGCTGTGCGACAAGAAAAAAGAAATCACGGATGACGACATCCTCGCATTGGTCGACTCCAAGATGGTTCGTGGACCAGAAGCGTTCCAGCTGGAATCCGTACAGCTTGCTTACGGCAACATTTCCGTTCCGACAGCGAGTGTGCGACTGGTTCGTGCCGACGGATCGGTATGCGAAGAAGCCGCATGTGGAAATGGATCGGTTGATTCCATCTACAAAGCGATTGACCGCGCTACCGGAGAAGAAGTTACCCTCGTCGATTACAAAATCCTTTCCGTTACTCACGGGCAAGATGCGCTGGGTGAAGTGTTTGTTCGTCTGCAGCAGGGCGATCTGATCGTTACCGGCCGCGGCGTGAGCACAGATGTGCTGGAAGCGAGCGCGATTGCCTATGTACGGGCAGTGAACAAGATCATGGAGCGGCGTGGCGAGCCTATGCCCGTCAGTGCAACGATATAAAGATAGGTCAAATATGGATAGGATCATAGGAACCAGCAGCGTTCGGAAACCATTACGTATAGAAAAGCGGGATAAACGATGAAGAAAAACTATCGCATCGCCGTTCTTCCTGGAGACGGTATTGGACCAGAAATCATGCAGGAAGCGGTCAAAGTCCTTACACTCGTAGGGGAACTTGAAGGTGTCACTTTTACATGTGAAGAAGGCCGAATCGGTGGTATAGCAATCGATACGGATGGAACACCATTGCCAGAAGAAACGGTAACGCTGACAAAGCAAGCGGATGCTGTGCTCTTGGGTGCCGTTGGCGGACCGAAGTGGGATCAGAATCCTGGGCATCTTCGTCCAGAAACAGGGCTGCTCGGCATTCGCAAAGCGCTCGGTTTGTTTGCGAACATTCGCCCAGCTACCATGCACAGCTCTCTGGTCGATGCTTCTTCCCTCAAGCCAGAAGTCGTTTCTGGCGTTGACTTGATCGTTGTACGTGAACTGACCGGGGGGATTTATTTCGGTGAGAAAAAACGCTATGACGGTCCAAACGGTGAAGTCGCAGAAGATCAATGCATCTATCATGAAGCGGAAGTCGAGCGAATCATTCGAGTCGGTTTCGACATTGCGCGCAAACGCCAAAAGCGTCTCGTATCTGTAGATAAGGCAAACGTCCTCGAAAGCTCCCGCCTCTGGCGCAAGGTAGCCGAGCGAGTAGCGGCGGACTATCCAGATGTAGAGTTGTCTCATCAGTTGGTAGACTCCTGCGCGATGCAGCTCGTGCGAGAACCAAAGCAGTTTGACGTCATCGTGACGGAAAACATGTTTGGCGACATCTTGAGCGATCAGGCAGCGATGCTGACTGGTTCGATTGGGATGCTGTCCTCGGCGAGTCTGGCAGCAGGCAGCTTTGGCCTGTATGAACCGGTTCATGGTTCTGCCCCTGACATTGCTGGAAAAGGCATTGCCAATCCGCTGGCAACCATTCTGTCTGTAGCGATGATGCTTCGTCTCTCACTTGGTATGGATGAAGCGGCAGCAGCAGTGGAAAACGCTGTTTGGTCCGTACTGGAAGCAGGACATCGCACTGGCGATATCGCGGCTGACAGAAGCAAAGCGATTGGTACAATCGAGATGGGCCAACTGGTTCGCGACGAGCTGTCCAAACAGTGGCAAAAACAATAAATTATACGCAAAACGAAACCCTGCCAAAGTCCTTCGGTGATTTGGCAGGGTTTTCTCCATTTTTATACGGTTATCCGATCGTGATCTTCCCTTTTGGATAACGGAAGTATTCCTTTTGCTTGCGTTGAGCGAGGGCAAAGGCAATCGTGAGAGGTCCCAAGCGACCAGCAAACATCGTCAAAACGATTAATGCTTTACCGATTGGCGTAAGGTTTGGAGTCAGCCCCATAGATAGTCCAGTCGTAGCAAATGCAGAAGTGACCTCGAACAGGATCATCTCGAATCGGGCACTTGTCTCTGTAATGGAAAGCACCATCGTCATGACAAGGACAATGAACAAGGCGATCATCGTCAATGTCAGCGATTTGTAGACCATGTGAGGCAGAATGCGTTGCCGAAAGAAGATGACATCTTCCTTCCCTTTAATTTGGGCGATAACAGCACCAACCAGTGTAGCAAAGGTCGTCGTTTTGATTCCGCCTCCAGTTGAACCAGGTGACGCACCAATGAACATCAGAATAATAATGAGGAAGAGGGACGACTGATACATATCCCCGATATTCAATGTGTTCGAACCTGCCGTACGAGGTGTAACCGACTGATAAAAGGAGCCAAGCACCTTACCCATCATGGATAGAGGCTGTAACGTTTTTGGATTGTTATACTCCAAAATGAAGATAAGCACGGTCCCTGCCGTAATCAAGAGACCAGTTGTTGCCAGTACCACTTTCGTATGTAAAGACAGGCGGCGGGTTTGACGATAATCGTATAACTCACTCACAACAATGAAACCAATACCGCCTAGAATGATCATCAGACAGACGACGAAATTGACGAGCGGATCATCTACATAAGCAGTTAAGCTGGCGAAATCCCCCATCAGATCAAACCCAGCATTATTAAAATTAGAAATCGCATGGAAAAAGCCAAAGTAAATCGCTTTTTGCAGAGGAAAGTCAAAGGCAAAACGAATAGAGAGAAGCACTCCGCCTATAAACTCAGTGAGTGCAGTAAAAATCAAAATCATTTTGGCTAAACGTACGACACCTTCTATCGATACCTGATTGAGCGACTCTTGCAGGATGAGTCGTTCACGCAATGAGATTTTTTTACGCATGATCAGTGCGAAGAAGGTAGCGAACGTCATAAATCCGAGACCGCCAATTTGAATGAGAGACAAAATAACAAGCTGACCAAAGATCGTAAAGGTCGTACCGGTATCGACGACAACCAAGCCGGTTACACACGTAGCAGAGGTGGCCGTAAACAGAGCATCAAGCCAATGCAGACCAAGTCCATCAACTGTAGCGACCGGGAGTGTCAAAAGCAGCGCTCCCAGGAAGATAATCAAGGCAAACCCAAGAACAAGCGTTTTTGGTGGATCAAGGTGAAGCTTTTCTACGATTTTTTTAATCATAGCAGGTTATACCTCGGCTTTTTTAAAGTCTAGTGTAAAGGTAAGAGGGAAATCCATCTCTTAGTATGGCATTTCCCTTAGAAATCTTACCGAAGAAGAGCAGCACCCAATCGGTGAAGCCAATGTTTCAACTCTCGTTCTTCCAGTGGAGCAAGCGGGAAACGGACAGCCGGGCAGCGCAGAATATCCGCAGGCTCATCCGCTACGCGAAAAGCATGGCCACCAGTCAGCTCGAGACCCTCCTCCCGCAGAATAGCGACGACTCTCTCTTCCTGTTCGGTTGCTCTTGCGGTTGGCGTTCCCCATTTGATCCACGTATTTAACCCCCCTGAAATGGGGTACATTCGTGCGTGCTCAGGGAGTGCCTGGCGTCGTTCCTGCCACAGTCGCAGGAAGCGGGTCTGGAACAGGGCGCGACGATCCGTCAGAAACTCTTCATAAAACCACGGATCATCGAGGAGTCGAACGGCAGATTCCACGACGAGTAAGGATGGCTCTGCTCCTGTCATGGAGACAAGCTGACTGTAGCGTTCCAACTCGTCATCTGATAAATCAGAAGGAAGCATTAGCACGCCCAATTGCAGATCGCGAGCCAATGTTTTGGATAACGAATGAAGATAGTAGACCTCCACAGGGCTTTTTGCCTGCGCAGCCATCTGGTATAGCGGAACACTCGGTTCTTCAAACCAGAGATCGCCATAATGGTCGTTTTCCACAAGACGGACGTTATGGCTCTGCGCCCATTCGAGCAAATCTTCCTTTCGTTTCAACGAATAGCTAATACCGGTAGGAAAGTGATAATGCGGGTTAATCAAAAGCCAATTCGCCGGGTAATGCTCCTGCTCTTCCGTGAGAGCTTGAATACAAACGCCTTCTTCATCCATGCGAATCGGGCGAACGGTAATCCCGCACTGGCTCAACAGGCGAAGAAATACGGGATAACTATACTCCTCTACATAGACGACATCACGTGAATTCATGACACGCTGCGCAAGAAAAGCGAAGCCGCTTGTGCTTCTATTAAATAGCAGGAGTCGCTCAGGCGAGTGAGGGAGCCCTCTGCGGCCGAGGTGATCGGCAAAAACTTTGGCAGCTTGTGTTCGCCTGATTTTCTTTTGCGCGGACGGTTCATCCAAGACGGTCAGGCTCTCATAAAAAGCACCACGCAAACGCTTCACCAGCTCTTCGCTTGGACGAGGGGAGGAATCAGCGAGGGAAGCGATCGGAATATCTGTGAGCGGGAGGCGATTTTCCAAACGAGCTTCTTTGGCAAGCTGCGTCAAGTAATAGCCTTTGCCGTGTACAGCTTCCAGCCAGCCTTCCAACGCAAGATGATCGTATGCTTTTTTGACTGTCTCCAGCGAGCAGCCGCTAATTGTTTTCATATCTCGCAGTGATATTAATTGTTGTCCATCTACAAGAAAGGCACCACGCAGAATCGCTGTTTTTAATTGCTCAGCGAGTTGTACATAGATCGGTGTGTGCGATTGTTTGTGGAAATGAAAAGAAAAATACGGTCGCTCTGGCATTCGCGCACGCCTCCTTGTCTGTCGAAAAAATAGCAGTCATCAGCATTATATAGGAAAGCGAAGCATCTCGGGTATAGGGAGTGAAGAAAATGTTGCCGGAACGACGAGGGTATTGGAAACCCGAACATGGTATCATAAGAAATAGGTATATATTGAAGAAATGAGGAAATTACGGATGAGTACGCAGGAACACAAGGCGTTATCGCCCAAGCAAGTCACATGCATGGTCATTACCGTTTCCGATACCCGGACAGAGGATACAGATAAAAGCGGACAGTTAATGAAAGAGCTTTTGACGGAAGCGGGTCACAGCGTTGCCCTGTATCAAATAGTAAAGGACGAGCCTGTACAGGTCATTGCAGCGATCGAAGCGGGAATCGCACATGAAGACGTTCAAGTCATTCTTCTTAATGGCGGTACTGGCATTTCGCCAAGGGACAATACCTTTGAGGCTGTTTCTGGCTTGCTTGATAAAGAAATGCCGGGGTTTGGCGAGCTGTTTCGGATGTTGAGCTTTACAGAAGACATCGGTTCGGCAGCGATGCTCAGTCGTGCGATTGCAGGAACGCGGAAAGGGAAAATGATTTTTTCCACGCCAGGCTCGACAGGTGCGGTGCGACTGGCGATGAATCGGTTGATCGTGCCAGAGCTGGGGCATGTGGTGCGCGAATTAAACCGTTAACGATTTGCCGTTAGTAGTCTCGTATGGTACTGTTACGAAAGGAAAAAGATCGGTCAGACCATGAACCATCGATTGCAGATGGTTTTTTGATGCCGAATTTTGCAAGGAGAGTAGGCCCATCCATGAAGATTTTACTATCGACCTTAAACGCCAAGTTTATTCACTCCTCACTCGCTTTGCGTTATTTGCGAAGCTATGCCCAGGAAGCATTTCCTTCGATTGAGCTGGTGGAGTATACCATCAACGATGTGACGTTAAATATAGTAGCAGATATACACAAGCGCAAGCCCGATGTCGTTGCATTTTCCTGTTATATCTGGAACATTCGAGAGACGCTCAGTGTCATGCGCACGTTGAAAAAGATTTGCCCGGATGTTCCGATTATCCTCGGCGGACCAGAAGTGACCTACGATGCGGACGAATGGATGAAGAAGCATCCTGAAATCGATGTCATCTGCATTGGTGAAGGGGAGCAGACCTTCTTGGAGCTTTTGCAGGTGTATCAGGAATCAATGCAAACGAATCAGCCTCCACGCCTGCGTGATGTAGCTGGAATCGCTTATCGCGAAGAGGAGTACGTGCGTTTTTCCATGCCGCGTGCGCAAGTTGAAGAGATGGACAGCATTCCTTCCCCATACGCGGACCATCTGGACGAGCTGAACAACCGCGTCGTCTATTTTGAGGCATCCCGTGGGTGTCCGTTCAAATGCCAATACTGTCTGTCTTCGATTGAAGACGGCGTACGCTATTTCAGTCTGGAACGAGTCAAAGAGGATCTCATGCGCTTGATCAATCACGGCGTCAAAACGATCAAGTTCGTGGATCGCACGTTTAACATCAATAAAAAATATGCGTTGGAAATCTTTCAGTTTTTGATCGACAACCACAATGGCACGATCTTTCAATTCGAGATCACGGCAGACATTTTGCGGGCGGACGTTCTCGACTTCTTGACCGAGAACGCACCACCAGGCATTTTCCGCTTCGAAATTGGGGTTCAATCCACGAATGATGAGACCAACCGCCTTGTTCAACGGATTCAGCGCTTCGATCGCCTTGCGCGTACAGTGACACAGATCAAGGATTCGAAAAAAATCGATCAGCATTTGGATTTGATCGCTGGTTTGCCTGAGGAAGATTATGCGTCTTTCCGCAAAACCTTTAACGACGTATTTGGCCTGCGCCCGGAAGAGCTCCAGCTCGGCTTTTTGAAAATGCTCCGCGGGACCGGTGTTCGCGCTCGTGCGGCTAATCACGGCTATGTTTTTATGGATGAGGCTCCTTACGAAATTTTGGGGAACAACGTCCTTTCCTTTGATGACATGCAAAAAATCAAGCGTGTAGAAGACATTCTGGAAAAGTACTGGAATGCGCACCGGATGGACTATACAGTGGAGTGGCTGTTGGCAAATCAATTCGAAACAGCTTTTGACTTCTTCCAGACATTTGGTGACTATTGGGAAAATCAAGGCTGGAGCCGAATCGGTCATCAATTAGAGGATTTGTTCGTGCGCTTGCAGAAGTTTTTGCAATTCCAGCAAGTGGACGGTATGGGGCATGTGCTCAGCATGATGAAATTCGATTTCCTGCGCAACCAGAAGCATCGCCCGCGCAAGCTGTGGTGGGAGGATGTCATGGACAAGGAAGAGATGCAGCAGACGTTTGCTGTCCTAACCGAGCAGCGTGAGCGACTCCGCGATGATTTTGCCGCACATGCTGCATTGGAAAAAGATTACTTCAAGCACACGCTGACTGCCAAGGTGACCTTTGACATTGAAAAATGGATGGAGACTGGTGAGTTTGTCGAGGGAGATTTTACCCTTGTCGTGTATTATCCGTACAAAGACGAAGCGCAAAATGCTTTTGCTGTCGTCAAGCAGGACGTCCAAGTAGCAGGTTAAACCACCGGAATATCAGATGAGTTGGGTGGAGGAGACGCAGATGAACGCAAGCGAGTATACGAAGGCTGTCGAGGAACGGTTGCGTGGCCATGGTGATTCGATTGTGGCTGGTCCAATGGAACAGTACATGAAAAATCATTTTCCCTTTCTGGGGATCAAATCACCACAGCGCAAAGAACTGACCAAACAAATCTTTCGTGATTATGGTGTACCCGAAAATTGGGAGCAGGTCGTTGGTTCCTTGTGGGCTTTGCCAGCACGAGAGTACCAGTATGTAGCGCTTGACGTACTCGAGAAGTCCAAAAAGCGTCTCACCCCTGACCATCTCCCGTTCGTTGTCGAACTTATCACGACAAAATCGTGGTGGGATACCGTGGATTATTTGGCTTCTCATACAACGGGCAAATTGTTTGTCTTGCATCCCGAACTGATCGGACCGAATACGACAGTCTGGATGAATGGAACGAACATGTGGCTGCAACGAACGGCGATTTTATTTCAGTTGTCATACAAAGACAAGACAGATCAGCGGCTGCTCTTTTCCTTGGTGGAAAGATGCGCGGATTCCAAAGAGTTTTTTATTCAGAAGGCAATCGGCTGGGCGTTGAGAGAGTATGCGAAAACAAATCCCGACGCTGTACGTGAATTTGTAGAAGCTACGCCACTCGCGAGTTTGTCCAGACGTGAAGCGCTCAAACATCTATCATGATAGAGTCGTCTGGCGTATCTGTGCTTGATAAAATACGTAAATCTATTGCAAAATAAACAAGTACCTTTTTGGAGGTTCATTCGTAATACATAGAGTCAGATATCGTGCGATGCCATAGCTGCTAGTATGTCAAGAAATGACCGCACTGTGGCAAGGATAGGGGATTTTGCCTCATGGAAGTCGACCTGCTGATGTCAATCATAGAGCAATACGGCTACGTAGCGATTTTTTTCCTGCTTTGGCTGGGGATTGTAGGTTTGCCGATTCCTGATGAGCTGGTTGTTGCTACAGGAGGATTTCTTGCCTCCATCGGCGTGCTAAACCCATGGTATTCTTTTTTGGCGGGATATTTAGGGGTTGCCTCCGGATTGACGATTGGCTTTTTACTTGGAAAGTACTTTGGGAAACCGATATTGCAATGGCTGTGCAAAACCGAGAAAATGAGGAACGCCGTGAATCGATCAACGGGCTTGCTGGAGAAGTATGGTACTACTGCTCTTTGCATCAGCTACTTATTTCCGGTTGTCCGTCATGTCGTACCTTATTTGGTTGGGCTTGGCGGTATGACGTTCCGTCGTTATGCGATGCTGTCTTATCCGATCGGGTTGGTTTGGACCATCGCCTTTTACTTTCTCGGCCATGTATTCGGTAATAATGTGGAAGCAATTATCGAAGTCATCCGTAAATACGGTTTCTACGCTTTGCTGGTGATCGTGGTTGTTTTGGGTGTGGTATTCTTCGTACGCAAGCAGTTCATGGGAAATCGGGCATATCGGGCAAAAGGAGATTAAGAAATGTACCATCAACAATTAGCTGCCCATCGCCGCAATTTCGTGCTGGTGCTCATCATAAGCTGGGTACTCCTCTTGGCAGGATACTTCAATTCGAATGTCTGGGTGCTGGCGGCAGGAGCTTTGCTGGTGAATGGCTATGCTTATTACCTGATGCAAACAGACAAGCGTCTGGCGAAAGAAAAAGGTTTCCGGGTTCCGGAATTGAGCCTTTTGCTGGTCGCATTTTTAGGAGGAGGGATTGGTGCGCTTGAGGGTATGCTCATTCAACGGCATAAGACCAAGCATATCTCTTTTCTCATCCTGCTCCCGCTCTTTTGCATCGCGCAAATCTTGCTAGTCATTTGGTTAACGCAACTATACTTGGATAAAAATCTCGTGTCGTAGGTGACACGGGATTTTCTTTTTTCGAATGGGATTCTCTTGTTTGAAAATTCAGCCTATAATAGAGGTAACGATAGCACAAGCCGAGGAGGTAGCTATGTCTCAATCAAGCCCCCTAACGAAAACGTACGCTGAGCAATTGGATGCACAGGACGAACTCGCGAGCTATCGCGAAGAGTTTTATTTGCTTCCGAGCCTCTATTTGGATGGAAACTCGCTTGGCCTCATGTCAAAAAGAGCGGAAAAGAGCGTCATGGATATGATGCAGTCTTGGAAGGAGCTGGGTGTGAAAGGCTGGACAACGGGTAACCATCCGTGGTTTTTCTTTTCGGAGAAATTGGGAGAGATGAGCGCAGCACTTGTAGGGGCAAGTCCCGAGGAAGTGATCGTAACGGGTTCTACGACGATCAACCTCCACCAGTTGGCAGCTACCTTCTATCGTCCGGTTGGGAAGAGGACAAAGGTGATTGCTACCGAGCTGGATTTCCCTACCGATATTTATGCACTCCAGAGTCAAATGAAGCTCCATGGGCTAGACCCGGAAGAGCATTTGGTCCGGGTAGCGTCAAGAGATGGCCGCCTGATCGAGGAAGAGGACATTATCGATGCGATGACGGATGAAGTAGCACTGGTAATCCTTCCAACGGTTCTGTATCGCAGCGGTCAACTGCTCGATATCGAACGATTGACAGCAGCCGCACATGAGAGAGGGATTCTGATTGGTTTTGACGGATGTCACTCTGTAGGCGCGATCCCGCATTCCTTCAGCGAATGGGGAGTGGACTTTGCCTACTGGTGCAACTACAAATACGTAAATGCAGGGCCCGGAAGCGTGGGCAGCCTATATGTCAACCGCAAGCATTTTGGCAGGGCTCCGGGATTGGCAGGATGGTTCAGTTCGAAAAAGAGTAAGCAATTTGACATGGAACATACGCTGGATGCATGCGAAAATGCGGGCGCTTACCAGATTGGTACCCCACATATGCTGAGTCTCGCCCCGCTGCTTGGTTCCTTGGAAATGTTCCAGGAGGTGTCCGTGGAAAAGCTTCGTACCAAGTCGCTCGGCTTAACGCGGTTCATGATGGATTTGATCGAGGGGGAGCTGGCAGACATGGGTTTTACGATTGCGAACCCACAGCAGGATGACCGCCGAGGTGGGCATGTCAGCCTTGAACACGATGAGGCCATACGTATATGCAAGGCTTTGAAGGAAGCGGGCATTATTCCTGACTTCCGTGCACCAAACATCATCCGGTTAGCCCCCGTTGCTTTCTATACGACTTATACAGAGGTTTGGGAAAGTGTCCAGATCTTAAAAAAGATTATGCTGGAGAAGAGCTACGAGAAATTTGAAAACAAGCGAGAGGTAGTTGCTTAGCAGGTCCGACTTAGGTTGGACCTGTTTTTCTTATGGAATAAGCCTTTTACGGGATTTCCTTTCCATTATTGGGCACACTATCCGTACCTGTCGGCAGACTACATTCCATGGATAAGGGTGAGCAGCTTGAGCCAGTTTTTTCAAGCATGGAAGAAAAGAAAAGAAGCCCTCCAGTCAAAAACGTTGGAACAGCACTCTGACAAGAGCATGGAAAGCGTATCGGATGTTGCGCTCACGACAAATGTGGAAGAAAACATCCAATTGATTCAAGCGCAATTTGGAAAGTGTGACGATCTCGTTGTTCGTCGTTTTCAAACAAAGTCAAAGGCACAAGCCGCTATCGTTTTTATAGATGGCATGGTGGATCGCAATGTCATCAGTGATTTTATTATTCGCTATATGACGACTCCCGATATCACCTATCAAGATCCGGCGACAAATGAGCTGGATTTGACAGACAAACTGAGGCAGATCGTCCGAAATATTTTGTCTGGATGTGCGGTACTGATCATCGATGGGTGTCAAAATGCTTATTTGAATAACACGAGAGGTTGGGACAGGCGTTCAGTGGAAGAGCCTCAGACGGAATCAGTCGTACGAGGGCCACGCGATGGCTTTTGTGAGACGTTGTGCGTGAATTCAGCATTGATCCGCTTCCGCTTGAAAGACCCCAATCTCAGAGTGCGTCATATGGTTGTCGGTGAACGAACACAGACTGACATTTACGTCATGTACATCGACGGTATTGCGTATCCCCCAATGGTGGAGGAAGTAATTGCGCGAATAGAGAGTAATGTTCGTGTGGATGCTGTGTTGGAGAGCGGGTACATCGAACAAATGATTCAGGATCGGAGATGGTCCCCCTTCCCGCAGATTCAAAATACGGAGCGCCCTGACAAAGTAGTGGCCAATCTTTTGGAAGGGAAGGTAGGCATTCTGATAGACGGGACTCCGTTCGGATTGATTGCTCCGGCTGTATTTTCGCAGTTTTATCAGAGTCCCGAGGATTATTACGAGCGATTTTATATCGCGACCTTGATTCGTTTCATTCGGATTATTAGTATCAGTATCGCCTTGCTGTTGCCGTCTCTTTATATCGCTTTTAGTGCGTTCCATCCAGAGATGATCCCTTCTCGGTTGGTCATTGCGATGGCGGCAGGACGATCTACCGTTCCATTCCCTTCTTTAATCGAAGCCCTGTTTATGGAGTTGGCCATTGAGATATTGAGGGAAGCGAGTGTGAGGCTGCCGGGGCCAATTGGTCCTACGATCGGGATTGTTGGAGCACTGGTGGTCGGAGAAGCGGCGGTAACGGCCGGGCTTGTCAGTCCTGTCATGGTAATCATCGTGGCTGTGACGACAATCGGCTCGTTCGCATCCCCGAGTTATAGCGCAGCGATTGCCATTCGCATGCTCCGTTTCCCGGTTATGATCTTGGCAGGGATGTTTGGTCTTTACGGTATTATGCTGTTTTTGATCGTCATCCTCATTCACTTGTCTTCACTGAAATCGTTTGGAGTACCCTATATGAGCCCGCTTAGTCCGCTCAACCTGAATGGAATGAAGGACTTGTTCATACGGGCCCCGCATCATCTATTGAAAACAAGACCGATGATGTTTCATGTTCAAGATAAAATCCGGATCAGAGAGGAGGAGAACCCGAAATGAGCAGGAGGGAGGGGCACGGCTGGCACCAGACTCTATCGATGTGGCAGCAAATTTGTCTCATGACAAGTACCTTAATCGGTGTCGGCGTATTGACCCTTCCTCGCACAACTAGCTCGAGATTATTCGAGGCAGGCTGGATCGCCCCTCTGATTGGCTCAGCAGGTGCGTATGTCTCCTTATGGTTAATTGTCAAATTAAGCAGGCGTTACCCGGGAGAAACCTTCATTGAATACAGTCACAAGGTGTGGGGATCTGTCAGACGGCCTTGGGTGGGCAAAGTGTTCAGCCTTCCCTGGATTTGTATCTATCTGGTATATCTGTATTTTTCCACGGCAGTCGTCTCGCGTGTGTTTGGCGAAGTGGTTGTGACTTCCGTTCTTTTGCAAACTCCGTTGGAAGTTATGCTTATCACGATGTTTTTACTGGTGCTGTTTTTGTGCATGCATGAGGTGGAAGTAGTAGCGCGAGTGAACGAGCTGCTGTTTCCTTTAATTATCTTGCCGCTTCTTTTTATCGCGCTTGCGTCGTTCCAAAAAGCGGAGTTTGGGAATCTCCTCCCGATTAATCATGTGTCGATCAGTTCAATGGTAAAGGGGGTATACGAAGGAATTTATTCCTATTCCGGTTTTGAAATTATGTTCGTCTTTTTTGCCTATGCACAACAAAACACGAACAGGGAAAAGGCGGGATTTTACAGTCTGTTAATTGCAGCATTACTTTACATGTTAATTGTGGTGGCGGGCATTTCGGTATTTGGGTACGAAGAGCTCCAGAGGGTGACGTGGCCGACACTTGAATTGGTCAAGACGACGCAGGTGCCAGGATTGATCTTGGAACGTTTGGAGTCCGCTTTTTTGGCAGTGTGGGTTGCGGCTGTTTTTACTACGGTAGCCAATGCGTATTACGCGGTTGTTTATTCGCTGAGACAGTTGTTTCGCAAGGGAATCTGGTTTCAAAGAAGCGTGGCTTCTATTCTCCTCGTCCCCTTATACTTCTTTGCGCTCATTCCTCAAAACATCACGGAAGTATTTAAGTTAGCGTCGTTGTTGGGGTTGTCTAGCCTGGTCATTAATTTGCTTATCCCCGTCGTTTACTGGATAGCAATCCTCATCCGCGACATGGTGACGCGACGAGAGGGGCGGAATATCGATGGGTAAGTCTCTTAGATACTTCGCTTTACTGATCATCTGTACAATCTTGCTGACAGGGTGCTGGGACAGACGTGAACTGGAGGAACGCGCATCCGTATTGGCCATTGCGATTGATCAGGATGAAAAGGATGAAAAGCTGTACAAAATGACCGTCCAAATCCCGATTCCCATCAAAATCGCGGGGAGCAGTGGGAAGGGGGGAGGAAGTGGTGCGGATGCCGTGAAGATCATGAGCGTGACAGGAAGAACGGTAACAGATGCTTCTAATAACTTGCAAATGCGGATGAACCAGCGATTGTTTCTTGGACATACGCGTATTCTTGCCATAAGTGAGGAGGTGGCTCGAAAGGGAATCCAGGACATCATGGACAGTTTTCGGCGCGAACCGCAAATACGGCGACTTCTGTGGCCGATCGTCGTGAAGGGTAAAGCGTCTACCTTGCTGGAAATCAAACCGAGAATCGAGCCGATTCCAGTCGTCTATATGATGGGGCTGATCGAAAATGGCATGAAATTAGGAAGAATTCCAGACCAAACGTTGGGCGACTATTTCAATCAGACCTCTAATCTAACCATGGAGCCGTTTTTGAATTATGTAGAGGCACGAATGAATGAGGTGAGCTGGAAAGGGGTTGCCGTTTTTCGCGGACACAAGATGGTGGGGAAATTGGATCACTTACAAACATGGATATTGCTCCAGTTGCGAAATGAAAAACCGGGTGGAGACATTGTGCTTCCGTTGCCAAAAACCAAGAACGGATATGTAAGTTTTCGTCCGCATTTTGTAAAAAAAAAGGTGATCATTCACCAATCCTCTTCCGCTACTTATCATTGCGAGCTCCAAGGAGATATTGTCGAACTCACAGAAGACCTGAAAATTCCGCCAGAGCAATTCGTCCTGCAAATGCAAGCGCTTATCAAAAAAGAGATGGAAAACCGCGCAAAGAAGCTACTACAGCAATTACAAAAGCAGTACAATAGTGACATTTTGAAGCTGGGCCTTACACTGCGTGCGAAGCATTACCAAGACTACTGGAAAACTCACAATTGGAAGCAAGATTTCAGGGATTTTCCGGTTCGCGTTACATACACAATCAAGCTTCGCCGTCTTGGTATGGAAATGCAATAGGAGAGCGATCACTATGGAGAATCAGCAACGTAATTTTGGTGCCTGGCAACTGACAAGCATTATGATCAGTTCGATGATCGGGGTGGGTATTCTCATCATCCCGAGAACGGCAACCGAGCTTCTTCGTCAAATGGGGTGGTTAGGACCCGTTGCAGGTGCTATCGTAGCATCCGTGGCTGTGGCGGCTATCGTTTATTTAGGCAACCAGTTTCCTGGCCTTACCTTTGTCGAATTTATGCCGAAGATATTTGGTGTTGCCATCGGTAACCTGTGTGTGTTTCTTTTCATTCTCTACCAGTTCCTCAATGCGGGAATCACAGCCAGATTGTTCGGGGAAGTCGTCGTAACCTCCGTATTGCCGCAAACGCCACTAGAAGTAATTATCATCACGTTGCTATTGTTGGTCATGTTTCTTTGTTGTCATGAGATTGAAGTTGTGGCAAGGGTAAATGAGCTATTGATTCCTTTCCTTATGTTGCCGTCTCTCTTGGTTCCGCTCGTATCCTTCTTGAACGCAGATTGGTACAATTTATTGCCATTCCAACTGGAGTCATGGACAGATGTCATAAAAACGGGTCTGGAAACGTATACGCTCTACACCGGGTATGAGCTGTTAATGGTTTACTTTGCCTTTGCTATTCCCGGGGCAAGGCTAGGGGTGGCAAGCATGACAGGTATGAGCTTTGCTCTTGTCGTTTATGTGATCACAGTTGTTGCAGGAATTACTGTATTTGGCTATGAAGAATTGCAGAGGCTTGTTTGGCCAACACTTGAACTGATCAAGGTAACGCAGAAAACCGGCTGGTTTTTGGAGCGTTTTGAGTCCGCCTTTCTTGCGATTTGGGTTGCTTCTGTATTTACAACGATCGGGAATATGCTTTACGCGACGATTTTTTCCTTGCGACGCTTGTTTCACAAAGGCATTCATTTTCAGCGAATCACCGCGATTGTGATCATGGTGCCACTCTTTTTCCTAACATTAGTGCCGCAAAATATAGTGGAGTTGTTTTCTTTTACAAAGTATTTGACGGCCGTAGGATTTTTGATAACCATCATCATTCCCCTCTTGCTGGCAATCACCCAATTCATGCGCAATCAGTTCAACAAAGGTCGGGAAGTAAACAATGAAAAGGGAGGGACATAGCAGTCCCTCCCTTTGTAGCTTTATTTGCTTGATGAAGACGTGGTTAGATCGGTTTTTCGGCTTGCTCAGGCAAGTGTTCCGCGATAGTTGTAATCATGGATTGGCGTGAGGAAGCATCGCTGTTTTGCCACAGCACTTCAAATAAAACACCTAAACCCGGCAGTGTCTTCTCCTGACCACTTGCGATAGCATCACTGATGGTTTCTTCCACTGCGTTTGGATCTGAGCCTTGCATTTTGTACATGATCGCTTGACGTAAGTTGAGTGAGGCAATATTCATGACCGTGCTTGCACCTCTCTTGTGAGAATGAATTCATGAAATAGTATTTGTAAACGCTGATTTGTGCATACCATGCTTTTCGTACAAAACGTTCATGAGCATTTTGTGGCGGATGTTTTGGTTGTGCTATAATGCTTGATATTGGTAAGTTCCGTAAAGGAGAAGATTAACATGTCCAAGCAATTTGCCATTATCGGGATGGGACGTTTTGGTTCTAGCGTGGCGAGAACGTTATACGAGATGGATTATGAAGTCATGGGAATAGATGAGAACGAGGAGCGTATTAACGAAAATATTCAGTACGTAACGCATGCGGTAGCAGCTGATTCTACGGATGAACGCGCTTTGAAGGAAATCGGCATCCGCAATTTTGACGTTGTCGTCGTGGCCATTGGGGTCGATATTCAGGCGAGTATCCTGACGGTATTGACACTGAAAGATTTGGGTGTCAAAAAGATTGTGGCAAAAGCACAGAATGAGCGTCATGGACAAGTATTGTACAAGGTAGGAGCTGACCGTGTTGTATTCCCTGAGCGTGACATGGGGGTGCGAGTCGCTCACAATCTGATCTCCTCTAACGTTCTTGACTTTATTGAGCTGGCAGAGGACTACAGCGTGGCGGAGGTAGTCGTGTCGTCCAAGCTGGTCGGTCAAAACTTGCGGCAACTGGATATTCGGAAAAAATACGAAGTCAACGTTATTGCCATCAAAAGCGGAGATAAATTCAACATCGCTCCTAGCCCGGATGAAGTCATCCAATACGGCGACGTGCTTGTGGTGATCGGGAACAACAAAGACTTACGCGAATTTGAGGAGCGGGCATAGGTTTATGACAAATGAAATCATTACTTCGATACAAAACCCTTTGGTCAAGCGATTGCACCAGTTGCTGTCTCGCAAAGGTCGGGAGGAGCAACAGCGTTTTCTCGTGGAAGGGGCGCATCTGGTAGAGGAGGCGTTAAAAAGCGGGGCGGAGGTAGTCACGGTTATCTACGATCAGCAGCGTGACATGGACCCTGCTTGCCAACGTGCATTGGCTAATCATCCGGATGCTGTTCAGGTCATTGCGGCATCAGAGGCAGTGCTGGCGAAGCTGTCCGAAACCAAGTCTCCACAAGGAATTGTAGCCGAAGTGAAAAAAACAGCAGCAGATTGGGCCGAATGGGTAGATAAGAAGAGACAGGAACAAGACAGCTTGTTGCTTCTCTTTTTGGACGAAATACAAGACCCGGGCAACCTCGGCACGATCTTGCGTACAGCAGAAGCCGCAGCAGTCGATGGTGTCGTACTTGGAAGTGGCAGTGTCGATATTTACAATGGAAAAGTGGTACGGGCCACAATGGGAGCACTGTTCCGTATCCCGGTCTTTACACAGTCGTTAGTCGAGACGGCAGATGAATGGAAGGCAAAGGGAGGGCGAGTTCTGATCTCTTCCTTGGAGCAAAACAGTGTATCCTATGACGAGGCTGATTATGCTGGTCTGACGGCAATGGTCATCGGCAATGAAGGAAGAGGCGTCTCTAAAGAGATGTTTGCCAGGGCAGATCAATTCGTTCACATCCCGCTTTATGGCGGCGCAGAGTCGTTGAATGCAGCAGTTGCGGCGGGAATTTTTGTCTATGAGGCACAGCGCAAAAGAAAAGATCGGCATGTCTAGCCGATCTTTTGCTCGTTCTTTTTCTCTTTATACTCCTCGCGCGCGAGTTGCCATTGATCTTGCGCCATCCGGATAATGCCGCTCTCAATGGTGTGATTGCGAAAGGCGAGTGCCTTGCCGAAATACTTGATGGCTAAGTCAAACTTTTCGAGTCTGCGGTAGAGCTCACCAATCAAGTACAGCAAGCGGACTTCGGTCATTTCCTTGTCGCCGCGTGTATAGTCGGAATGAATATACGATTGTTCATATTCTTCCACGGCCATATCGATAAAGCGCATTTCTTCCACGACATTTTTCTGGAATCGATAAAGCCATGCGAGGCGCAAATACAGACCCGCTTTTACGGAATGGGGCTGATCCGTTAGTTCAGCCGCGTAAATGGCCAGTTTGTAGCTGACAATAGCTTCTGGTACATGACGAACATTGCCAAAATCTTTTGGCGTCCATTTCGAGGTGATTTGTTCATCCACAATCTGCTTTTGCCAAGGGGCGAGCTTATCCCGGAATTGATCCGTAAAGGCGAAGCCGCATTCAGGGCAGACATTGACGGTATATATAATGGGATTTAAAGATTGCTCTTTAAAAGTGGTATAAAAATCGCTGTCGCGATGAAGCATCGTCAACGTGCCGCTTCTGATCCTTTTTGTCGAAAAGGTCGCTTGGCAATGGCGGCAGTTGCTTGTCTTATCGTAAAGGGCGGAAACATTATCAATCATGTCAAAATCCCCTTTCGAATGGGTAACATACACATGAAAGCACTCTTTTGATATGTAACATTTGTAGAATTGAAAGTTCTCTCTTGTTGCGCTATAATTTTCCTTACGTCACAATTATAACGTAAAGCGATGACGGAGACTAGTACGCAGGACCTATCTGTTTTTTCAGGGAGAAGATGTCACAGACTGCGAACATCTTTAACATGATAGCTGCCGAATTCACTCCAAAGCCGCACTCTGAACCGCTTTTCGCGCAGTAGGAGCAGCCGGGTCATACCCGTTACCAATGATCTGAAGTGAGACAAATGTCTCTTTCCACTAGTGATATTGTCATGTATTTGTCACAGGCTGGAAGCGAATTGTCTAACAAGGGTGGTACCGCGAGAAAAAAGTAACTCGTCCCTTTTCTGGGGCGGGTTTTTCTTTTTTTTTACAAACGAAAAAAGGAGCGATTCGAAGTGCAAACTCGGTTGCAAGAAATGAAAGAGTCCGCACTGGGCCAAATCAGCCAAGTGACAGAAGCCGCACAACTTCAGGATTTGCGCGTCAAATACCTGGGGAAAAAGGGTGAGTTGACAGAACTGCTACGCGGTATGGGCGGCCTTTCGCCAGAAGAGCGTCCAGTTGTCGGTCAATTGGTAAATGAAGTAAGGGAAGCACTGGAGGCAGCGTTCTCCGGCAAACAACAAGCATTTGAAGAAGCGGCTCTCTTTGCCAAGCTTTCTTCTCAAACGATCGATGTGACACTGCCAGGGCGTCCAGTACCAGCAGGCACCATGCACCCGCTCTCTCGGATCATTGAAGAGATCGAAGACATTTTCATCGGCCTGGGCTTCGAGGTGGCAGAAGGTCCTGAGGTCGAAATGGACCACTTCAACTTCGAGATGCTAAACCTGCCGAAAGATCACCCGGCGCGCGATATGCAAGACACGTTCTACGTCACAGAAGAGCTACTGCTCCGTACGCAGACATCTCCTGTGCAAGCACGTACGATGCTGAAAAAAGAAGGCAAGACCCCACTGAAAATGATTTGTCCGGGTAAAGTGTATCGCCGCGATGATGACGATGCGACACACTCCCACCAATTCACGCAGATCGAGGGTCTCGTGATTGATAAAAAAATCGGGATGAGTGACTTGAAAGGGACCCTGTTAACGTTTGCCCGTCAAATGTTCGGGGAAAACCAGCAAATTCGTCTGCGCCCAAGCTTCTTCCCGTTCACGGAGCCTTCCGTAGAAGTAGACCTGCAATGCTTCAACTGCGGTGGTCACGGTTGCCGTGTATGTAAGCAAACAGGCTGGATCGAGATTTTGGGTGCTGGTATGGTTCACCCGCGCGTACTGGAAATGGCCGGCTACAACCCTGAGGAAGTCAGCGGCTTTGCATTCGGTATGGGTGTAGAACGAATTGCGATGCTCAAATACGCGGTGGAGGACATCCGCCATTTTTATACCAACGACGTTCGTTTTCTGCGTCAGTTCAATCGAGGCTAGAGAGGAGAGGCAAAGATGAAGGTATCGTACCAATGGTTATCTGAATACGTCGATCTGAGTGGAACGACGCCCCAGGAGCTGGCTGAAAAGCTGACTCGCAGCGGGATTGAAGTAGACGCAGTTGAATCACGCAACGCAGGAGTATCCGGTGTTGTGATCGGTTATGTAAAAGAACGTAGCAAGCACCCCGATGCAGACCGTCTCAACGTATGCGTCGTTGATGCAGGACAAGGAGAAGACCTGCAAATCGTTTGTGGGGCAGCGAACGTAGACAAGGGACAAAAAGTTCTCGTTGCCTTGATCGGTGCAAAGCTCCCGGGTGGTCTGAACATCAAACGCTCCAAGCTGCGCGGTGTAGAATCCCAAGGGATGATCTGCTCGGCAAAAGAACTGGGCTTAAACGACAAGCTTCTGGCAAAAGATCAGCAAGAAGGCATTATGGTCTTGCCAGCGGATGCGGAAATCGGAATGGATGCTGTTTCGTACCTCGGCCTGGATGACTATGTGCTGGAATTGGGACTGACACCGAACCGTTCGGATTGCTTGAGCATGCTGGGGGTTGCTTACGAGGTAGCCGCTATTTTGGGCAAAGAAGTGGTATTCCCGCAAATCGAGCTGACCGAAAATGGTGGCGACAACCCGATCCAAGTCAAGATCGAAGCGACAAATGAAAGCTATCAATACCATGGTCGTCACTTCACCAACGCCCAAATCGCGACATCTCCACAATGGATGAAAAATCGCTTGATGGCAGCGGGAATTCGTCCAATCAACAACGTAGTAGACGTAACAAACTACGTCCTGCTCGAATACGGTCAGCCGCTGCATGCTTTCGATGCGACACAGGTAGCTGATCGCTCTATTGTCGTTCGACTGGCAAACGAGGGCGAAAAGCTCGTGACATTGGACGATCAAGAGCGCACACTGGATGAGCAAACCTTGCTGATTGCCGACCAGACCAAAGGCTTGGCGATCGCAGGGGTAATGGGTGGAGCGAACTCCGAAATCACTGGCGAGACGAGCGAAATCATTCTCGAAGCAGCTTGGTTCACGCCAAAAACAGTACGCCGCACAGCTCGTATGCTCGGCATGCGTACAGAAGGCTGCGTACGTTGGGAAAAAGGCGTTGACCAAGCACGTGTGCAGGAAGCGGGAGAACGCGCTGCTGCTCTGATTCAGCAATTGTCTGGGGCAACGGTATCCAAAGGAATCAGCTCTGCTGTTGTAAGCGAAGCTGCGCCTGCTGTTGTTTCCGTTACGCTTGCAAAAATCAATCAGCATCTCGGAACCGACATGTCGGCTTCTGATGTATCGCCGATTTTCGAGCGTCTGCAATTCCCGTATGAAGTAGCGGGCGACAAATGGACGGTAACGGTTCCAACGAGACGTGGCGACATTACGCTGCCAGAGGATTTGGTGGAAGAGGTTGCACGTCTGTACGGCTACGACAACATTCCGACCAGCTTGCCTTCTGGTTCAACCACACAGGGACAGTTGACAAAAGAACAGCAATTGCGCCGTACGATCCGTCATCATTTGATCGGTACTGGCATGAATGAAGCGATTTCCTATGCACTGGTTCATCCAGATCGTGTTGAGGCAGTAGCGGGTCTGCATCAGGAGAGAGTAAACCCTGTTGCGCTCATGATGCCGATGAGTGAAGACCATAGCGTTTTGCGCACGAGCTTGATTCCTAGCCTCTTGGAAACAGTCGCTTACAATAAAAACCGCCAAAACCACGATGTTGCGATTTTCGAATTGGGCCGTGTGTTCTTGACGAAAGAAGAAACACTCACACAGCTTCCAGAAGAACGTCTGTATGTAGCGGGTGCATTGACTGGACAATTGCTCACACAAAACTGGATGGGCGCTAAGCAGCCTGTTGATTTCTTCCAAACCAAAGGGATTGTCGAATCACTCTTCGCTCGTTTGGGTATCCAAGGTGCCGAGTACAAAGCCGTCCAGGACATCGCAGGTATGCACCCGGGACGTACCGCGGAAGTATGGGTAGGTGAAAAGCGTCTAGGGTACCTGGGGCAAGTTCATCCGGGCACAGAAAAAGCGTATGATCTGTCCGAAACGTATGTATTCCAGTTTGATGTAGCTACTTTGATTGATGTAGCTGCTGAGGTAGGACATTACAATCAATTGCCGAAGTCCCCAGCGGTAACGCGTGACTTGGCTCTTGTTGTGGATCGCAGTGTAGCTGCTGGTGCATTGGAAGCAACGATTCGTGAAGCGGCAGGTGAGTTGCTCGAGTCCGTAACCCTGTTCGATGTATACATGGGTGAGCGTATTGCCCAAGATAAGAAGAGCATGGCATTTGCCCTCGTATTCCGTCACGCAGAGCGTACTTTGCAGGACGAAGAGATTCAACAAGTGACCAGTGCTGTCATCGAAGCCCTGAAAAACAACACAGGCGCTGAACTGCGCATGTAAGATTGCTTGACGAAATCTGACATTTTCAGTAACCTAAAAAAGGATAAAGTAGAGCAAAGGTCGCAGTAGGGAGGTACCTCTCGTGCAAGGTGATGGGAAAAATCGTTTGACGGTGGACATCTTTGGCCAACAATACCGGCTCAGTGGAAAGGCAAGTGTCAATCACATACGCATGGTGGCCGGTTTCGTTGATGACAAGATGAACGAAATCGCAAACGGCAACCATCGACTGGATACTGCCAAAATTGCCGTACTTTCTGCGGTCAATATCGCGGATGAATACTTCCGCTTGCGTCAGGAGTACGAAGAACTGCTGAAAATCATTCAGGAAGAGGCAAAGGCTAAACCGATAGATTAAGGAAAAGAGGGGCTTGAATGCCTCTCTTTTTTTTCACGTTGTGGGTAAAAGGAGAAGAGCCACCCCGTTTTTGATGGGATGGCTCTTTGTCGCATTTTGCCTATGTCTCCTGCTTGTTCCCGGCATCCCCATTGCGCACGTCCATATGGGTTTTGATCGGGATAAACAAGTCGATGATCCCGATCACCAAGGAAGCCAGAAGCGCTCCAAGAATCGTTACGCGGAAGCCAGAGACGATGAACTGAGTGAGATAAATCACGACGGCACTGACCAAGAAGCCGATAATACCACGATTGTACGGCGAAATTCGATCTCCGAAAATGGCTTCTACGGCCCAGCCAATCAGAGCGATGACAACGGCCGCGAGCAGAGCTGTCCAAAAACTGCTAACCGAAAAGCCGGGGACCAGAAAGCCGACAAACATCAGGACTACGGCAGCGACGATAAAGCGGACGATATGGCGCATGATCGTCAAGTGTACTCCTCCTTTAGAGTTGTTTCACCTTTCATTCTCTCACGCAAAGTGTAGATCTATGCCCAACGAAAACGTGTAAAATTATCCTTCGCCGATGATGCCTGTCTGATGCTATCCGTTGCCCAAGTTTTCTAAGCTCCGCTGCCATGCTATAATGGGGAGATATCGTAATGATTGCCGGTATAGACCGTCGCTCCCGCCCGCACGGTACAACGGTCGCCGCTGGATAAAGAAGGAGGAGCACAGTGGAACAACGGGTTTTAAAAACGTTAGAATACGATAAAATAGTCGCCCTGTTGATTGACAAGGCATCTTGCACATATGGTAAAGAAAAAGCAGCAGAGCTGATTCCATTTTTACGCTTGGATGAAGTCATAACCGCTCAGCAAGGGACTGAACAAGCAGCGACCGTGTTACGCCTGAAAGGCAGCGTGCCTCTCGGTGGCATTCGCGATATTCGCGGTCCCGTACAGCGCGCCAGATTGAACGCCATGCTCGCCCCGATGGAATTGCTGGATATCGCCAGCACCGTAATGGCTGGACGCAGGCTCAAAACGTTTTTGCTCGATATGTGTGAGGATCACGAGCTGCCATTATTGCAACAGCAGGCAGAGCGTATTGAGGGCCTGCGCGAGTTGGAAACTGAAATTCGCCGCTGTGTTGATGAAAATGGCGATATTTTGGACAGCGCGAGCCTTGAATTGCGACAGGTACGTCAGGAGATTAGACAGGTCGAGTTGCGCATTCGTGAAAAGCTCGATCAAATGACACGCTCGTCTACTTACCAAAAAATGCTGATGGAAAACATCGTTACAATTCGTGGCGATCGTTTCGTCATTCCGGTGAAGCAGGAGTATCGTTCTGTATTTGGCGGAATTGTTCACGATCAGTCGGCATCTGGGGCGACGCTCTTTATCGAACCGGAAGTGATCGTCGAGATGAACAACAAGCTTCGCGAGCTTCGCTTGCGTGAGGAACGTGAAGTGGAGCGTATTCTGTATGTGTTGACGGAGCAGGTATCCTTTGCGGTAGAGGCTTTGATCGAGAATACAGAAGCGCTGACAGAGCTTGATTTTATGTTTGCCAAGGCTCAGCTTGCCTGGAGCATGAAGGCGATCTGTCCACGCATCAATGATCGCGGGTACGTTAACATGCGTAAAGCGCGTCATCCACTTATTCCACGAGAAGTTGTCGTTCCTGTAGATGTGGAGCTGGGTGGAGAGTATCAGGCGATTGTTGTGACAGGCCCGAATACAGGCGGAAAAACCGTTTCCCTCAAAACAATCGGACTGCTGTCCTTGATGACCATGGCAGGCTTGCATATTCCGGCAGAGGAAGAGAGCGAGATGACCGTATTCTCCTCCGTTTTTGCCGATATCGGGGATGAGCAATCCATCGAGCAGAGCCTGTCTACGTTCTCGAGCCATATGACCAATATTATTCAAATCTTGGCGAAAATGGACGACAAGAGCCTGGTTCTGTTTGACGAGCTAGGCGCAGGAACAGATCCGACAGAGGGTGCTGCTCTGGCCATGTCCATCATCGACCATGTGATTGATTCCGGCGCGAGATTGGTCGCAACGACTCACTACAGTGAATTGAAGGCGTATGCCTACGATAGACCCGAGGTCATCAATGCCAGCGTGGAATTTGATGTACAGACGCTGCGTCCTACTTATCGCTTGCTTATCGGGGTGCCAGGTAGGTCCAACGCATTTGCCATCGCAAGACGTCTGGGATTGCCGGAACACATCATTGATGTAGCACGTGGCTCGATCAGTGAGGAAGATAATCAGGTCGAGAGCATGATTGCTTCGTTGGAGCGCAATCGCAAGTCGGCGGAAGCGGACAGGTTGGCGGCAAAAGCGGCACGCGAGGAAGCGGAAGAGCTGCGTAGACGGCTGGAAGAAGAGCGCGCACAATTTGCCGAAGAGAAAAACAAGCGAATGGAGCGAGCAGAAGACGAAGCGCGAATTGCCGTCCAACTCGCAAAAGAAGAAGCGGAAACGATCATTCGCGAGCTGCGCGAAATGATGGCAGAAGGCATGGAAATCAAGGAGCATCGTCTCATCGATGCGAAGAAGCGCTTGGGCAATGCCGTTCTTGAGCTGGACAAGGAAAAGGTGAAGAAGCCGGCAAAAGCAGTTCGTGCCACACAAATTAAGGTGGGCGACGAGGTAATGGTGACGAGCTTCGGACAAAAAGGAACCGTGCTGGAAAAGGTAAACAATGAAGAATTCCTCGTGCAGATCGGGATTATGAAAATGAAAGTGAAGCGCGATGATATGCATGTACAAAACTCGATCCGGCAAAAACCGCAAGCGGCTCCGTACACTTCTGTGAAGCGTCGCAGTGACAATATCAAGATGGATCTCGACTTGCGCGGCTACAACGTCGAGGACAGCATTCGGGAAATTGATCAGTTCTTAGATGACGCGCTGTTGGCAGGCTTGCACTCGGTTTCCATTATTCACGGACACGGGACAGGGGTACTGCGCAAAGGCGTGCATGAGTATTTGAGAAATCATCGTAATGTAAAATCCTTCCGCTTAGGTGGTCAAGGAGAAGGCGGCGTAGGTGCTACCATTGCCGAATTGAAATAAGAGGTCGGGAGGGACATATGGAAAACCTTCTACACAATCCATATTTTGCAACTGCAGCTTATTTTACAGTGTCTGGACTGGCGATGGTTTTATTCTTAGCCATTTTTGAACTAGTGACGCGTTATCGTGTTTGGGAAGAATTGAAGCGTGGGAACATGGCAGTAGCAATGGCAACAGGCGGGAAAATTTTTGGGATCGCGAACATTTTCCGTTATTCCATTCAGGCGCATTTGTCTTTGGGAGAAGCGTTAATTTGGGCGACATTCGGATTTTTCCTGTTGTTGTCTGCGTACTTCATTTTTGAATTCATGACCCCTACCTTTAATGTTGATCAGGAAATTGCCAAAGATAACAGGGCCATTGGCTTTATTGCGATGGTCCTGTCCATCGGTTTCTCGTATATCATAGGGGCATCCTTGCCTCGTTAGACGGGTTGAACGTTATTTCAAACGAGAGTATAATTTGATTTGGCGAAAGAGTACCAAACTATTCTGCCCAATCAAAGTCCTTTTTACGAAAAAGAGGACAGGCCAAGATTGTATGGGGGAGGAACAGCCTTGGAAACGTTGTACAAGGTCCTCATTGGATTGTGTGTGCTTTTTATCGCTGCAGGTGTTTACTACCTGTCCTAAAAATATGCGCAAGTTGGCCGCGTGACTTTTACAGTCATACGGACCTTACTTAGAGTGTGAAAGAGGAGATACGCAATGACTCAACCTGTACGCGTAGCTGTTGTGGGATTGGGGTTTGTAGGCTTGCCGTTGGCGCTTACCTATGCCATGAAAGGAGCAAACGTCATCGGTATTGACGTCGTACCGCATGTCGTCGATGAGATCAATGCGGCACATTCCCATCACCTGGAGTCCTATCAGGGAAAAACGTTGCCAGAGATCCTCAAAGAGCAGATTGAAGCAAAACGTTTCCGTGCAACGTCTTCCTACGAGGAAGCTGCTGCGGAAGTCCATAACTATATTGTAACAGTCGGATTGCCTGTTCATAACGGCGATCCTGATCTCGGACCGCTGAAAAGCTGTGCACAATCGCTCGGTCGCGTACTGAAAAAAGGCGATACCATCATGATCCGCAGCACCGTCGTACCAGGAACGACAGAAGATGTAATTCTGCCGATTTTGGAGGAAACAAGCGGTCTCGTTGCTGGTGTCGATTTCTACCTGACATACTGCTCGGAGCGAATTGCAGAGGGGCGTGCTTTTGAAGAGTTCATCCATATGCCGCTCGTTCTGGGTGGCATTAATGAACAAAGCGCTGAAAAAGGAAAAGAGTTGTTGTCCTTCATCAGCGAGACGGACATCACGATCACGGATATCCGCGTAGTTGAGACAGCAAAAGTCATCGAGAACATCCAGCGTGATGTGAACATTGCGATGGTACAGGAATTTGCTCGTTTCTCCGAGGCATTCGGCATTGATACGTTCGAGCTGATCAAGGTTGCCAATACGCACACACGTGTAAACCTGTTATCGCCAGGACCGGGTGTAGGCGGCTTCTGCTTGCCGAATGCGCTGTACTACTTGCAGCCTAAGGCACGCGAATTGGAAGTAAACATGCCGATTCTGCAACTGGCTCGCAATACGAATGATGCAGTACCTGAAGTGTTGATCAGCATGCTCGAGCAAGCCTTGAAGAAAAATGGCAAGACATTGGCAGGAAGCCGCGTAGCTGTATTGGGGATGGCGATGAAAGACTTTTCCAATGACGACCGCGTAAGCCCTGTCCACGATCTGATCAAGCTGCTCATAACAAAAGGAGTAGACGTTCGCTCCTACGATCCGGCTGTTCCGACTGTGTATGATCATAAGGTTGACAGTCTGGACAAAGCATTGAATGGAGCAGATGCGTTGTTCCTGACTGCTGTGCAAAAGGAGTTTGCTGAGGCGGATTGGGCTGATGTCGCTGAAAAGATGGCTGACGCGCCGATCCTCTTCGATACGAAAAACCGCATCCCGCGTGACCTTGTCAGCAAGGCGACTGTGGTGCGCATTTAATTCTTGAACAGTTACACTGATTCATACGGGAAAACCTCTCTAAACGCACGTAGAAGCGTTTGGAGAGGTTTTTTTCATAAAGTAGTGAACCATATTGAACGAGAGAGCCAATACAAGGTGTATACAATTTCAGGGGGCCCTCCGATGAATGATCAAATGTTAGAACTGTGGCTGGACCGTTTGCTTGATGGAGACCAAGAAGCTTTTGAGGTGGTCTACAGCATGACACGGACAAAAATTTACGGTACCGTAGCAGCCATGGTTACGAATAAAGAAGATGTTCATGATATTGTAAGCGAAATCTACTATCAGTTATGGCGATCACTGCCTGCCTATGATCGCAAGCGTCCGTTTCTTTTCTGGGTGAATGGGATTGTCATTAGACAGGTGAAAAACTGGCGTAGACAGATTTGGAGAAGATTCCGTCTGTTAGAACGAAAACAGAGCTTGGAAGAAGAACAACATGCCGAAACGCCGGATGAGCCAATGCTTGCGATGGAGTCTGCCACAGAGATGCAGCAAGCAATTCAAAAGCTGCCGTTCAAGCTACGGAGCGTCGTCATTTATCGGTATTACTACGATTTTACGTACGATCAGATTGCCGAACTGCTGCAAATACCAGTGGGCACAGAAAAATCGAGAAATCATCTGGCATTAAAGCGAATCCGCGAGTGGATTGACGTCGAATGGAATGAGGAGGAACTCCAAACATGTCTATCGAAAAAATCATAAAACAGTCACTCACCAAGCAAATGGACGAAACCACGATCCCCGATGAACTCGACCAGCGCGTCAGGCAGTCCTTTCATCGCTATCACGAAAAAAAGGAGCCTGTAACGATGAAGAAAAAATTAGTTATGATGGGATTAGTTGCTGCTATTATACTGCCGACTGGAGTATATGCGGCTTTAAATGGAACCTCTTATTTTGCAGACAATCCAAAAGACTTGAACAGTTTGGTGGGTGAAGAGGTTAAGCGAGCAGCGGCAAAAGGGTTGTCCATTCCGATCGATCAAAAAATTACCGATCAGGGGATTACGATTCATTTTACGGAAGTGTATGCGGAAGATAGCAAAGTTCTGCTGCACTATCGCATTGAACAACAAAATGGAGAACTGGTGCCTTTCGAATTCGATACGACAGGTTTAGATGTGGTAGGCGAAGCAAACGGCAATCCCGTGTACCAGGAAAAAGGCTTGGAAGGTACAAGTGTCCTAAACTTTTTCGGGACCAAAGAGGATAATATGCCTTTCTACTTAACAGACGAGTCCGGTAAGGAAGTAGAGGTGGGAATAGCCGATCATAACAAGCCAGAGGGCGTTCTTGCCTTCACCTCGCGTGAATCCAAGCTACCACAACCACTCACCTTAAATATCGATGTGAACCGGATCGGCAAAACAAAGGGCAACTGGAAGGGACAATTTATTGTGGACCAGAGCAAAGCCAAAGAAGCAACAGAGGCTGCGAAGTAGGAGAAAAAAATTCGGTCACGTATAATAAGCCTCGTAAATGGCAATAGTAACCGAGGTAAGACAATATTTC
This sequence comes from Brevibacillus sp. MS2.2, assembly GCF_013284345.1. Lineage (NCBI taxonomy): Bacteria > Bacillati > Bacillota > Bacilli > Caryophanales > Paenibacillaceae > Brevibacillus > Brevibacillus sp. MS2.2. The sequence goes on from NZ_JABSUZ010000013.1 coordinate 62,626, forward strand.
AAATGTCATGTAAGGGTTACATGCTAGGAGGCAAAAATGGAACGTGGAAGAGTAAAGTGGTTCAACAGTGAAAAAGGTTTCGGTTTTATCGAGCGTGATGGTGGAGATGACGTATTCGTTCACTTCTCCGCTATTCAGGGCGAAGGGTACAAATCCTTGGACGAAGGGCAAGAGGTTGAGTTTGACGTAGAAAACGGTCAACGCGGTCCTCAAGCGACGAACGTTCGGAAACTATAAAAGCTGAAACGACAAGCAGACTCAGATGATGGGTCTGCTTTTTTATTTGGTTAAGAGGAGTAGCGGCAGTGGGGGAAAGAAGTGAATTTCCAGTCTACGCTTCGGCCTACGCCCTGCTGAAGGAGGGGACTGTCCGTTCCGGAATGATTGGTGGCTTCAACTAACGGGCATGTTTCTATTGCCGTTATTTACATAAAAAGGAGAGCGGAGCATGTATGGCGAAGATGAGGGAATGCTTGTTTTTTATGCTCATTTCGTTTAACCAGCTGGCGGTTTTGCGTGGCTAGGTCATTTACACCGCTTACTCGTGTATGCGGGTGCAGCGCGGTGCAACGTAGATTGTATTTACAGAAAATCACTATTTAAAACCAGAGGAGAAGCTGTCATGACGGAAAATAGCAACGTGTTTCATCCACCATATGTAGTACGTTTTCCATTTGATAAACCGCTCGGGTTACGTTATGCGTTGATTGATAGTAACGGAAATCTTGTTCGTGAGCCGAATTTGCTTAACGTACATAATTTTACTCCAAATCGTAAAGGTGGCTTTATTACTGCTGCTCAAGACCTAAACGGACAATGGGGGTATCTGGATCAAAATGGAAGATGGTTGATCGAGCCGACTCTAGAAGATGCTCGCATTTTTGGCAAGGAGGGTATGGCCAGATTCAAAAAAGAGGGATTATGGGGCTATGTAGATGTAAACGGGGAGATCAACATCCCACCCTGTTTTCAGGAGGCACTGCCATTTAGAGCAGGCTTGGCGGCGGTTAGATTGCACGATGGATATGCTTATATCGATAGTGTGGGACAAGCAGTCATCGAGGGGCCGTTTGCCGAGGTTGGCTTTTTTTCGCCGATCGGTCTGGCAGCCGTGAAAAAGCGTGGGGACTCCGCTGTGGGGATTATCGATAGGAAAGGAGAAATGGTGGTTGCCCCGCAATTTACAGATGTCAGAATGTACACAAGCGATGGAATAGCTCCTGCAAAAATGGGGAAATTATGGGGATTGATCGATGCACAAGGCAACTGGATCGTGAAGCCTACCTATTCACATATCGAAGAGTTCAACGAAGAGGGTCTCGCTTTTTTCAGTGATCATACCAATAGTATGAAAATGAGAAACGGCTATCTTAATACAAAGGGCGATGTGGTCTTCGAGGGAACTTCGATCTCGGACCAAATAGTGTGCGGGCTGGCAAAGGGAGATGGACATTATGGTGGAAGTCTCGGCTTCTTTGATCAAACCGGCACGATGGTTATCCCTGCGCAGTATGCTTGGGCCGATCGCTTTCATGAGTGCGGTGCCAGTGTCGTTCTACGCAATGATCAGTGGGGGATTCTTAAGATGGATGGCCAGTTCCTGGAGATGCCTTATTTGGAGCCGTTGACTGATAATGAAGGCTGGGTACTAGGCTATTATAGTGGTAAGGGAATTGCTCCATTTCTTATCCGGCAGGGCGAAGTCGTCTATGTGGACGCAGATGGAAGGGAAGTTTGCAGACTGCGAGTAGAGGAGACGGATCATCCTCAGGAGGGTGTATTACGACTATTCAATGCCGATGGAAGAATCGTATGGCAAAATGAAGGAGAGCAGGCTCCATTTTTGGTAGAGAGTCCGTTTTTTTGCAAGCAGCCTGCGCAGCATTTTGGGGATATCCAGTTTTGGGAGGGAGATATTGCGGCTACTGCACAAGCCCTCCTTGATGCTGAACCCAAAAATTTTTATCCCTATGCCTGGTATGAACGGGATGTGTACGATCTTTCGGAAGAAGATGAAGATGATCTTGACGAGTATAAAAAAAGAGGCGCGATGGAGGTCCTGGCAAGCACCTATGTGAGCGAGGAGCATTATGGGTATTACCATTTCCTCGACGAATGGGAAAGCAAAGCGTTTGAACGGTATTTTACCGTGATAGCTGACCGTCTTTCCGATTCTTTTGGCGACCCGCTGCCCGATACGTCAATCATGCTGCGCTGGGGCGATAAAAATATGAGCAAGGCATGGGAAGTGAACGGCAAGTATCTGGTACTGGAATGGTTCTCTCAATATGGCGATGGTGATTTTGTCCACCAGCTGTGGCTTGCCGCAGGATACAGAGAGGATTTGGTTTGCGATGAGGAGGATGACGAGGACGAATACAGCACGAACAATGAAGGAACCCACGAAAATAGCAAAATTTTTGATCTCAATCAGTTTGATAGGCTAATGAAAGAGGCGCAGTCTCATATGGATGAGCAGGAATATGATGAAGTTCTAGATTTGATATTCCAAATGGAGGAGCTGGCATCAAATTCCACGGATGTGGATATCATGCATATGAGCTCGATCTATGACCTTAAACGGTATGCTCTCAATGAATTGGGACGAGTAGAAGAAGCGCTCGAGACCTGCCGTGAAGCGATTGCGTCTATCAACAAAAGAATATTATTTGACTTCCGGCTAGAGCACAATCAGCCCCGCCAAACGCTTCGGGCTTGCCACAATATGCTCGCACGGGAGCTAATGGAACACGCTTCAACCAAAGAAGAATGCCTGACAGCATGGGAACATGTAAAGGCTTGCTTCAAAGTGGTGTCTCCGATCGAGGGCGAAGCGGTACTTGAATATTTCTATGACACCAGAGCGCTTGTGCTTCTTAAGCTGAGCGAATATGATCCGAATGAGAAAGCGAAGGCATTTGCTTTTCTTCAGCGGATGCAAACAATGGGATCACATTATCTGCGAGATGAGCCTCGGCTGACTAGAGCGATCAACTCAGTAGAGTATCAGGCATTTTTAAAAAGCAGCCATGAAGAAGATAGTGAATATGTACAACCTGTGCACGAAACAGCTATGGAGGCACTGATCCGTTACCGCAAGGCTTACGAAACATTGAGCCAATTCAACTCGCTAGTGGAAAAGGAGTTTGGGCCTATCATATCCCTTTCATTTAGGGAGGATATGATTGCGAAAGCGGAAGATCGATTAGGTTTTACCTTGCCGGATACATTTCGTCAATTTATGCTGGGATCTGGTCTTGTAGACGGGTTGCGTCCGGAACTTTTGCCTCCTATAAAAATTCAAGGGATGGTTTCGCTCATCACTGAATTGTGGGCAGAGCACCGGAGATTCGAAGAGCTCTTGACGCAGGAAGAAAGGCAATGGCTGGAGGTTCATTGTCTGATCTGCGGCTTGTCACAGATTGACGGCGATAGCCACGAGTATATGTACTTTACTCCCGAAAAAGGGTTTGGCACCTTCATTTACAATAAGGATAATTGGGATGAGTTTGAAGAGAATGTACTCAGACCGTTGCTAGCGCAAGAGATTCCTGTTGAGTCGTTTGACCAGGTGTTTTCCCGAAAGGTGACCGATCAGATTAGTCGGATGAGAGAGATAGCAACGTTTTCCTGAGTGGGGTTACTGTTTCGATCGTGCAATTACTTTTCAAATATCTAGTGATTTAGAAGACCGGGACTCCTTGTATCATAAGGGGTTCCGGTCTAAGATTTTATTTTCACTGAACGAAAGAGAGCGGAAGAACTGATTTCAGTCTTCCGTTCCCTTCTCACCTTTCTAGAAAAACTCTGCACCCGACGCCAGGTTCAGCATGGCGCGCATCGTTTTGTACATATCTTGGGGGTTGGCTGCGTTGTAATAAACCATGTTTGTTGCTGGTTCATAGCGCGTTCCCGGGACAATTGCGGCCATCTCTGCTTGTCCTGCATGGGAGAATTCCATCGCCAGCTCTACAGGTACAGCTGTACGGAATGGCTGGATGTTGTTCCGGTGACGCAAGGCATTGGCCGTCTTGCGCTTCAGTTCAGCGGTCGCTTCTTCACGCGAGAGACAGATAGCAGCCGTGCGGGATACAGCTTCCTTCACGATCGCTGTTTGAATCCCTGGGATCAGTTCCTGTGCCTCGACGGCGATGAGATTATCACCAGACACCATGACAACAGGAACGTTGTGCATGCCCGCAATCGCTGCGTTAAAGCCGAACTCACCCACGACTTGTCCGTTAATATACATATTGTGAACCACACCGGACATCGTATGACTGAGCACGCCAGGAATCCCTTGACGGGTATGATAGCCGATAAACATCGCAGCATCAAAGCTCTCATCGAGTCCCTGCATCATGGATGAATCGCGTGGAGAACCTGCCAACAGTCTCGCTTTAGGATGGAGCTTTTCCCAGAGAATGTTGTTCATCGTGTTGTGACTGTCTGCTACAACAATCTCCGTTACGCCAGACTCAAGTGCAGCTTCAATAACTGCATTGGCATCGTCCGTCATAAACTGGCGACCACGCTGATAGTTAACCCCCGAATCCGGGTTAATATAGCTCGTATCTACAATGCCTGAAATACCTTCCATGTCTACCGAAAGAAATAGTTTCATCTTCATTTTCACCCTTTCTGTCTGGAGCAGCTTGCTATACAAAATAGTTCCAATTCATATGTAACCAGATTGATCATGAGTAGGCAACCATAAAAACAGATTCTTCAAACAAATCATATGAAAAAAGCACGATGCTCGCTGTTCGCGTTTCACCGTGCTTTTCGTCATTTCAGTAACGTACGATAAAGAGCAACAATTTGTTCGGTCATGAGTTGAATGGTAAAAGTGGACTCTACTTTTTTCAGCGCGTTTTGCACCATGGTCTCACGCAACTGTGGTGAAGTCCAAAGCTGTTCCATTGCTTGCGCTAACAAAGCCGGATTTCCCGGTTCGACGATCAGCCCCGTTTCGCCATCGAAAACAAACTCTTTCACACCGCCGACGTTGCTGGCTACGACAGGAACCTCCGAAGCCATTGCCTCGATAATCGTATAACCTAGCCCTTCGTACAAAGAAGAGTGGACAAAGCCATCTAACGCATGCAAGCACGCAGGAATATCTTGCCGAAATCCAGCAAAGCGAACACGCGATTCCAGCCCCAATTCTTTTACCTTGGCTTCGAGAGCAGCACGTTCAGAGCCGTCTCCGATCAACACGAGATAAGCGGCCTCTTTCTTGTCCGTCACAAGCGTATGAAAAGCATCGAGCAGAATCGGTAGGCCTTTCACGGGAACAAAGCGAGCTGCTGTTCCGAACAAAAAGGCATCTTCTGGTATGTTCCATTCCGCACGCAGTCGATTGCGGTCATTCTCCCGTAAATGGTTTTGCCGATAAGGCTTCATGTCCATTCCGTTATAAATCACGCTAATGTCAGACGAGCGAATACCCTGCCCCCGCAAAATATCGGCAATCGCACCACTGATCGCGATATAATGACGGTTCCAATGTCTCGTGCTCATTTCCATTATGCTGACAATGGCATAGGCCAAGGAGCTTGTATAATCATAACGGAGTGAGCTGTGAACAGTGGTCAGTAAAGGCACCTTCATACCGAGAGCTGCCAATCGGGAAGAGAAATTGGCTTTAATCCCATGCGTATGGATAATCGCTGGCTGGAATGTGGAAAAGGCATTCCGCAGAGCCTGTAGCAATCGTAAGTCAAAACGTCCGAACTGATTCAGTGTAATGACTTGGACCCCTGCTTCCCGCAATTTACTCGCGAAAAGAGAATCATAGAAGCATACGACTGCGACATCTACTTCGTCGACTGGAAAAGTAGTGACCAAATTGAGAATATGTTGTTCAGCACCGCCAAATTCCCCCCCGCCAATCACGTGGAGGACTCGTAATTTGCTCATCTGAATTCACCCGAATCGTAATTAAAAAACCCCTACTGAGGTATGTACATGGAGGCACGACCGAATAGAGGCGGTGTACCGAAAAAATGAACGATCATTTATAAACAAAGCCATTTTCACTATAGCAGATGCCTGCTAGATTCGCAATAAGACAGCACTTATGGTATCGTTGATGATGGAAAATTGAAATGGAGAAGGACGGTTACGTAAATGAATACGCACAACGTATTGATCATATGCTACATATTTCCTCCTATTGGTGGAGGCGGCGTACCTAGACCGTTGAAAATGGCCAAATATTTGGGGGAGTTTGGCTGGAATGTCCATGTGCTGACAGTAGATCCTGCTTATCATGCAACACTCGATCCATCCCTTTTGGCACAGTTGCCGAGTGATGTCGCCATTCACCGTGCAAAGGAGTGGCAGTTGCTGCCGAATCGAGGGGGACAAGCTGCATCAGCAAGTGCCAATACAACGTCCACACCATCACAACCGTCGTTTAAGGCGAAGGTAAAAAAACAGGTCGTCAATGTGCTGAAAAAAGTAAAGCCATACTTGTTGATTCCAGACGACCAAATCCTGTGGATGCCGAATGCACTCAAGCTGGGACGGGAAATTATGCGCCGTGAAAAGATCGACGTGATTTTTTCTACATCGGGACCAGTAACGAACCATTTGATTGCGAAAAAGCTTTCCCATGAGTTTGGTTGCAAATGGGTAGCGGATTTCCGTGATCCATGGACGCAAAATATGCACACCTCTGGCATCGAATGGCGAGAGCGCATGGAAGAGCGAATGGAGGAGGCAGTGATGTCCCAAGCGGATGCGATCACGACCGTTACCGCAACCTTCGCCTATAATTTTCGCGAGAAGCACCAGGATCGCATCAAGCGGATGGAGCTGATCTACAATGGGTTTGATCAGGCAGATTTTCAAGGGTTGGCTCCCAGCCATGCTGCTTCGGACAAATTTCATGCGGTGTACGCAGGTATTTTGTATCAAAAGCGCAACCCGCGCTTACTCCTGCAAGCCATCCGGGAACTCATCGATGAAAAAGCGGTGGACCGAAATGATCTCTTGCTCAGCTTTGCCGGGGTGTTCGATTATCCGGGGTATTCCGAAAATCGCGACTGTGTAGAAGCATTGGGGCTGGGTGACATCGTTCGCGTGTTGGGGAACCTGCCGCATAAAGAAGCACTCGGATTGATGAAAGGCGCAAATGCCCTCTTACTGATCGGGGATGTGTCCGCTGACGCCGGAGCGTATATTCCGGGCAAGCTCTACGAATACATGGGGATTGGCAACCCGATTCTTGCTCTGAACAAAAGAGGCGAAGCGACAGAGATTATTGAAGATTTCCGTCTCGGGCAAGTAGCCGATCCAGAGCAAAAAGACGAAATCAAGCAAGCGTACCTGAAGCTGTATCAGGAGTGGAAAGCCCAAGGACAAACGGGTAGCGAAGAACGCGGAGCGGATTTTGCAGAGCGTGTGAAACCATACGAGCGCCGTGAACAGGCGAAGCAATTGGCGCAATTGATGGATGAACTGGTAAAGAAATAGGACAGCATAGCCCCGGAGCCATTGTAGGCTGCGGGGTTTTCTCCGTGACAGACATACTTCTTCTGCTACAAAATAAAAGGACCCGACGAGAATCGCCAGGTCCTGATTCGTACTCAATCAGTCTGCTGCCACGCAAAGGTAGCAGACTTTTTTAGTACAGCAAATATTTTTCTACTTCTTCCGGTTCTTTGATGTGAATGCCACCCGTATCGTTGTATTTAAACAGGTTGAACATCACTTGCTGGTCCATCGTTCCTGCTTCAGGCAGTGGGAGAATGATCCACGTCTCGTACTGGTGGATCAGACGGTCTTCCTTGCCGAACCAAAACGTTGTCTTGATCGTGGATTCCTTCAAGATGTAATCCAGATCAGGGCGTTCTCCCAATTGCTTTTTCAATGGTTCAAACAGTGGGCTTTGGCTATTTTTCAGCCATTCTGCTCCTGTCATTTTCAATTGGAACGGAACGCTAACGACGCCAATTACTTTTTCCTCAGGCAATTGGACGGCCTTGTCCATGAAAGGCAGCCAGTCCTCGAAGCCTTTCAATACGTCGAAGGCAAGCGGCTCATCCGGAGCGGTCACAAACTGCTCGTTAGCCTTGATGTAGCGCTTGTCATGAATCCGATAGTACGAATACGGCTGGGCAGCGATGCGGGCATCCACATTGTAACCTTTTCCGTTGATGACAGCTCCATTGAACATGCTCGTTGTGGAGCGTGAGAGGATCGTATTTTTTACATGGCCTTTGTACCAGTAGGTCTGTGCCTCTTTATCCGTCTTGCCTTTTTCCAGAGCCGTTTTCAGCCACTCCGCACCTGACTCGGTTTGGACGGTGGTCGTTTGATCCGGCTTCTGATCAAAATTGGTGGTGGCAAAAGCCTTCGTACCTGATTCATAGGTGCAGCCACCGAGCAGGGAGGCTGTGCAGATGGCAGCGAGCAGTGCCCATGCTTTCGTAGCTTTACGCATGGCGGAACCTCCTTACGACTCCGTATCCCAAGAGTCCCACAAAGAGTGCGATTGTGAGTCCGAATACCGGAATGTTGTGCTGCTTGAACACGAGAATGCGATGTGTATTGTACATGTTCGCAACGATTTCGTTTTTCTTGTCGCCGTCGATGTCGCCGATTTGGACATTGATCAACGGCAAGTAAATGCGCCAGTTTTGTTTCAGACCCTCTGGTGTGTAGTCATAGCCAGCCAAATAGCGAGTCTCTGTGGTGCTCACCCAGCTTTTCGCTTTGGCTATGATCTCAGGCTTTTCGTTGTTGCCGATGGTAGCGAAGTTAGAGAAGCGGAAGCTCTTGTCGCGATCTCCGCTTGCCCACAAAATCTCCCACGTGCCGTCTGGCTTCGGCTTCAAGATGTACGAAGGCTTTCCTGCAACGAGTAGTTCATCGACCTTGTCGTTGTCGATATCGGCAGGAATGAACTCGCCTGTGGCCAATTCAGCCTGTTTGCGTGTCAGTGTGTACGATTCTGTCAGTGTACCATCTGGCTCGACAGACAGAACACTCAGGTGCTCACCCATGACAACGAGTCCCTCGCGGCCATCTGGCAGCATCATGGTGGTCATCAGCTTGGTTGCTTTTGTCGTACCGCCAAAAGGCTTGCCATCGTAGTTTCCTGTCAGCATACCATCCTTGATATGCAGATCCGTGTATTTCGAGCCGAGTGTTTGACGCAGGTCCATACTGCCTTCGTTTTCCGCCAGCAGGTTTGCGATGTTTTCCATATCAAGCATAAACGCACGATATGGTGCCGTTCCGATTTGCAGCATGCCTTCCGCATATGGTTGGCGTTGTACATTCGGTACCAATTGACCGTCTTTCATCGTGTAATACGGGAAGCCCGGGTAATCGGTCGGCAATTTTTCCTTGATGATCTCCATGGTATCAGCAGGAATCTGATCATTCGGCATCCGCACCATTTGGCCGTCTTTCCAGGTCAGGACGTAAACAGAAACAGGTTCCGCCTGCAAATGGCGCAGCTTCTCCGCCATTGCTTTTTTCTCTTCCTCCGTCTCAGGCTTTTCAATTTCTTCAGGCAGTGGGAGCTCCTCGGCATTGCCGTACGTGATAATCTCCATCTTGCCATCGCCATTGACGTCGTGCAGTGTGATTGGGAAGTAATCCACCCAATCGCCGTTGTACAAACGGTCAGTTTCGTATTTCACAGTAAAGTGACTGAGTGCAGTCAATGTATCCCGGTTGAACGTGACATTCGCCAAGAGAGCGATCAGAACCAAAGAACCGACTGCACGCCAGTTGAGGCGCCCGTACCATTTCACGAGAAGGGCAATCACGATGATGGCGATTGCACCACCGATCAACAGAGCGGCGGTCGCTTTCACATCGACACGTGTCAGTGCGCGATCCAGGAGCAAGAAGCCGATGGAAAACACCAGCACCTGACGACGTTCAGAAGGATGCACCACAAAGTAGCAAAACGCCAGCAGTGGCAAGAATATGAGCAAGGCGATCCAGGTTAAATCAAGGAACGCAGGCTTGACGAGCAAATGGTAAATGAGAAACAGGGCAATAGCGTACAGAGCCCAGCTTATCGTTTGGAGAATAGGATTGCGGCGCATGCGTTCACCACCTTTTATTTTGTGTCTGGTCGACGAATAATGCGCACAGGAAGCCGCCAAACAGCCAGAAATAGAGGGCCATGAACGGCACCTCGAAAATGTTTTCCACGAGGTTATGCGTCGCTACGGCGATTAATCCGCCCAGCAGTCCGAGAATCGCGAAAAAGTGCGGCGAGCCTTGGAGGTTGCGGATAAGTCCCGCGCCATACTTGAACATAGTGATCACAGTTCCGATTAACAGGATGATCCCGATCAGACCGTATTCCGCCAAACTTTTGAAGAAATAACTATCTGAATAAATGGTACCGAAATGGCGAGCGGCAACTGCTCCGCCGTGATGACCGAGACCGACGCCAAACAAAGGCTCGATGCGCATCTTGTCATAGGCTTCGCCCCAACGACCAATGCGTCCGCCTTGGCTGCTAGATTCGAAGTATTCAGGTGTAAAGAGTGTGAAAATGCGATCTTTAACTTTTCCGACAAGTGGAACAGAATCAGGAACGAAGAACAGGGCTACAACCCCGATAATCCCTGCGATCACCAAGTACCCTGCAACTCGTTTGTTCCATATGTAGAAGCAAACAAATGCAGCAAAGGCAAGGGCAAACCAAGAACCACGGGAACTTGTTAACAGCATGGCGAGCAAAGTCGTCAGCGCAACGATGGCCCAAATCCATTTTTGCTTGCGATCCTTCGCTGTCATGAATAGACCAGCGGCAATCGGTGTAACCAACGCCATATAGCTGCCCAATACGTTCGGGCTCGTTACGAAGGAGAATGCACGCGTTGTAACTGCTTCCCCTTCCTGTACCCATGATTCAGGTGTTTTGACGCCTACGATGACTTGCAAGACACCATACAGTGCCGCTATGAAACCAACCAGCACAAGTCCCTTCATGAACTTGTCCAGGTCCTCCATCGACTTCAATAAATAGAAGCCCATGAAAAAGGCGAGGATGTACTGGTAGACGGAACGGAATCCTTCTACGCTCGCTTTCCAGTTCGCCATGTCTGTCACCATGATGGCAACTCCGAGGATGAAAAAGGCTCCAAGCCAATGTTTGATTCCAGGCATCGTCCGATTTGACTGTAAAAACGCAACGAATGTAAACAGCATCAAGACGATGAGCAGTCCTTCATCCCACAAAGAAGATATGACTGGAATCGGTAGAATCTGTCGCAAGACGTAATCGATTACTGGATAGGCCAACAGCAAATACAACCAGGTAGTTGATTGGCTTCCCCACTTCAACACGGTTTCTCTCATTTTTATTGTAGTCCTCCTACAGGTAAGGATTAACCTACCTATTATAATGAATCTGACAACCAGGTAGCAAGCCGGGGGGAAAGAGGTTGGTAGGAACGGTAGAAATAAGATATGATAACTAGGTAGTTTGAGGGGTTAGAACCAAGCCTGGAACGTAGGGTTTCAAATAGGGATAGGAGAAAAGTGGACATGAGTTTGTTAAAAATTGCTTCCATGATTGTCGTGCTGACTCTCGTCGGAAGGCTTCTGGGCTTTTTTCGCAGTGTGTATGTATCCAGCTTGTACGGTACTGGGATGGAGGCAGATGCGTTTAATATCGCGGCGACGATCCCGCTGACGCTCTTCTTGGTCATACCGGGAGCGGTCAATGCTGTGCTGATTCCGACGATGCGCGGCATGATGGAAAAAGGAGAGAGGACGACTGACTTATATCAGAAGATGCTCACGATCATTTTGGGTATATTCGTTGCTCTGTCTGTCTTAGGAATTGTCTTTTCTTACCAGATTGCTGCGATGTTTGGACTGACAGGTGAGAAGCTGGAACTCACGGCTAACATGCTGCAATGGATGTGGCCATCAGCTATTTTCATTGGGTTAACAGGGCTGTGGTCGAGTATGTGCAATGCTCACCAGCATTTCTTTACACCGACGCTTGGCACGGTAGTCAATGGAGCTTTGGTAATTGTCAGCATGTATGTGCTCGTGCCGATGTATGGTCCCATTGGACTGGCGATGGCTACGACAATCGGTTACTTGGGTGCTCTGTTGCCGATTCTCCCGACTTTGCGCGGATTCGGCTATCAGCAACGCTTCTCTTTCGCTTGGAGAGAGGATGCTGCTCTCAAAGGGATGGGCGAGCGTGTCATTCCGATTTTGATTGGCGCGGTTGTAGCCCAGGCCACTACCTTTTTGGAGCGAGGCTTTGCAGAAGGACTCGGAACGGGTGTCGTTTCCGCTCTCGCCAATGCGAACCAGATCATGCAATTGCCTCTGGCGATCTTTGTTGGGGCGTTTACGTTGCCGTTGTTCCCACTGTTGGCTAGTCACGTCAAGCGGGGGGAAATGACGGAGATGAAGCAAATCCTGCAAAAGGGACTTGCCTATCTCCTCATTTTGCTGTTGCCCGTGACGGTTGGACTGGCCCTATACGCTGAGCCTATCATCCGACTAGCTTTTGAGCGCGGTGCGTTCGATGAGCGTTCTGTCGCTTTGACAGCGTGGGCACTGCCGTTTTACGGCGTGGGACTTTTCTTTTTAGCGTCGAGAGACTTGCTGACTCGCGCCTTTTATGCACTGGAAAACACGAAGACACCCGTTATTATCGGGGCGATCGGGATCGGTGTATATGCCCTTGCCAACTGGTTGCTTATTCCACTGCTTGGTCATGGCGGAATTGCCCTGGCTAATGCAGTTTCAGCTATCAGTCAAGCACTCCTGCTGTTTGTTTTGCTATGGAGGGCGGTAGGAAGCCCTGTACGAGCGAATTTCCTCATGACTGCCGGGAAAACCATTTTGGGCTGCGCAGTCATGGCCGGTGCAATTTTACTCGTCGATCCATGGTTATCCACATGGCCTGTCTGGTTGTACTTGCCGCTAGGAATTATCGGTGCAGCTCTTTTGTATCTCGTGGTGCTCATTTTGGTTCGCGAGCCACTTGTATCAGAGCTGCTGCAAAAAGTACGCAAGCGGTCTACTCCGGCGGGAGGGCGCTCGTAAGCGGGAATTCCCGGATTGCATAACGAGTCTTTCCCGAGCTTGCGGGGGGAATGGTCTCCACGTAAGAAACCTGGATGCTCACTTGACCTAACGCCGAGCGAATGCCTGCTAAAAGCTTGGCTTCATCAGCAGGTAAAAAACGTTCGGGCTCCTTCACCAGTCGCAGGCTCAGTCGCTCCGGCTCATGCTGGACGATCTGGAAAGTGCGGAAGCTGTCCATATTGCGCACGATGTGATTAAAATAATGTCCGTGCACATACCGTCCGTTTAATGATAGGAACATGTCGTCTTCTCTGCCGTCGATCGAAGCAAGAAGTGGAAAAGGGAGATGGCATGGGCAAGCTGAATCAGAAAGCGCGACGACATCTCCTAATTGGTAGCGTAGGCGAGGCATGACGGTATTGTGCAGGTCTGTGACGAGCAGTGCTCCCGGGTGCCCTTTATGGATGGGAATATGTGTAATTGGATCGACTACCTCCAAATAACAGTTCCCGGAAAAGGCATGCATGCTCCCGGCCTTGCATTGATAGGCGATAATTCCACCGTCACGGGCGCCGTATTCATTCACAACAGGCGCATCAAAAGCTTGGGCAATCGTTTGCCGCTGGTGTTCGTGCAGGCTTTCTGCTGTAGAGACAACGGCTTTGAGCGGGATTCCAAGTATCATGCCGCGTCGCAGCATCATCGTGGCGAGCGTATGAAGCGCAGAGGCGTACCCGTATAAATAAACTGGTTGGAAGTCCCGAATGAGGCGAAGGTTTGCTTCCAAATGTCTTTCGTCCAGTTCATAGGCAGAAATCATCAAACGGTTCTTCAACCAGCGCTCCTTCCAGCGGTAGCGGCGAGCTTGCTGGGCGTTTAATTCGAGTGGAGAACCCCAGATCATGACACATGGGTCACCTATGCGAATGCCGTACCAGGATAGCCCCAACCAGCGCGCAGCTTCATATCGCTCGACAGTTGGGCGATCGAGATAAAAATGGGTAGGTTCACCTGTGGAGCCTCCTGTACGATTTCCAATGAGCCCGCTTGTTTGTAGGCCTTGGCTCATATATTGATCAGCGTTTTGCCGAAAGTGTGCTTTGGTCAGAACAGGAATACGCTGCAAAAAACGTTCAGGCATCTCGCGCATTTTGCTCCAGTCTGGGGCGAAGGCAGTGTAGGCTGGTACGTTTTGTGTCGCATGATCGAGTAGCTTCACCAGCTTTTCTCGCTGCTGCACGTTAAGTGCTTCGGCAGATAGGTGCTCGGCTGCTTGCAATTCTTTCATGTAAGGACGGATGCGATTTCCTTTCAAAGCCTCCATTAACGGCCACTGTACATGGCGGATCAAAAATCCGGTTGTGGGCATAATTTCCCCTCCTACTCACAGATCACACAGGCAGACGATTAAAAAAAATCAATGCAATCTGTTTTTCACCAGTATTCCTGCGAAATTCCATCGATATACCTGTTTGCTGGAAGAGGGAAATGATAGTAGGATAGAGAGTGGGTTCATGTCGATTGGTACTGCCCCACGGGTATCCAGTCAAAGAGACGAATAAAGGAGTTACCCATGTTGAAAAAAAGTCATTTTCTCGCGGGAGCATTGATCTTAGCCATAGCGGGGATTTTGTCAAAAGTTATCGGGATGTTTTATCGGATTCCGCTTCAGGAGATAGTTGGAGACAGAGGTCTCGGACTCTATCAGGAAGTATATCCTCTCTACCTGACCTTCCTCATATTGGCGACAGCAGGTGTGCCAGTAGCGTTGTCGAGGGTGATTGCAGAGGCATTGGCTGAAGGAAAACAAGGCTCTATTGGACAAATTTTGGCCCGAAGCATGGTCATGATGGGCGGGATAGGACTTGTCTTGTTTGCGCTCCTGTACGCCAGCTCTCCACTCATCGCAAAGCTCATGGGGAATCCGCATTTGATTGAGCCGATTCGAGCGATTTCCATGTCGCTGCTGTTCGTTCCCTTGATTGCGGTTATTCGCGGCTTTTTCTACGGCCATCAAAAAATGTTGTTTGTCGGGCTCTCGCAAATCGTAGAGCAGACGTTGCGTGTCGTATTTATTTTAGTAGCCTCCCTGTATCTTGTGTCACTCGGTGAAGATACAGACACCGTGATTACCGGAGTCAACTTCGGTACGATGATCAGTACATTTTTAAGTCTCGGGTTTCTAGCGTTGCTCATGTGGCTCCACAACCGGAAAAATTCCGTATTTAGCGGGGCTGAGTGGGGGCGCCTTACTTGGTGGTATGATCGTGCCTTTTTCGTCTCGATGTGGCGAATTGCCTGGCCGATTTGTATCAGCGCCTTAGTTATCCCGATTTTCAGTCTGACGGATTCCTTCCTGGCGATTAACATCTTCCGCTACATTTGGAATGTAGACGGTTTGACGGCGGATACCTGGTTTGGCATTTACAGCAGGGGAGGACCACTTCTGCAAATGGCGAGCTTGTTCGGATCGTCGATTGCCCTCTCGATCGTGCCTGCTATTGCCGAAGCGATCAGACAAAAGGATCAGGAACGGATTACGACCTTGACCAAGCTCTCGTTGCGATTTGCTTGGCTAATCGGTCTACCTGCCGGTCTTGGACTGACGGCTGTAGCTGAAGGGGCGAATCTGGCGTTGTATGGTGATATGGAAGGCACGCGCGCAATGGCGATTTTAGGCATCACAGCGATTCCGCTTTCCTTGTTGCTTGCTACAAACGGCATTTTGCAAGGGATCGGCAAAGAAAAAATCCCTGCGCGTCATCTGCTGTATGGTGTCATTGTAAAAGTACTGGCGACACTCGTGTTTACCTCCATGTTTGGTATGGATGGCTTGTCCCTGTCATGGCTGGTTGCAACTGCATTTGTCTGCGTCCTGAACATGCGCGTCATCAACCGTTACGTATCGATTCCGATAAACTGGCGCTTCGATACCATTTATCCGTTACTGGTAGCTAACCTTATGCTGATTCTGGCTTGGGGAGCGACAGAGGCAGTTGATTTCCTGTTCAGGGGAAGAGAACCCGTGCGCATTTTGGGCGCGATAGAAACCGTGGCTGGAGTCGGTGTAGGACTCGTTGTTTACTTGGGACTGATGATCCTCATTCCACTCATTGAGGATAAGGAGCTGGACTGGCTGCCAGGCGGAAACAAGCTGCGCGCCTTTATCCAACTCGTTCGGAAGAAGCAGGGTTCCTCGTTAAAGTCCAATACAAATAACGATTGATCGAGTCGAAAAACCCCTTTCTCCACAAACGGAGGAAGGGGTTTTATGTGATCTTGCTTATTTTGTTTTCTGATAAACACAGACGACCATCTTGACGAAAAATTCACGGGTAGCAGGTAATTTCGCCAAGGACTGCAACTGATTGCGCAACGGAATCTCTCGCTGGTAAACAGCAGGCTGTACCACGCCTTGTTGAATTTTTCGAAACCGTTTGATCGTCATGCGATTGATGTACGAGATCGTATCTCTGCCATCAGGAAGCTTGTCGAAGCGAAACGCAATCCGGTCAGAACCGTCTGGCAAGTCGCGGACTAGCTTTTTATAGGCGTCAATCAAGGCTTGCTCCGAGAAGAGAGCATGCACCCAAGGAATCCCGATTGCATCTGACAAATGGGCACCGTATGGATGATAATACGGCGGGAAATTGATGTAGAGATGTCCGCCAGGCTTCAAGACCCGAAAGCATTCCTCTAGCGTTTTTTCCGGTTCGCCTACATGCTCCATCGCGTCATTCATGATGATCGTATCGAATGTGTTGTCGGGGAAGTCCATTCTCGCGGCATCACCAGTCATGAAGGAGACAAGATGATCCAGTCCTTTTTTCTTCGCGAATTCATTTCCTTCCTCCGCGTAGTGGGGGACGATGTCGATGCCGATCATTTTTTTAGGGCCGTAGGTAGCGTAATAACAGGTTTTTCCTCCGCCGCCACAGCCGATGTCCAAAACCGTTTTGTCACGGAACATTTGCTCCTGTGAATGGAAGGGGAGGAAAAACTGAATGGTTTGATCCCCTTTTTGAAATTGCCATTCCGTATAGCTCATTTCCCCGTTGTTTGCCAGGTTGAAAGGGTGAACGGGGAGAGGAAATAATCGATTTAAACCAAGTAACACTTGTGAAGAAAAGGACATGATGTCCTCCTTTCCAGGTCAGCCTTATTTACGCAGCGCCTGCAGAACAAGTTCACTGCTTTTGGAAGCTTCGATCGCTAACAGATGGGAATGCTTCGTTACCACATCAATTTCGTGATCGAGGTTGTCCAGTTTTTCAGCGAGCAAGGTCAAAAGTGTAGTTTCATCGAGTTGAGTAATATGACCAGCATTGGGCATTCCAGCCCGTTCAACGAATCGATCGATTTTCGGATCGTAGGAGATGCCGATAAAAGGGATTCGCAGCATGCACGCAAGAATGAGCGAGTGAAGCCGCATACCGACGACGTAGTTACATTGTTTCAGTACCGACATAATGTCATGAAAAGTCACAGGTGCATCGAGAAGACGTGCTCCTGGTTGGCTCATCTGGTCCATGATTTCCTGAGACGGTGCCAAGTCACTAGGGACATGCATCGGCAGGAAGAGAACATTCCATCCACGCATGATAAACCAATCTGCTGCCCGGGCTATCTTCTGTTTGAATTGC
Source organism: Brevibacillus sp. MS2.2 (assembly GCF_013284345.1). Lineage (NCBI taxonomy): Bacteria > Bacillati > Bacillota > Bacilli > Caryophanales > Paenibacillaceae > Brevibacillus > Brevibacillus sp. MS2.2. The sequence continues at coordinate 80,307 of NZ_JABSUZ010000013.1, forward strand.
TGTTCCTGTTTCCAGTCCCGGACAGAGATGGCGACCAAGGGCTTTGAAGGATCATCAAACATACCATGGAGCAGCTCTTTTCCCCGTTGATCTGCAATATCGTCTGGGGATATCGTCAGAGCAGGGTCAGCTGTTATATAGATAGGGGCTTTTTTTACGCCGCAGGCTTTGAAGTCCTCCCCTGATTCGTAGTCGCGAACGGTGATGATGTTGACGTGATTCACCACGCGTTTAATCATCGTGCGACTTAGCGATTTGAGGATAGGGCCAAAGCCTTGAGCGTAAAAGACCACGGGTTTACCTAAAAGCTTGGCAATGGTGACGATGCCCAAATAGTAGAGGACACTACGTGGACTGGTTACATCCTGCATCAGTGTACCGCCGCCCATCACCAGCATGTCACTTCGCGAAAGCTCGCGGACGATGGTTCCAAAGCTCCAGCGGTTATAGGCTTCAATCCCGAACAATTCCGCAGTCCGATCAGGCTGATTGGACAAGACGGCGAGAGAGATATTTGGTTGTTCCCGCTTAAGAGAGCTGATGATGCCGTACAGGACCACATCGTCTCCGGCATTATTAAAGCCGTAGTACCCGGAGATGAGAATTCGCGACATGGAGTGAACCTTCTTTCTATATCAAACGTACAGGAAAAATACATTCTCAAGTATAATCGAGTAAACAAGGGGAAGTAAAGCAACCACAGTAGAAAACTTCACGCCTTAATTGTTTGGACAGATACAGTGGGTGCAGCGCGGTTCGTAGGGTATAATGATGTTGTTCCGATTTACGAGAACATATAGAGGAAACCCATACCGAACATGCCGATGCCAAGAACGATGAGGGCAATCATGACGATGAAAAGCCCCTTATTTTTGCGGCGACGGTAAAAAAATTCGTCAAACATGGTAAGCCTCCCTGCGGTTATGTTAGTCCATTCTACTATCATACCATGTTCTCTATCATCCTTGCCATCCACATATGAGTGAATAGATGTCCGCAAGAATAGGGGCGAATGACAGCAAAAGGGAAGGAGCATTTTTCATCATGGAAAGCATGTGGCTCAAATACACATTACTAGTGGAACCTGAGATTGAGGATTTGTTTGTGGCAGAGGTTTTGACCAGCTCCTACACGCTTGGCTGGATCGAACCGCAAATCGAAGTACTGACAACGGAAAACGGATATGATTACGCAGAAAATACGGAAGGTCCACTTGTTGGGTATTTATTTGAACCCCAGCACGATCGTGAAGAGGAGCATGTAGCTCGCCTGAAGACCTACATTCAGCGCTGGAATGGACAAGTCACCATTAAAGAAGTAGAACTCGTAGCTGAAGAAAATGAATCGTGGAAAGAGGAGTTCCGGGAAGTCAAGATAGGCGACTGGTGGGTGGCACCAACATGGACGGACCCCGCAGCACTGGAGTCCGCACGGCATATCCTATGGATCGATCCAGGTGCAGCCTTCGGAACCGGCTATCATGGAACGACGCAGGACATTCTATTGTTTTTGCAAGACATGGAGCTGGAGGGTAAGCAAGTCATTGATGTAGGAGCTGGCTCAGGAATTCTCTCTTTGTACTGCGCTTTGAATGGAGCGAAGCATCCTGTATGGGCAGTTGATATTAATCCACAAAGCGAGTATCAGGTTCTCGTCAATGCGACCAATAACCACCTTCCAGACCACGCTGTACAAGTCGTGATTGGGGATGCGAGCAAGGACGCTGTGAAGTCTCAATTGCCTGACCAAGCTGATGTCATTCTGGTCAACATCGGAGGCGATGAAAATGTCGCGATGCTTCCGATGATTACAGAGCGAATGGCTCCTGAAGGAATTTTGATTCTCTCGGGAATTGTCGAATGGAATCGGGAAGCGGTCATCGCCACATTTGAACAAGCAGGCTTCCAAGTAGAGAAAGAAAGCCAAAAAGACGAATGGGTTACCGTTGTATTGAAAAACATCGCTTAGAACCGTCTTGTAACTTCCGTGTGAGACAATATAGAAAATAGGGTACTCAATGGAGGGGAAAACCAATGGAGCAGGTTGTCATTGCTGCTGCCGGACGTACGCCAATCGGTACGTTTGGTGGCGTCCTGAAAGATGTAAGCGCTCGCAAGCTGGCAGAAACCGTCATTCGTGGTGTCATGGCTCGATCTGGTCTGGAAGCTTCTCAGATCGATGAAGTCATTTTAGGGAATTGCATTCAGCGGACAGACGAGCCAAACATAGCGCGAGTGGCAGCATTGGATGCAGGCTTGGGGAAAGAAGTGACAGGCTACACGATTCAACGTCAATGTGCATCCGGCATGCAAGCGATTGCGAGCGGCGCTTCCCAAATCCTTTTAGGCGACAGTGAAATCGTCCTGGCAGGCGGCGTAGAGAGCATGAGCAATGCCCCGTATGTCCTGAAAAATGCTCGCTGGGGCAAACGATTGACACATGGGGAAATGACTGATGCGATGTGGGAATTGTTAACAGACCCACACCATCAAATCCTCATGGGCGAGACGGCAGAACGTCTGGTCGATCGTTATGGGATCACGCGCGAGGAGTCGGATGAGATTGCCTTGCGCAGTCAGCAAAATGCGATCCGAGCCATAGACAGCGGTTTGTTTGCCGAAGAGATTATCGGGGTCCCAATTAAAAAGCGCACCGAAGAAATCATCGTAACGGAAGACGAATTCCCTCGCAGGGGAGTGACCTTGGACAGTCTCGCGAAGCTAAGACCCAGTTTCCGTGACAATGGTACAGTGACGCCAGGCAATGCCTCCGGGCTCAACGACGGAGCGTCCGCAGCCGTTTTGATGAAAGAAGGAAAAGCGAAAGAGCTCGGGATCGAACCACTCGGCAGAATTGTCTCATGGGCAGTAGCGGGAGTAGAACCCGATTTGATGGGATATGGACCCGTTCCAGCAGTGAAGCGCGCATTAGCAAAAGCCGGTTTGACGCTCGCGGACATCGAACTGATTGAAGTAAATGAAGCCTTTGCCGCGCAATACCTCGCCGTGGAAAAACTACTGGAGCTGCCGAGGGAAATAACGAATGTGAACGGAAGCGGCGTCGCACTGGGTCATCCTGTCGGTTCTACTGGCTGCCGAATTGTCGTAACCTTGCTGCACGAAATGAAGAGACGACAGTTGAAACGAGGCTTGGCTGCCCTGTGTGTTGGCGGCGGGATGGGTATGGCAATGGTTGTCGAACGCACATAGGTTTAAACGAAGTCTCCCCTGTTAAAAATGGAAGCAAAGGGGGAGGCTTTGTCATGTTTATATGGTCTTTTTTCAAGCGACATGGAAAACAGATTGCGTTTCATACCTTATCCTGCTTGGCGATCGGGGCGTTGCTGCTGGTTGCCTACAGTGCCTATCAATATAAGCAAATGACAAATCAGTGGTATGCTCCGATTGATGGAGCCAAAGGGAGTGCAAAACAGGCAACTGTTTCCCTTCCTCCACGTAATCTTTTGACAGGAACAGAGCCGTTGAAGCCTTTCGTCGCCCTGCTTCTTGGTGTAGACAGTCGAGACGGGGAAAGTGCACGTTCAGATACAATCATGCTTGCGGCGATTCATCCCGGGAAGCAATCCGTCTACCTTTTGGCGATTCCGCGTGACAGCTACATGGAGCTCCCGGGAAAAGGATACGACAAAGTGAACCATGCGATGGCTTTTGGTGGTCCAAAGATGGTGAAAGAGTCGCTGGAAAAATTTTTACAAATAAAAATTGATCGGTATATCTCCGTAGATTTCGATGGCTTCCGTCAAATTGTGGACGAGCTGGGTGGTGTCACTGTCGATGTGAAGAAACGTATGAAGTACAGCGATCCGAGCGACGACACGTACATCGACATTCAACCAGGGCTGCAGACTTTATCAGGTGAGCAGGCATTGGATTACGCTCGTTATCGCAAAAGTGATTTAGGCAAGGAAGACAGTGATTACATGCGGATTGACCGACAGCAGGAGATTCTCACAGCATTGGCTTCCAAAGGCACCTCGCTCCAATCGTATACCAAGGCATTTTCACTCATGGAAATACTGGGTCAGCATGTGAAAACGGACCTCACCGAGCAGGAAATCGCCTCTCTGTTATTGTCCTATGGCGATGGAACTCCGAACTCCATCCAAGCTGATACATTGGTCGGGCAGGATGAACGCATTTGGCATAAAGGTATTGTTGGCTGGTATCATCTCGTCCCAACAGATGAGCGGGAAAGAGCACGCCAGCAAATTATCAAGGAAGTAACACCGTAAGACATATCAAGCATAAGGGCAAAGGACACGGCTGTCATTAGGGGCTGTGTCCTTTTTTCGTCGAATGGTATTGCCCCAGATGGAAAGTACATGATTTTAGTTGGAAAATTGAATATGTTTCGAATACAATAGTCATTAGGAAGAGATTATGAATGTAGATCATAGGGAGAGGCAAGGCCATTTAAGGGATGGAGGGAATGACCATGTCAAATGCCAAGCCTTGGATTGCCAATTACCCGCCCGAAACTGCGCCGTCATTGGATTACCCCCGTGTTCCTTTGACGCATTTTCTGGAGCAGTCTGCAGCTATGTATCCAGACAGTAACGCGATCTATTTCATGGGAAAAAGCATTACGTATCGAGAGCTTTTGCAGTTGTCATACCAATTTGCCAATGCATTGATCAAGCGCGGTGTAAAGAAAGGCGACCGCGTGGCGATTATGCTGCCAAATACTCCTCAAGCCGTCATCAGCTACTACGGAGCGCTTTTTGCAGGCGCGATCGTGGTCATGACCAACCCGCTGTATACCGAGCGAGAATTGATTCACCAAATGAACGATTCAGGCGCCGAGACCATCATCACACTGGATTTGTTGTACAAACGTGTTACCCAAGTCCGTGCATCTACCTCACTTCAACGAATCATCATCACAAGCATTGGCGATTTCCTTCCCTTATTGAAAAAATGGCTATATCCGTTCGTGCAGAAGAAACAAGGACAAAATCCGCAGGTTACATACAGCGCAGATATTGAGCCTTTTCTTTCCGTCCTAAAAGAAAGCGCTACCAAGCCTGTTGAAGTACCAGTCGATCCGACCCAGGATATCGCGCTCCTCCAGTATACTGGGGGGACAACAGGTGTTGCCAAAGGCGTCATGCTGACGCACGCCAATCTCATTGCGAATGCAATCCAGTGCCAAGCGGTCCTTTACAAGCTGAAAAAGGGAAAGGAACGGATTTTGTGTGTGCTCCCACTGTTCCACGTGTATGGGATGACTACCGTGATGAACAAAGGCATTTGTATCGCAGCAGAAATTATTCTCGTCCCCAAATTCGACGTGAAACAAATATTTGAAATGATCGACAAGCGCAAGCCTACTCTTTTCCCAGGGGCACCAACCATGTATATCGGTCTCATCAACCACCCGGACTTGAAGAAGCATGATCTTTCTTCCATCGACGCATGTGTCAGTGGATCAGCACCGTTGCCGATCGAAGTCAAGCTCAAATTTGAAGAGCTGACGGGCGGCAAACTGGTCGAAGGATATGGGATGACGGAGGCTTCTCCCGTAACACATTCCAATCCCATTTGGGAAAAAGGCATTACGGGAAGCATCGGAATGCCATGGCCAGATACGGATTGCCGAATTGTGGATACGGCAACAGGAGAAGAGATGCCCCAAGGCGAGGTCGGGGAGTTGGCCGTTAAAGGACCCCAAGTCATGCTCGGCTATTGGAATCGCCCAGAAGATACCGCTGCCGTATTAAAGGATGGTTGGTTTTTGACGGGAGATATGGGCTACATGGACGAAAACGGCTATTTTTATATCGTAGATCGCAAAAAAGACATGATAATAGCCGGTGGCTTCAATATTTATCCGCGCGAAGTAGAAGAAGTGCTGTTTGAGCATCCCGCCATCCAGGAGGCAGCAGTCATCGGTGTCCCAGATCCGTACCGGGGCGAAACAGTCAAAGCATACGTCGTATTCAAGGATGGACAGCTCGCGAGCGAAGAAGATCTGGAAGCGCATTGCAGACAGAGACTTGCCGCCTATAAGATTCCGAGACAATACGAGATTCGTACAGATTTGCCCAAAACCATGGTCGGAAAAGTATTGCGTCGTCAATTACAAGAAGAAGACAAGAAGAAAAGAGAAGCCCAGGAAGAAATCAAAACGAGCTAGTAGCGGATGTTTTGAGGCTTGCGATCCCAGGCGGAAAGCGGCCTTTTTTGCTGACCTCTTGCGATTGACAGAGGAGTGGCCCTGTATTACACTAATTATGAATGAGTGATCATTCATTTCGTCATCAATGTTAGTAAACATGGAGGTAGTTATGGCAAAGAAAACGGGGGAAAAGTATCAAGCCATTATTGATGCTGCTGTTCGAGTAATCGCCAGACAGGGCTATTACAGTGCCCAGGTATCGAAAATTGCGAAAGAGGCGAAGGTAGCAGATGGCACCATATACCTCTATTTTGAAAACAAGGATGATATTTTAATATCACTGTTTAACGAAAAGATGGGCCAGTTTGTGGAGACAAACCGCAAACACATTTCGGAAGCGACGACCATTGAGCAAAAGCTGTATGTACTCATTCATGCACACTTGAGCCAGCTATCCAAGGACCATGATCTGGCAAAAGTGACGCAAATCGAGCTACGCCAATCCAGTCCGATCATTAGTGAAGGAATCGGCAACGTGATGAAGCAGTATTTCAACCTCATTGACGAAGTGATCGTAGAGGGTATGGAACAGGGCGTATTCCGATCCGATCTCGAGGTGCGGATTACGCGCAAAATGATTTTTGGAACGCTGGACGAAGTGACGACATCTTGGGTGATGAAACAGTGCAAGTACGACCTTGTCTCTTATGTTGATTCCATTCATAACCTCTTCCTGCTTGGTATGAAGGGAAAAGAATGAAAAGAAAAGCTTTTTTTGCATGAAAACGTTTGTTACAATGGAAACAGCAAGACTGAGCGATCGCTCGGATTGAAAAAGTAGCTGTTTTATATATGGAGAGAGTTTGGGGGGAGAGGAATGGCGTCGCATTGGAATGTAGAAATCGTTGATCGCGTTGCTACGGTTACGATTAGCAACCCGCCTGCTAACGCACTCAGTCAAGCAGTGCTCGGTCAATTGAGTGAACTTTTGGACCAGTGGGAAAATAACGATGAGATCAAAGCGATCGTTTTGACTGGCGAAGGTCGGTTTTTCATTGCAGGAGCGGACATCAAAGAATTTACCCAACTGAATCGGGATAATGCGGAAGAACTGGCGAAGAAGGGTCAAGCATTGTTCAATCGCTTGGAAACGTTCCCGAAGCCAATCATTGCAGCAATTAACGGCGCTTGCCTTGGCGGAGGATTGGAGCTTGCGTTGGCATGCCATATCCGCTTTGCAGCACCTGAAGCCAAGCTCGGGCTGCCTGAGCTGAATCTCGGACTCATTCCTGGCTACGGTGGTACACAACGTCTACCACGTCTGGTTGGTCGTGGCAAAGCGACACAAATGATTCTCACATCTGAGATGATCGGTGGCGAGGAAGCTCTGCGAATCGGTCTTGTGGAAGCGGTTTATCCCGTAGAGCAGTTGCTTGCAGAAGCGCAAAAGCTGGCGGCTGTTTTCGCAAGTAAGAGCGCGATTACCCTGAAGTTTGCCCTAGCGTCCATCCATAACACAACGGAGCTGTCGTTGTCACAAGGCTTGGAGCAAGAAGCAAAGCTCTTTGGTGATGCTTTCGCGACGGAGGACGTAAAAGAAGGCGTGACTGCTTTTCTGGAAAAGCGCAAGCCGCAATTCGCAGATCGGTAGTTAAGCATATAGCTTCACAAGTATGAGGTACCACTAAGGAGGAGGCATCCTGATGAATATCGTGGTTGTGTTGAAACAGACGTTTGACACAGAAGAAAAAATCGTCATCCAAAACGGACAAATTTCCGAAGATGGCGTTGAATTCATCATTAATCCCTACGATGAGTACGCTGTAGAAGAGGCAATCAAGCTCAAGGAAGATCATGGCGGCGAAGTAACCGTAATCAGCGTCGGCCCAGACCGTGCTGAAAGTGCACTGCGTACTGCTTTGGCAATGGGCGCAGACAAGGCTGTTCTGGTGGATGACGAGTCTCTGTTCGGAGATGAATTCACGACCGCCAAAGTATTGGCTGCCGTAGCCAAAAAGGTTGGCTTCGATATCATCATTGGTGGACAAATGGCTGTAGACTCCGGGGCTGGCCAAGGCGGTCCTCGTCTGGCAGAAGAACTGGGAATTAACCATGTATCGACTGCTGTGAAGCTAAAGGTGGACGGGACGAACGTACGAGTAGAGCGCGATGTAGAAGGGGACCTGGAAGTCGTGGAGACGAGCCTCCCTGTTTTGATTACGGCTCAGCAAGGACTCAACGAGCCGCGCTATCCTTCTCTCCCAGGTATCATGAAAGCGAAGAAAAAACCATTGGATAGACTCGGCGCAGACGATTTGGGAATTACTGCGGATGAAGTAAAAGCAAAGACAGAAATCGTCGATCAGACATTACCTCCGAAAAAGCAGGCGGGTCGCATTCTCTCTGGCGAATTGGCAGCTCAAACGTCGGAATTGGTGCAACTGTTGCGCAATGAAGCGAAAGTGATCTAAGCGAGAGGGAGAGGATATCCATGAAAAAAGTACTTGTATTGGCAGAAGTACGTGACGGACAACTTCGCAACGTGTCGCTGGAAGCATTGACTGCAGCACAAGCATTGGCTGAGGGCGGCGAAATTGTAGCAGGTGTATTCGGAGCAGATGCAGCAACGCATGCAGTGACATTGGGTCATCACGGTGCGAGCACGGTGTATACGGCTGATCATACAGCGTTGGCACAGTACACGCCAGATGCGTATGTACAGGCACTCACGCAGTTGATTGAGCTGGCTTCTCCTGATGCAGTAGTTTTGGGGCACACCGCGATCGGTCGTGATATCGCACCTCGCGTAGCAGCGAGACTTGGTTACGGTCTAGTTTCGGACGTAACAAGTGTAGAAGCTGGCCCAGTTTTTGTTCGCCCGATCTATGCAGGAAAAGCAACGCAATCACGCAAATTCGTTGATGGAACAACATTTATTACGATTCGTCCAAACAACATTGCCATCGGCGCTGCTGACTCTTCGAAAACGGCAGTGGTGGTTCCAGTTGAATTGGAAATCAAGGATTTGCGCACGATCGTAAAAGATGTTGTAAGAAAAACAAGCGGCAAAGTAGACCTTTCCGAAGCAAAAGTCGTGATTTCCGGTGGACGTGGCGTGAAGAGTGCAGAAGGCTTCCAGCCGTTGTACGATCTGGCGGAAGTGCTCGGTGCGGCTGTTGGTGCATCTCGTGGCGCTTGCGACGCAGACTATTGCGACTACTCCATGCAGATCGGACAGACAGGTAAGGTTGTAACACCTGATCTTTATATCGCATGCGGGATTTCGGGAGCGATCCAGCACTTGGCTGGTATGTCCAGCTCGAAGGTCATTGTTGCCATTAACAAAGATCCGGAAGCGCCAATCTTCCAAGTGGCTGATTACGGTATCGTAGGCGACCTGTTCGAAGTACTGCCATTGCTGACGGCTGAGTTTAAAAAAGTGTTGGTATAACAGAAAGACGGTACAAGGCGCTCCTTTTGGGGGCGCTTTTTTTGTCCATAAGGCTTACTTTATGCTTTCCATGCTTGGTATAATAGGCAGTAAGGAGAGGTGATCGGGATGAGCGAACAGCTTTTGCAACAACTGATACACATGGTGGCAGAGAATAACCGATTGGTTAAAGATACGCAGGAGGAGCTACGCGAGTTTAAGAAAGAAATGTATGATTTTCGAGATGAGATGTACGTGTTTCGAGATGAGATGTACGTGTTTCGGGATGAAATGTACGAATTCCGCGATGACGCTACGCGACGATTAGACAGGTTGGAACGCCAAAATAAACATATCGATGCAGACCTTGATCTGCTGCATCGGAAAGTAAGTGACCATGAACGGGAGATTAACCGGCTAAAGCAAGTCGGGCAATAAGGTGCGGCCAGACTGGACAGACTATAACGAGAAGTGCAGGGCAAAGTGTGGAGCGGCGTAGTCAATTTGGTGTTTGAATGATATACTGATAACCGTTAGGAACCTTTATTTAGTAATTGAAATTCAAGGAGGTAACTTCTATGGCAATTGTAAATGCTACCGACCAAAACTTTTCCCAGGAAGTAGAGCAAGGCGGTACAGTCCTGGTTGACTTCTGGGCTCCATGGTGCGGCCCTTGCAAAATGATCGCTCCTGTACTGGAGCAAATCGACGGTGAAGTGGGCTCCCAGCTCAAAATCGTCAAAGTAAACGTGGATGACAACCCAGATTCTGCTGGTCGTTTTGGTGTAATGTCCATCCCAACCCTGATCGTATTTAAAGACGGTCAACCAGTTGACAAAGTGATCGGCTTCCAACCAAAAGAAGCGCTCATGGCAACTGTAGGCAAACATCTGTAAGAGCAATGCAATGAGTAAAGCGGCATGTAATGTGCCGCTTTTTTTCATGAAGTGGAAATGGAATTCTGAGCGATCGTTTGTCAAAAAATTAAGTTTACTTGAACGAAAATAATTGCGTTTTTAGAATACTTTGATTAAACTTCATATATTCAATTTATTTCGAAAATAAAGGGGGCTTTTCTAATGAAGGGATTTCATTTGATGCGCTCGCTGGCGGCAATCTCGCTAGGGGCGGTATTGATGGTCGGATGTTCAAGCGGAGGAAATACAAGTGCTCCTGCAACAGGAGAAGGTGGCTCTGGACAAGCAGCTAGCACCGAAGGACAAGAGATTCAAGCAAAAATCGGTGTCGTTGGTTTCCTCTCTGGATCTGGCGCAGCTTATGGAGAAGCGCAAAAAGCAGGATTGGAGCTGGCGCTGGGCGAGCTGAATGAAGCGAACAAAGGGAAGCTCAAGATCGAACTGAAGTTTGAAGACTCCGCCGGAGAAAAAGAAGGCGCGATTAATGCGGTAAATAAACTGATTAATCAGGATAATGTCGTGGCGATCATCGGACCGACACTTTCCGGTGAAATGTTTGCAGCAGGACCAGTGGCAAACGAGGCGGAAACCCCGATTTTTGGTATCTCCAACACGTCAGAAGGAATCAATGATATCGGGGAGTACGTGTTCCGCAATTCTTTGCCTGAATCCATTGCGATCCCGACAGCGATGAAAGCAGCCGTGGAGAAAAATGGCTTGAAAAAAGTAGCACTCATCCATGCATCCAACGATGACTTCTCCGTGAATGGCTACAAGGTCATGAAAGCAACCGCTGAAAAGCTGGGCTTGGAGATTACCGGCGAAGCGACTTTCGCAAATGGCGATGTGGATTTCTCGGCACAATTGACAAAGTTGAAGCAAACAAACCCAGACGCTTTGCTTGTGTCCGCTTTGTACAAAGAAGGCTCCATGGTTGTGAAAAAAGCACGTGAGCTGGGCTTTACAGGGACCATTCTTGGTGGGAATGGCTTCAATAATCCGAAGGTTTTCGAAATTGCTGGTCCAGCTGCTGAGGGCTTGATCGTTGCGACTCCATTCAGCCCTGAAAAGAAAGATGATAAAGTACAAGCCTTCGTAAAAGCATTCGAAGCCAAATACAACAAAAAGCCTGACCAGTTCGCTGCCCAAGCATACGACTCGCTGTATATCATGTCGCAGTCACTGCTTGCCGCTGGAAAAGCAGATCGCGAAGAGTTGCGCGGACAATTGGCTCAGCTAAAAGACTTCACAGGTGTATCCGGCAAACTGTCTTTTGACGAGAAACGCAATCCGATTGGTGATGCGGTTGTCGTTGTCGCAAAAGAAGGCAAATTCGTCCCGTTTGAATAGCATCGTGCCCGGGGTCGCTCCGGGCTTCTTTTTCTATCCGTTATCTCGCTGGATCAGAAAGTACCAGAATGCTCTTCGCTTGCTGATCCAGCGAGAATAACGCAATCATCGGTGGCTATGAACCACTTAACAGTGAGGTGAGGCATTTGTTTTGGCAGCAATTAGTCAACGGTTTGACAGTTGGTAGCACTTATTCATTAATCGCATTGGGCTATACGCTCATTTTTGGTGTCCTGGGAATCATTAATATGGCACACGGCCAAATTTTTATTTTTGGATCACTGGTTGGCTTGGTATTGATGACCAGCCTGAATATGCCATTAGGGGTAGCGCTGATCGTGGCGGTCGTGATTTCGGCCATTTTGGGTCTTGTGCTGGAGTATACGGCGCTTCGCCCACTTCGTAAAAAAAATGTACCCCATCTGGCATCGCTGATCAGTACGATTGGATTTGCCATTTTGATGGAGGAAGCCATGCACAAGTTTTTCGGTGCTGACTCCCGTGCGTTCCCGCAGTCTTTCGGGGATACCACTTTTGACTTGGGGCTCATTCAAATTCGCAGCGTCGATCTCGTTATTTTGGGGATTTCTGTGTTGCTAATGTTCGTCCTGCATTTCTGGATTCAAAAAACGAAAATGGGAAAAGCCATTCGCGCGACGGCTGAAAATACGGATACAGCAAATATTTTGGGGATTAACACGAATATGGTCATTGTCGTGACCGTCATGCTTGCTTCGGCACTGGGAGGTGTCGCAGGCATTTTGATCGGGATGGCGTACTCTGCTCTCATTCCAACGATGGGGATGACCCTTGGCTTCAAAGGTTTGGCCGTTTTGATTTTAGGCGGGGTAGGCAGCATTCCCGGGGCCATGGTGTGTGGCGTATTGCTTGGGATTATCGAGGTGTTTACCGTCGCGTACGGAGACTCGTCGTATCGGGATGCGGTTGCTTTTGGCTTGATCATTCTCATTTTACTCTTGAAGCCGGAAGGACTATTTGGACGCAAAGCGTAAGGGAGGTGCAGACATTGGACATTCTCAATCCATATAACTTACAGGTATTTACTTTTATCCTGTTAAACAGTATTTTGGCGATCAGTATTTACATTACGCTCTCGACGGGCCAGCTTTCCTTGGGGCATGCGGGCTTTATGAGCATTGGTGCTTTTACGGCGAGTATTTTGACGAAGCAAGCGGACATGCCTCTGTTTATCGCCATCATAATCGGAGGACTGGCGGCTGGGCTGATTGCCCTTTTGATCGGTGCTCCGACATTGAAGCTCCACGGCTTGTACCTGGCAATTGCTACGCTTGGCTTTGGTGAAGTGATCCGCGTTATTTTTCTCAATATGGAGATTACAAATGGCGCCCTCGGATTGACCGGACTTCAATCGATAGGCAATTACTTGTACGATTTTGAAAAAGCAATGGGGTTAAAAGCGCAAGCCCTTGGCATTTCGGTTATGCAAATGAAGTCATTATCGACCTTTGTGTTTATGCTGCTCCTGTTTGCCTTCGTGCTTTTCCTGACGCTGCGTCTGAACCGTTCGCGTCTGGGGCGTGCTTTTGAAGCGATCAAAGCAGATGAAACGGCGGCACGAGCGATGGGATTGCAAGTCAACTATTACAAAATGCTTGCTTTTGTGATCGGTTCAATTTTGGCAGGGGTCTGTGGAGGATTGTTCGCTCACATTACGACGACCATTACGCCAGATGATTTTAACTATCATAAAGTCGTAGAGATACTGTCTTATGCCGTGATCGGCGGCAGCGAAGTCGTATGGGGGCCGCTGTTTGGTGCCTTGGTTCTTACGGCATTGCCGGAGGTGCTGCGTGGTTTGGCCGAGTACAAAATGCTCATGTACGGCTTGATCATGGTCGGAGTAATGGCGTTCCGTCCGCATGGCTTGATCGGTGCCGACACGTTCCAAAAGCTGTTCAAGCGTCGTCGGGGCAAGTCATCGGATAAGGAAGCGAAGGGGGGCGTATAGGATGTTGCTGGAACTTGCGAACGTAGGAAAAAGCTTTGGCGGCATCACCGCTCTTCGTGACGTTTCTTTTACTGTCGGAGAGGGAGAAATTGTCGGCTTGATTGGTCCGAATGGTGCGGGGAAAACGACGATTTTCAATATGGCAACGGGCATATTCGAACCAACGACGGGGACTTTTTCTTTTGCCGGACAAAAGTTAAATGGAATAGCACCGAACAAAATTACTGAAATGGGGATTGCGAGGACGTTCCAAAATATTCGCCTCTTCGGTCACATGAGTGCGTTGGACAACGTGAAGGTAGGATGTCATTCGCGCATGAAGGCAGGCTTCTGGGCTTCCCTTTTGAAAACACCGGGACAACGTGCGGAAGAAAAGGCGGTTACCAAAAAAGCAGAGGAGCTTCTCGAATTCGTAGGCTTGTCTGACATTGCTGATGTGCGCTCGGATACATTGGCTTACGGTCAACAACGGCGTCTGGAGATTGCACGGGCACTGGCTACTGAGCCAAAGCTCTTACTTTTGGATGAGCCTGCTGCCGGAATGATCGAGACTGAGACGAAAGCACTCATGGAGCTGGTCAAAAAAATTCGCGATGACGGGACGACTGTCCTATTGGTCGAACACGATATGGGATTGGTCATGAACCTGTGTGAAAAGGTCGTATGTATCAACTTTGGGGTCAAAATTGCCGACGGAACCCCGGCAGAGGTACAAAACAATCCAGATGTGATTGAAGCCTACCTCGGCAAGGAGGACGAATAAGATGCTGAACATACAAAACTTGACGACCTCCTACGGTCAAATCAAAGCGATTCGCGGGATCACGCTGGAAGTCCCTGAGGGCAAAATCGTTTCGCTGATCGGGGCGAATGGAGCGGGCAAAACTACAACCATGCGTACGATCGCAGGTCAACTGAAGCCTGAAGCAGGGACGATTACGTTTTGCGGTAAACGTATAGAGGGTTCGAGACCACATCAGATCGTAAAAGCTGGACTGGCTTTGGTACCAGAAGGACGTGCGATCCTCGGGAAGATGACCGTGCTGGAAAACCTGGAGATGGGTGCATTCCAGCGCAACGATGCACAAGGCATCAAGGACGACATGGAAAAGATGATGGCCTGGTTCCCTATCCTCAAGGAACGGCTTTCTCAATTGGGGGGGACGATGTCTGGCGGTCAGCAGCAAATGCTAGCCATTGCCCGCGCATTGATGTCTCGACCGAAGCTGTTGCTTTTGGACGAGCCGTCGATGGGCTTGGCTCCCATCGTGGTGGCGGACATTTTCAAGGTGATCAAAGAAATCAATGCGGAAGGTACAACCGTCCTCATCGTAGAGCAAAATGTCAAACAGGCCCTCAAAATTGCTGATTACGGGTATGTACTGGAGGCAGGGCAAATTGTATTGGATGGCACAGGAGTAGCGTTGTTAAACGACGAGCGTGTAAAAGAAGCATATTTGGGCGGTCGCAAGCACTAGTCTGCCTATAAAAAACTGTCGCCATGGAATGAGGCGGCAGTTTTTTTCGTATGGATTCCATGGTACTATGAAGGATAGAACGTATATTCTCTTATGATGCGAAAAAGGGAAGGAAGCCGGATACGATGCCAACCAAATTGACGAGAGAGCAAATGGAATATCTTGTTCATCAAGTACAGCGCTATTTTAAAGAAGAACGGTCGGAGACACTCGGCAATTGGGAGACGGAAGAGTTGATTGCCTTTTTTTCGAAAGAACTCGGCCCCTTCTATTACAATCAAGGGGTACAAGACAGCCGCAAGCTGCTGGTGGAACGGATGAGTTCCTTAGAAGATGAACTGTATGTATTGGAAAAGCCATTCCACAAGAACAAATAGATGCAAGGCAGATATAGAGCAAAGAGGAGGGGGCAGCCATGAACAGCTCCTTAAAAGACAAGCTGGCCGTCCTGCCAGATAAGCCAGGCTGCTACCTGATGAAAAATGCGAGCGGGGAAATCATTTACGTAGGAAAAGCCAAGGTGCTGAAAAACCGCGTCCGCTCTTATTTTACAGGCAGTCATAACGGAAAGACGCAGCTGTTGGTCAGTGAGATCGTGGACTTTGAGTACATTGTGGTATCCTCAGCAATTGAGGCGCTCATCCTCGAGTGCAACCTGATCAAGGAGCATGACCCTCGTTACAATGTCATGCTCCGCGACGACAAGACGTATCCGTACATCAAAATTACGAATGAGGCGCAGCCACGCCTGGAGATTACCCGTAAGGTACTAAAAGATAAAGCCAAGTATTTCGGTCCGTATCCGAATGCTGGAGATGCCTCCGAGGTGAAGAAGCTGCTTGATCGCCTCTATCCGTTGCGCAAATGCCGCAATATGCCCAAGCAGGTTTGTCTTTACTACCATTTGGGACAATGTCTAGCGCCCTGTGTGTACGAGGTATCGGCAGAGGAAAATCAGCGTTTGGTGGATGAAATCAGCCGATTCCTCGATGGTGGCCATGAGGAAATGAAGCAAACCCTCACGGAAAAAATGCTGCAAGCCGCAGAAAACATGGAGTTCGAACGCGCCAAGGAATATCGCGATCAGATCAAGAGCATCGAAGCGGTGATGGAGAAGCAGAAGATCACGTTCACCGATACGGTAGACCGCGACATTATCGGGTTTGCTGTGGAAAAAGGCTGGATGTGCATTCAGGTGTTCTATATGCGAAAAGGGAAGATGATCGAGCGTCAGACGACCTCCTTTCCATACTATGGAAGCGAAACTGAAGACTTCATGTCTTATGTGAGCCAGTTCTACTACGACAAGCAAAATGCACTGCCAAAAGAAATTTTGCTCCCGCAAGAGAGTGAACCGGAGCTTTTGAGTGAGTGGCTGGGCATCAAAGTCCATGCTCCGAAAAGAGGCAAAAAGCATGAGCTCGTGAAGATGGCTTCGGAGAACGCCCGTATTGCTTTGCAGGAGAAGTTCGCGCTGATGTCCAAGGACGATGCTCGTACAGTCCAAGCGGTACACAATCTCGGTCACATTTTAGGGATTCCGGTTCCTCATCGAATTGAAGCGTTTGACAACTCCAACATTCAGGGAACAGAGCCTGTGTCTGCGATGATTGTGTTTACAGACGGGCGTCCTGACAAAAAGGAATACCGCAAATTCAAGATCAAAACCGTCGAGGGACCAGATGATTACGGCTCCATGCGCGAAGTCGTTCGCCGTCGATACTCTCGCCTGTTGAAAGAAAACCAGCCTATGCCCGATCTGATTGTGATTGATGGTGGAAAGGGCCAAATCAGCGCGGCTATGGACGTGCTGGAAAACGAGCTGGGTCTCTATATTCCCGTCTGTGGACTCGCGAAGGATGAGAAGCACCGCACTGCTCAGCTCATGTACGGAGATCCGCCAGAGCCTGTGAATCTTAGACGTGATAGCTATGAGTTTTATTTGTTGCAGCGCATCCAAGATGAAGTCCACCGTTTTGTTATTACGTTCCACAGACAATCCCGGACGAAAACGATGCTTTCCTCGCAGTTGGATGAAATTCCGGGTATCGGTGAGAAACGACGCAAGCTGTTGTTCTCTCATTTTGGCTCGTTGAAAAAAATGCGTGAGGCGACCGTTGAAGACTTCCGCCAACTAGGGATCGGCGACAAGCTGGCAAAAGAAATCATCGGGCATCTGCGTAAGCTGGACACATAGCAAATGTAACTTTTGGAATAACCTCTAAAAAGGAATTGATCCATTTTTAGACTCATGATATAATCCGATTCAAACAGAATAGTTAGCCTCACTTCCATTATGGAGTGAGGTAGAGGCGCGAAAACCAAGAGTACCACCCTGAGATCGGGTATCTGTGAAGGGGACGGGAAAGGGGAATTCGCCGAAGTGTGGAGGGAAACCCGCTTTTCTCCATGCTGGGTCTGCGTTGAACAAATGCAGGACTGTCATCTGCACAATGACCAATTGTCAGATGGAGAGCTATCTCACGGTGTGTCAATGTGAGTTTTGATGGTGCTTACTGTCAATCTTCGTTGTCCGCGTGTATTGGGAGGGAGGAACCGGTATGTCGAAACAATAGGCAGCGGCAGGTCTTATTCCTTGTCGGTGCCTTTTTTGTAAAATAAAAATGCAAGACTTTTCCTTATAGAGAGAATAGTGAAAAACCATACAATACGAGATAAATACCAAATTGGATATGAGAAAAAGGGAGAGAAGCCGCATGGGGTTGATCGTGCAGAAATACGGAGGCACCTCTGTAGGTACCATTGAGCGAATTTTACGAGTTGCGGATCGAATTATCAGCTACAAAGAGGAAGGACATGATGTGGTAGTCGTTGTTTCTGCAATGGGGAAATCTACTGATGTGTTGGTAGACATGGCCAAGCAGATTAGCGCATACCCATCCGAGCGTGAAATGGATATGCTGCTGACCACGGGGGAGCAGGTATCGATCGCGCTTTTGTCGATGGCTTTGCATACAAAAGGCTACGACGCCATTTCTCTTACGGGCTGGCAAGCTGGAATCACTACGGAGGCGATTCACGGAAGAGCACGGATCAAGCAGATTGATCCAGAGCGGATTCAATCCGAGCTCGGCCGTGGTCGTGTGGTGATCGTGGCAGGATTCCAAGGGATCAGTGACGAAGGTGAAATTACGACGCTCGGCCGCGGTGGATCGGATACATCTGCGGTTACACTTGCAGCGAGCTTGAACGCTGAGAAATGCGAAATCTTTACGGACGTGTCCGGGGTGTATACAGCTGATCCGCGAATGGTTCCAGCAGCGAGCAAGCTGGATACGATCTCGTATGATGAGATGCTGGAGCTGGCGAACCTCGGTGCAGGGGTTCTTCATCCAAGGTCAGTAGAGGCTGCGAAAAAATACAAGGTAAGGCTGGTCGTCCGCTCCAGCTTTACTGCCGAAGATGGTACGTACGTTGAGGAGGTTGCCAACATGGAAACAGGAAGAGTAGTAAGTGGAGTTGCACACGATGAAGATGTAGCCAAAATCACGGTTGTCGGCATGCCTGCCAAGGTCGGGACGCTTTCCCGTCTGTTCAATACGCTGGCGGACAATCAGGTGAACGTCGATATCATTATCCAAAGCTCCTATGATGCGTCTGTTACGAACATTTCTTTTACCGTTGCAGCGGATGACCTGAAAAAAGCACTGGATACGCTGGACAGAAACAAAAACGAGCTTGGCTTTGAAAAAGTCGATTTCGAGGAAGGCTTGACCAAGGTATCAATTGTTGGCTCGGGTATGATCAACAATCCAGGGGTAGCTGCTGAAATGTTCCGCGTCCTGGCAGAAAAAGAAATTTCTATTAAAATGGTATCTACGTCTGATATCAAGGTTTCTTGCGTCATTCCAGCAGCCTTGACGGAGCTGGCTGTTCGCAGTCTTCATTCGGCATATGGTCTGGATGTCGAGGAAACCGCGGTTGTGCACGGAGTATAAAATATGGATGCTCCCTCTCCCTTTGTTATAGGTAGAGGGGGCATTTTCTTCATGACGCCACTTGTACAGATATACGTATGTCTGAAGGGCTTTCCAACTCGATTTTGCTGAACGCTTCTCTTTCTTTCCACTGCTCAATCATACCAGCGATGATTCCAGCCTCAAAAGAAAGACTGCATGCCAGTCTCTCTATAGACTGGTAGCTAAAAATAGAATGAGTGAGCGAATAGACGATAGTTTGCCGGGTCTCCTCCACGACGTCTAGCTGGCCTAATCCGAGTCGAATAAAAGGCATAATCGGGCCAGTTGCTGATTGAATGGGGATTTGGCGGCCCATGTTTTTTCCAATCCAATAGAGGATATGGTTTTCACTATCACCTAACAGGGTGCTGGTCAGCGTTTCACGTAGAAGATGATAGCCAAGATAGGGCATATTCATTCTTTCCGCATAGGGAATGGTCTCCGGTGGCAACAGTGCTGCTAGCTGATCCTTCTCTTTCATATGTGCTTCCCTCCTGTCTGTACTAGATTATGAGGATGGGCTCACATTCATGACATCGTAATAGAAAAAATAGCTGGACTAAACAAAGTTATTCTATCAATGTATTTAGTACATTGATTGTCTTGACGCTCTGTGTCGACAAGAGTACAATTGGATTTGGTCAAAGTTTTGCCCAACTTTTTCTCGAATTTTGACACATTCCGACAAATTCATATGATCTAGCGAACGCAGTCTTTTTGTGAACAGCGTCAAGATGCTCTTCATAAAATGATCGTGGAGGTTTTGCTATGTCTAATGGGTGAGGCAATGGGTTAGGATATTGGGGAAAGGTCTATCAAAACGGCCGAAAACCGTTTTGGACCGCTTGCGGTGATGCTTGACGTTTTTCACAGAATTGAGAGTTACATACATTGAAAGGGGGACCATTGTATGGCGAAAGGCCATAGCTTTCTCAGTCACAAGCTACACTCACTTCTTGGTTTGTTTCCGATCGGGCTCTTCCTCGTGTTCCACTTGACCGCCAACTATCAAGCGACTCGTGGGCCTGAAGCTTTCAACCAGGCAGTAGGCTTCATTGAAAGCCTTCCATTTCTGTTAGTACTTGAATTTGCCTTGATCTACCTCCCGATCCTGTTTCACGCAGTTTACGGTCTCTACATTGCGTTCCAAGCGAAGCATAACGTAGGGAACTTCGGTTACTTCCGAAACCAAATGTTCTTGTGGCAACGCGTTACAGGAGTCATTACCCTCATTTTTATTGTTTGGCATGTTTGGGAAACCCGTATCCAAAAAGCACTGGGTGCACACGTGGATTATGACATGATGGCAAACATTTTGAGCAGTCCTGCAATGATCGTATTCTACACAATCGGGATTATTAGCACGACTTTCCACTTCTCCAACGGACTGTGGTCGTTCCTTGTTCACTGGGGAATTACAGTTGGGCCGCGTTCCCAACGTATTGCAACATTCGTGACTTTGGGCGTATTCGTAGTTGTAACCTTCATCGGCTTGCGTGCGATGTCGGCTTTCATTTTGTAGGGATAGGGGGACAAAACTCATGGCAAAAGGTAAACTGATCATTGTCGGTGGGGGTTTGGCCGGCTTGATGGCTACCATCAAAGCAGCAGAAAAAGGCGTTCCTGTTCAGCTGTTCTCCCTGGTTCCGGTAAAACGTTCCCACTCTGTCTGTGCGCAGGGCGGTATTAACGGAGCGGTAAATACCAAAGGGGAAGGCGACTCCACATGGGAGCACTTCGACGATACAGTATATGGCGGAGACTTCTTGGCAAACCAACCGCCGGTTAAAGCAATGTGCGATGCAGCACCTGGCATCATCTATATGTTGGACCGTATGGGCGTTATGTTTAACCGTACGCCAGAAGGTTTGTTGGACTTCCGTCGTTTCGGGGGAACCAAACATCACCGTACCGCTTTTGCGGGTGCGACAACTGGACAACAGCTCTTGTACGCATTGGACGAACAAGTACGCCGTTATGAAGCTGAAGGTCTGGTAACCAAGTACGAATATTGGGATTTCCTCGGAGCCGTTTTGGACGATACAGGAACCTGTCGCGGGATTACTGCACAAAACATGCGTTCCGGTGAAATTCAATCCTTCCGTGCGGATGCCGTTATTTTGGCAACAGGCGGACCTGGTATCATCTTCGGTAAATCGACGAACTCGATTATCAATACAGGTACAGCAGCGTCTGCGGCGTATCAACAAGGGGTTATCTACTCCAATGGTGAGATGATCCAAATTCACCCAACTGCAATCCCTGGCGACGACAAGCTGCGTCTGATGTCCGAGTCTGCTCGCGGTGAGGGTGGCCGTGTATGGACGTACAGAGACGGTAAACCTTGGTACTTCCTGGAAGATAAATACCCTGCATACGGAAACCTGGTACCGCGTGACATCGCGACTCGCGAAATCTTCTCCGTTTGCGTAGATATGAAGCTGGGTATCAACGGCGAAAACATGGTATACCTCGACCTGTCCCACAAAGATCCAAAAGAACTGGATGTAAAATTGGGCGGTATTATCGAGATTTACGAAAAATTCGTTGGGGATGACCCACGTAAAGTTCCAATGAAGATTTTCCCTGCGGTTCACTACTCCATGGGCGGTATGTGGGTAGACTACAACCAAATGACCAATATCCCTGGTCTGTTTGCAGCAGGTGAGTGCGATTACTCTCAGCACGGTGCTAACCGTTTGGGTGCGAACTCCCTCCTGTCCGCGATCTATGGCGGTATGGTTGCAGGTCCAAAAGCGATCGAGTACATCAAAGGCTTGAAAAATTCCTCTGATGATCTGTCTTCCACGCTCTTCGATGGCTTTACTAGCCAAGAGCAAGCGAAATACGACAGCATCCTGAAAATGGACGGAACAGAAAATGCTTACCTGATCCACAAGGAACTGGGTGAGTGGATGACTGACAACGTAACGGTAGTACGTTACAACGACCGTCTGCAAAAAACGGATGATAAGATCGTTGAACTGATGGAACGCTACAAGAAAATCAACATCAACGATACAAATAAATGGAGCAACTCTGGTGCGGCGTTTACCCGTCATCTCTGGAACATGCTCGTACTGTCCCGCGCGATTACGATCGGTGCGCTCAAGCGCGACGAGAGCCGCGGTGCTCACTACAAGCCTGACTTCCCTGAGCGTGATGACGAGAACTTCATGAAGACGACAATGGCGAAGTACAATGCTGAAACGACTGCGCCTGAAATCTACTATGAAGACATCGACGTATCCCTGATCGCACCACGTAAACGTGACTATACGTCTGACAAGAAATAAGAGAGGAGGAAACTGATCATGGCAGAAAAATTGATTCATTTGATTATCACTCGTCAAGATAGCCCTGACAGCACTCCGTACAAGGAAGAGTTCAAAATCCCTTACCGTCCTGGTATGAACGTGATCAGTGCTTTGATGGAGATTCAACGTAATCCACTCAACGCACAAGGTCAAAAAACGTCTCCAGTAAACTGGGAATCGAACTGCTTGGAAGAAGTATGCGGTGCGTGCTCGATGGTTATTAACGGAAGACCGCGCCAAGCTTGCTCGGCACTGGTTGATAAACTGGAACAGCCGATTCGTCTTGAGCCAATGAGCACCTTCCCTGTACAACGTGACTTGTCGATTGACCGCAGCCGCATGTTCGATGCGCTGAAACGCGTAAAAGCGTGGGTTCCAATCGATGGTACGCATGATCTGGGACCAGGTCCTCGCATGCCGGAAGTTGAACGTCAATGGGCGTACGAGCTTTCGAAGTGCATGACGTGCGGTGTTTGCTTGGAAGCTTGCCCGAACGTGAATGCGAAGGCTGAGTTCATCGGTCCGTTTGCGATTTCGCAGGTTCGTCTGTTCAACCAGCATCCAACGGGTATGATGAACAAGCATGAGCGTCTGGAAGCCCTGATGGAAGATGGCGGTATCGGTGATTGCGGTAACTCGCAAAACTGCGTACAAGCATGTCCAAAAGGCATTCCGCTGACAACGTCGATCGCTCACATGAACAAAGAAACAACCAAACATGCAGTGAAGAAGTTCTTCTTCTCCTAATAAACGAAGAAATGGCGTGCGCCGGTGATCCGGAAAGCACGCCTTTTTTCAGTTTAAGAAAGTTTGTTTAGGTGCTTACTGTATATGTGGCTGTAGTGGAGAGAAGAATATTTCCAGGCTAGGCTCCAGGCTCCGTCCCGCTGGGGGTTGAGACTGTCCGCTCCGAAGGGATTCGCGGGGAAACGCAAAAGTGGTAGCCGCTTCGTAGCACGGGCACGTTGCGTTTCTTTTGCCCGCAAATCCCTTCTCCGCTCGGTAGGACTCCACAAGTCGCTACGTCTGGAAATATTCTTCTCTGGCGTAACAGATGAGGTATTTCATTCTTTGAAGGATTTAAAAAATTGGATCACGTGGAAAGCTCGTAGAGGAAACAGGAGAAATAAGCGAAGATCTTAGGGACACCGACCGAGACGCAATGCAAAAAGCGAAACACGCTCTTAAGCGTCCACCTCTGAAACACATCCTGAGAGGACAACTTTGGACGCGGTTTCGCTTTTTGCATGGAGTCGTGCAGTCAATCCCCGAGGGGGTGGCCCTAGAAGCTGAGCGTTTTCTCCTGTTTTCTCCCCACCACAACAGCAACGTACAAGGAGTTTATTCACTCGCCTCGATGACGGCCGCCATCGCCAGCTTTTCAAAAATGAGGACAAAGTGCTGGAGTTCATCTTCGCTGAGGTGAGCAAACATTTTATTTAGCTTTTCTCTCCGATTGTGCTTGGCTACTTGCAGAATTTTTTTGCCAGAATCTCGCAAGCTGATGTAAACCACTCGGCGATCTTCCTCATCACGATCACGGGCGACGAAACCGTGTTTATCCAAACGGTCGACCATCGCTGTGATTGCGCTTGGTTTGACCCCCATTGATTCAGCCAATTCTCCAACGGTGCATTTTTCCTTCTGTTCCAACTGATGAAGGATGTAGAATTGCGGGCCAGTCAAACCAGAGACAGGTTCGGCTAATTGCGTTCCCATCGTACGCATAATGGTACGAAACGCCTCCTGCAAGCGCTCAAGCGTATCTGTTAAGGGGGAGGGCATGCTCGTATCGTCTCCTTATTTGATCTATTTCTTCGTTATCGGGAATATTTGATATGTAATATTTAATGCACTTAAATATAGGCTGAAAATACTTCGTTTGTCAACCTTCGCGAAAAGAAGGGAATACCCAAGCGATTCCTAGTGAAAACTGAAAACATAATGGAATGACTTCCAGCAAGGGGGCAAACGATGAAGAAAAAGGTATGCAGCATTGGATTAATATTGGCTTTGCTTCCCGCAACGACTGTCAGCACTACAGCGTTTGAAGGAACGGCGACCATTCGTACGCAGATTTTGCAGGATCTCGCGGAAATGCACGAGCCATTACATACAGGCAAGGCGGACAAGGAATATAAGACAAAGGCAGATGAATGGCAACGTCAAGAACTTCTACTGCGAGGAGAGCAATTAAAATCCGCACCTGTCGATTCGCTGGAAATGATTGAGGCGACTAAGGCTTGGGAGGAAGCAGGCGTAAAAGGAGAAGGTATGCTCGTTTCCGTGATCGATACGGGAGTCAATCCGCGCCACCCCGATTTGCCTGCCCCGCATGATAAGCGTTCAGCCATGCAAAAGTCAGGTTCTTCCCATAAGGTGATCCCTGGCTTTAACTGGGCTGACCGTACGCAAACAACAGAAGACGTATCGGAATCTCAGCATGGTATCCATGTGGCGGGAATTATTGGTGCGAACGGAAAAGTAAAAGGGGTTGCTCCTGAAGCCCAGCTCATCAGCCAAAAAGTATTTTCCAATTATCAAAGCGAGGTTCCTGGGCTAGGTGAATCGATTTTATTTGCGATCAATGATTCCATTACGAAAAAAGCAGATGTCATCAACTTGAGTCTAGGTTCCTCAGCAGGCTACGTGGATGAAACAAATGTAGAGCAAATGGCAGTAAAGCGAGCAGTCGATAATGGAATCGTAGTAGTGGCAGCAGCCGGCAATGATGCGTATTTCGGCAGTGATAAGGTACGAGCACAGAATCCGGATATCGCCATGATCGGTTCTCCAGGCTTGAGCCCTGATGCGTTTTCAGTTGCTTCGGTCAACGCTACAGCACTGGCTGGCTATAGCTTCACGGTGCAAGGGGTACCCGGAATGGAGAAAGTCGTGTATTTATCCGGCTATGTGGAAGGCGGGGGTGCAATAAACCCGGTCATGACGCTGATGAAGTCATATCCGCTTGTCTATATGGGGAAAGGGAAGAAGGAAGACTACAATGTTTCCGTAAAAGATAAAGTAGTATTGCTCGAGCGAGGCGACATTTCATTCGACGATAAGCTGCGCCTCGCCAAAGAAGCAGGAGCAGTGGGTGCTGTTATCTACAACAATGAAATGGGACCACTCATTATCAGTGCGGAGCATGCCAAACAAATCCCGGCTGTTTCTATCTTGAAGCACATGGGCGAGCAAATGGCACAAGCAATTAAAAAAGGCAAGAAAGTGACGGTCTCCTTTAACGGTGAATATGGACAAAATCCAATGCCTTATCCAGACGGTGGAACGATCTCGGCTTTTTCGTCATGGGGACCAACACCCGATTTGCAGTTCAAGCCAGAGATTGCAGCTCCAGGTGGGGGCATCTTGTCACTCACGCGAGAGTCTGAATATGCCGTGAAAAGTGGCACGTCAATGGCAACGCCACATGTGGCAGGCGGGATGGCTTTACTGAAGCAAGGCTATCTCAAGCAAGGGCGGAACCTGCAAGGAAGATCGCTCGTCGATACGTTAAAGGCTGCGGCGATGAATACAGCAGAACCGATTATCGATCCGCAAATCAGTGTTCCAGCAGCGGATAAGGAGAAAGCAAAAAAAGTACCTTACAGCCCACGGGTTCAAGGGGCAGGACTGATGCAAATCGGAAAAGCGATCAAGACGCCAGCTATTGTTGTGAATGCAAAAGGAAAAGCAGGTGTCTCGTTAGGAGAGATTGGGAATTCAACGACCTTTTCTCTGTTTATTAATAACAAGTTTGGAAAAAAGCCCATTACGTATCAGTTGCAAAATGAGTTTGGTGTCATGACTGACTTGCGTAAGAATGGGATCAACATGCTGACAGATACCCTTTTCGAAGGGGCAGAACTGCAATTTTCCGCTCCCAAGATTACCGTTGCGCCGGGGAAGCTAGAGGAAGTGAAGGTAACACTCACGATTCCGAAAGGCTCGGCACGCAATCAATTTGCAGAAGGATTTATTTCCTTTCAACCAGATGATAAGGAACTGCCTACGTTGCGCACGGCGTTTTATGGCTTCTACGGCGACTGGGATGAACCAAGGATTATGGATCAGCCGGTATGGGAGGCAGAAAGTCAGGAAAAACGAACAGGTGTCAAGACGAGCTGGTATCACGATAAACGCAATGACAAATGGCGCTATCGGGATTATCTAGGTGTGACAGGTGTCAAAGCCGATGGAGGTGCGAAAATCGACCCCAATCATATTGCCTTTTCGCCAAACGGGGATGGGCATTACGATGTCGCTGCTCCTTCGATTACATTTTTACGAAATGCCCGTCATATTATCGTCGAAGTAACAGACCAGACAGGTAAGCCGATTCGCACTCTTGTGCGTGATGAAAAAGTGAGCAAGTACGACCAATCCAAGCTGGGGACGCCATACTATTACACGGAAAAGGAAGCGTGGAGCTGGGACGGAAAGATCTTTTCACCGCAAAAAGGCGCCTATATACAGGCACCTGATGGACAGTACCAATTCTCCATTAAAGCCAAAATAGACGACCGCAATGCGAATTGGCAAACGATGACACTCCCCATCCGCGTGGATACAAAAGCTCCTGTGATTACAGCTTCTGTGTCAGGAAACCGGGTTCAGTGGAGCAGCCGCGATAAAGATATCCAAGCCTATTTCCTTTATGTAAACGGCAAAAGGGTAGGAGGTCCGTATT
Organism: Brevibacillus sp. MS2.2; assembly: GCF_013284345.1. Classification (NCBI taxonomy): domain Bacteria; kingdom Bacillati; phylum Bacillota; class Bacilli; order Caryophanales; family Paenibacillaceae; genus Brevibacillus; species Brevibacillus sp. MS2.2. The sequence goes on from NZ_JABSUZ010000013.1 coordinate 107,597, forward strand.
CTCCAAAAGTGTCCAGCACACTCATTAATCAGCCGGATAAAAAAATGAGTGTTGTAGCGTATGATTATGCAGGGAATATCAGTGTGGCGCATATTAACGGGAAAAGTGACAGCACTCCGCCATTTGTGGAGTTCCCAGATGATTTGTTTCCATATCTGAAAATATCCAAGCAACCGGATGTAGCCTTCAGGGGCAAAGTAACAGGCGAGGATATGATGGACAGGGTGCGCTTGTCGATTAACAAAACACCAGTAAAGCTGGCGACGGATGGATCATTTGAAACCATCCTGCGATTAACGGAAGGTCTCAATTATGTGATGTACAGTGCAATGGATATGTATGGAAACAAGCGCCAATTCACGCAGCGGGTCATCGTCGATACAAGTCCTCCGACACTGCAATTGCTAAACGATGGCAGCGAAGACGTACAGTTCGATCCAGCAACCAAGAACATGCTGGTTCCAGTGCGTTTTATGTACAGAGATCAAACATATAAAGGTCAGGTTAGTATCAATGGGCAAATCGTGTCCTATTTTGAAGAAGATCAACTGGAAATCCCTGCGCAAAAATACGTAACGCAAATTTTGAGTATGAAGCAGGGAGAAAATCGTATTTTGCTTGAAGGCAAAGACGGTGCAGGTAATCAAAGTATGCTGCTGGTGTATGCGTATGTCGATGCCAATTCAGGTTCGGTCGTCATAAGCAATGGGGAGCAGCGTATATCCTACAAAGCGCGAACAGTGCCAGCTCCGACGATCCAGCTGCCGAACAAACAGCTAGAAGGGCAGGAAGGTGAAGCGCTGCCCATCGAAGGGAGGGTGACAGGTGCTGGTGCTGTTAATCTCCAAATCAACTATGGATCAAAAAGCTTTCAGACCAACGCGAATGATCGTGGGCTATTTCGCTTGGTGCTTCATGAGGTAGAGGAAGGCAAGCAAAAACTGACGGTTGTTGCCACTGATGCGCTTGGTAGAGAAGCCCGAGCGGAGTTGAACGTCGTCGGTAAGAAAAAATAGAGTAGCGGGCCCGTCAGTAGCAGCGAAAAGGCTATTGCCGGGCTAAATTTTTGTAGGAGGAGTCTATTCGATGTTTTACCACGGGATCAAGTGGGAATATGTTACGAGAGAGTACCCTGTACTATCCCCGAGAAGGACAGTCAGAAGGAAGCGTGGGGCAGTGCAATTGCGGGATCGCCTTCATCTGATCGAACAATTCGGTTTGGAGCCCGTTCATTTGCTTGAGGCTGATGAACATTACGATGCTGTCCGCTGTATACAGGAGTGCTTGGCATTTGGAGATACTGTTTTTGCCTTTGATCGAGTCGAGGTTCCGATATGGCAATTGAGTAAGCATGAGATCGGTGTAGAAATATTAGACTTGCGAACGTGCACCGCCATCTATACCATTCGTCATGAGGCTAAAGTAGAGGATTATTTTCCCGGTACACCCTGTTTTCGTGACCTTATGCCTATGAAGTTTTCGTAATCCTATTGCATCTGCCAAAAATCGACATTATGATAGTCCTATACGAGTACAACCTCTAAGAGTGAATTGCCCGGGAAAGGAAGAGAATGCAGATGATAGTCCAGTACCTTGATCCATTTCTTGAATCAGCTTCGTCCGTGATTCAACAAGTATGCAATGTCGACATTTCGCGTGGAGAGTTAGCTGAGAGAGAATGGAGCCATGTAGAAGGCCATACATGGATTCGAATCGGAATGACAGGTCAATTTCAAGGTGAGGTCTTTTTCGGTCTGCAAGAGGAATTAGCTTTGCGCATTGTCTCGGCCATGATGGGTGGCTATCCCGTGCAAGAGATGGATGAGCTCGGAAAAAGTGCAATTTCAGAGTTGGGGAACATGATTTCCGGGAATGCGAGTACGCTTTTGTCCAATCGAGGTGTTATTGTAGACATTACCCCACCCTTATTTTTACACCAGCATGACTTGAAAGACATGGCAGGGACAGCATTGACTGCACCGCTCGATCTTCATGACATGGGCAGACTGGATATTCAAATTATTGTGATAAGATAGAGGCGGCTAATGGCCGTCTTTTTTGTGAAGGATACGTAGCCACACATTATTATTCAAAGGAGGGATGGAAAGAGATGGATCATTACTTCTCGATCTGTTCAGCTGAGATGTATTATGAGAAATACATGGCTTTTTTACTGGAAAACTACGACCAGCTTCGCATGCCATATTCTTTTCCTGTGGCGCTCAGTTTTCTGGCGAGTCCCGTTTTAATGGAGGGGAAAGCATTTCTTTGCTTCAACGATGACGATGAAGTGATCGGTGCCTTTTCGTACATTTACGGGACAGGTGAAAATCAGTACGAAGACAAGCATATCGTTCAAATTCAGGTGATCTATTTTTTAGAACAGTATCGCAGCAGTCGCCTTTTTTTGCACGCCCTTCAGTATGTAACCGAATATATCGCCTATATGGAGGAAGACGTGAAGGAGTTTCGATTCTGGACTTCCTCGGACGACTCTTTACGCAAATTGTTTACCAAGATTGCAGAACGAGTAGCTTCTGTGGAAACGGCAAACGGTCCATTGGATGAATATCGCGCATCGTTTTTGGCTTGGCAATCCTATGCAGCTAGATTTCAACATGAACCATTTTTCTAATCCAAGAAGGAGACGTCACGATGCTGTTCGTCATCAAAAACCTGTTTGGCTACATACGCCCCTATAAGCTCCTGAGTTCCCTTTTTTTCCTCACGCTTGCACTCGATCTACTTTTTTTATCCTTGGCACCTCTCAGTTTCCAGATGATCATTGACAGAGCGATTGTTCCCAAAGATATGCACGTCTTCTCCGTTATCATGATCGTATTGGCGATTAGCGGGTTTATCTGTGTCAGTGCTGGAATGATCAGTGATTATGTGCTGGCAAAACTAAACGCACGTGTGCAAAATGATTTGCGGCAAAAATTGTTTGCGCATATGCAGTATTTGCCGGTCAGCTATTTCCACAAAACGCGTTCGGGTGAACTGGTCTCTTACTTTTCAGTGGATTTGCCTGTCATTGACAGATCGTTGGCTATTCTCTTCACGACGGGTATTCAGTCATTGGCGGTCGTGACGATTAGTACGATGGTGTTGTTTTATTTGGAATGGGTGATGGCGCTGTGTATCTTGGTGGGAGCAATCTTGATTTTTACAGGTCCTTATTTGCTTGGCCGACGTGCCCACGCAATCAATGCCGCATACAAAGAACAGCTCGCTGCAATGACGAATGATGTCCAGGAAAATACGAAAGCGCAAATGGTCATCAAGGGCTTCAACCTGCAAGATGTCATGATCGATAAATTCAATGAAAGACTCAAATTGCTGTTGGTCAGCAACTTTCATAAAAATTTGATGGCAGCGAAATTGGAACGAATTCCTGCGCTATGCTTACTACTCATCAACTTTACGATTATTGGCTTCGGTTCCTATCTGGCACTCACCGGGCGAATCTCTGTCGGTTCGCTTGTTGCCTTTTTCACCATGTATACGTCGATGGGGAATGCAGTGTTTAATCTGACCTTTACGCTACCGCTCATTACAGATGCACAAGTCAGTATGGAGCGAATCCAGAAGGTACTGAATGAACCGAGTGAAAAAGTCGACCATACTACAGCGGAACAGCCCGATTTGCGTTTGACTGAGGTGTCCATAAAAAATGTTGCGTTTGGTTATCAGGAAAATCAGTTGTCTATCAATCAGGTCAGCATGCAGATTCCGGCTCGGACAAAAGTTGCGATTGTTGGCTCCAGCGGTTCTGGAAAAAGCACGATCGTTCAACTGTTATTAGGCTTTTATCAACCTAGTTCTGGTCAGATCGAGATAAACGGCACAAAACTCGATGAATGTAATCGGGGAGCCTTCCGTAACCACGTAGGGGTCGTCTTTCAGGATAACTTTCTTTTTCACGGAACAATAGCGGAAAACATCCGGCTCGGCAAACTCGATGCGACCTACGAGGAGCTGAGGATGGCTGCACGGCAAGCGGAGATCCATGACTTTATCATGAGTCTACCAGATAAATACGAAACACTTGTTATGGATGGGGGAAGCAACCTCTCTGGGGGACAAAGGCAGCGCCTTGCCATTGCTCGAGCGATTCTGCGCAATCCTTCATTACTCATTCTGGATGAAGCAACTTCTGCTCTCGATCCCATTTCAGAGGCTTCTATTAACAAGACTTTTGCAAAGCTTTCCAATGATCGGACTGTCATTACGGTGACACATCGCTTGTCGACCATAACGGACATGGATCAAATATTTGTGTTGGAGCAAGGGGAACTAGTGGAGCACGGAACCCATTTTCAACTTTTGCAAAAGCGGGGCTATTACAGAAGGTTATGGGACAAGCAAAGTGCTTTGAGTAGACCAGAGGGTGTTATGGATGTTCCAGGCGTCGACGTGCCTGATATGCTGCATCTCTTTCAATCCGAGACGTTTACTGCTGGACAAACGATCATTCGGGAAGGAGAAGCAGCAGAGAAGTTTCACCTCCTCGCACGCGGAAAGGTAGAAGTATCTCAAACATCTGGTGAATCTGACGAGCAGATTCGACTTGCGATCTTGGAGGACGGCGATCACTTTGGAGAAACAGACCAAGCGGGTGCTTTACAGACGACAACCGTGACGGCTCTCACCTCTTGTGTTGTTTTGACCTTACCTTTGAAGGTATTCCAGTACATCACGTCCCAACACTCGGCGATTGGCAAGAACGTCCAACAGCCAATACGTTAACGATAGAAAAAGAAAGGCAGTGTGCAAAGGATGCATGTCCATTTTAGAAAATGTACCAGTGACAATGATTTTGCCCAATTCACGCTATTCTTTATGCGCAATCGATTGGAATTTAGTCGTATGTTTTCCCTTAGTGACACGCTTGCTCATATTTTGACGTTTCTCCCGGATTCTCATTTGATCCTGATAGAAGACGAGGGAGGTAAATTGGTCGGTTGGGGCCATTATCAATACGTGACAGCAGAAAGGCAACCAGATCCAGAGGGCGAATTTTGCTATATCCATTCAGTCATCGTTGAAGAAAAGTATCGAAGGAGCAGGGTATTTCTAAAAGGCTTTCGCCATCTTATCAGACAGGTCCAAGAAGAGAATGAACATGTGAAACAAGTAACCTTTCGTGCGGATGCTAATCATGTTTATCTGAACCGGCTCTATTCGAAATTTGCACAGGTTGCAGGGGAGCAGGAGGGCTATTACGGACAAGAAAACATCTACATGGCTGAAATCAATCAACTCGCTTCCTATCTGGGAATGGCCGGAATTGACGATAAATAAGAAAAAATGCTATTCTTAAGAAGATATTGCCAGAAAGGAGGTCTATCAGATGATTCCAATGGTTCCACGTTTGAAAGATGGAGTAAGAAAACCTTTTACTGCTTCGATTCAAAATCTTCTCATGAAAAATGAGCAGCTGCGTGTCGCTACTTCTTCTACGAAGTAATCGATTAGCTATCCTCTTTTTCGAATCAACTGTTCCCATGAATGGAGAAGTGGTTGACAGGCTATCCTGCTCAGCCACTTTTTTATTTCTGTTTGAATAGAATAAAAAAATAAAATATTTTCTATTGTCTGGATGATTTTTAATAGATAGTGTATTGTTGGAAATAGTAAGGGGGTATGAGAGTTTGACCTATGTAAAACAATTAATTGGGATGTTTTTCCTAGTTATCGTCGTTTGCGGTGGGCCGTTCATGCTATATACGCAAAAGGAAGAAATCGTGTTCGAGCCGGGAAATATCGTAGTCCATACGGTACATCTGATTCAGCAGATTGCAGAAGGCTCCCTCGGAACCTATTATTCGGGGCAAACGGAAAGAAGCATCGCAGAGGATATCCTTCCATTTGCAAGTAGCTCCTTTGAATTGCTGTTCGCAAGTGTTAGTGTCGCAGTCCTTGCTAGTATTATTTTTGGATTGCTATTGCAGCGCTTTCGGTTTGTGCGTCAATTTCAAAAGGTTTTGAATTTGCTTGCCACGATTCCTGATTTTATCCTGATTGTTGTGTCGATTGTGGGTGCCGTCGGATTTTACAAGATGACGAACATTCGTATTATCACTCTGTCACCTGTAAGTGACTCTGAGAGTACCTGGTTTCCGATCACGCTACTGTCAATTGGACCCACAATTTTTCTCATGAAGGTAGTCAGCCTGAAGTATGCACAAATCGGCGGCGAAGACTACATTAAAACAGCACTTGCCAAGGGGATGGGGATTTGGCATGTTCTCATCCACCACGTCTATAAAAACATTAAGCCGTTTCTTATTGCTGATTTAAAGAAGACGATTGCGATTTCGGTAGCTAACTTGTTTATTGTTGAGTACTTATTAAACGTCGTAGGATTGACCCGGTTTATTTTCAGCAAAGATGGCGGATACGAATTCAATGCTGCTGTCATGGGACTTTTAGGTATTATTTTGCTATCCATTTTGGTCTATGTATTGATTCGTCTCATTCTGTATGTGATTGAACGCGCGGTTGTGTATAAATAACCCAGACTTCTTTTGGAATGAGTGAGGGTATGGTATGAGGAAACGGTTCAATTGGGCTTTATGGCTAGGCAGTATCTTGGTAGTAATTCTAATGATTATCGGTGTAGCCGGACCTTATTTGGCCCCCTATGACATCGATTACCAGGTGAAAGTGCGCAGTGAGATGGTGAACGGGAAGCAAGTGATCATTTCCCCTCCTTTGGCACCTTCAAGCGAGCATCTGTTGGGTACAGATAAATGGGGCTATGATTTGCTTACAAAACTGCTCCATGGGGCACCGTACACCATTTTCATTACGATCCTGATTGCGTTATTGCGATTATTGATCGGAGCATGGATCGGTCTGTATATTGGAATATTGGACAAGCAGCAGCGCTGGTGGATCGCGATTGAAAATGCCTGGGGTTACATGCCGATTTTTATTCCTGTCTATTTTATTTTGCAGGGTATCAGTATCAATTCAGAATTGTCAACGTTTACGCTTGTCTTGTTTTTTATAGTGGTTGTGGCAGTGCTTGGGACGCCTTCAGTGGCTGCGTCCATCCGTCAAAAAACGGAGCAAATCAAGGAATCTCAGTACGTTTTAGCTGCGACTTCGCTGGGGGCTGGGCGGGATCAGATCGTCTTTCGTCACATTCTGCCGCATTTGAAGGAGCATATGGTCATTGTCCTGGTGACAGAGATGATTGCCACGATGACGTTGATGGGGCTTCTTGGGATGTTTGGTCTGTTTGTAGGCGGAACGACTATGTACTATGACCCTGTTGAGTTTCACTCGACCACACATGAATGGGCAGGACTGCTCGGGACTTACCGAAGCTTTGTCTACACGAATTACACGTGGATTTTCCTGATCCCACTTGCTGCTTATATGCTTGCAATCGGTTCCTTTAGTCTACTGGCCAAAGGATTGCGTGATAAATTCGAACAGACGTATAGTCGTACCCCATTTATTTAAGCAGCTGGTCACTTTTCAGCATGAGGGATAAGTGAGGTTTTTTGATGAAAAAACGATTCCATTTTTCTTTATGGCTAGGCAGTATTTTCGTGTTCCTTCTGATCGTGATCGCTGTGGCAGGGCCTTACGTGGCTCCCTATGAGCTGGAATATCAAGCGAAGATGCGTCAAGAGGTTGTGAACGGTAAACAAGTCATGGTTGCTCCGCCCTTACCGCCGTCAGCAGAACATTTACTCGGCACGGACAAATGGGGGTATGACTTACTGACCCTCTTGCTCCATGGAGCGCCATACACTGTTTTTATTACCCTTGCGATCGCATTTATTCGCGTGTTATTTGGTACATGGATTGGACTCTATATCGGTATTCAAGATAAAGAGCAGCGTTGGTGGATGGCGATCGAAAATGCATGGAGCTATATGCCTGTGTTTATCCCTGTGTATTTTCTTTTGCGAGGAATCAATGTGAATTCGGAGCTGCCAACATTCACGCTCGTACTCCTTTTCATAGGGCTTGTCTCTGTGCTTGGAACACCTTCTGTAGCCTCTTCTGTGCGTCAAAAGGCCGAGCAAATTAAGGAATCACAATATGTTTTGGCTGCCGTTGCACTAGGAGCTGGCCGGAATCAAATTGTCTTTCGCCACATCTTGCCGCATTTGAAGGAACAGCTTAGTATCATCTTGGTGACAGAAATGATCGCTGTCATGACCTTGATGGGGCTTCTCGGTATATTTGACATGTTTGTAGGTGGTACGAACATGACCTTTGACCCGGTTTTGTATCATTCCGTTACACACGAATGGGCAGGGCTGCTCGGGTCTTATCGAGGCTTTATTTACAGTAACTATACGTGGATTTTCCTCGTTCCACTGGGGGCATTCATGATCGCCATTGGATCGTTTAGCTTGTTGGCCAAAGGATTGCGTGACAAGTTCGAGCAAACGTATAGTCGTACCCCGTTTATTTAAGTTGTGGTGCCCTTGATTTTTACGAATCAAGGGCATTTTTGGTTGATCCAGTTAAAAATAATGGAATGGAAGTCGAATTGTAGGGAGCAGTATATGTGTCGGGTGAATAGACTGGAGTGTCGGGGGCGGTGTTGGCCTTGGGTTCCGATGGCAATCTCATCAGGCGAGGCGAACTCGGCGCGATCTGAACGGGGGACAACTGGAGGCCATCGTCGTCTCGAACGAAAAAATTCACGGCGGATGTCGAAGAGGTTTCTCAGCGGTGTTCGGAACCCATTGCCCATTTTCTGAATAGGATGTAAGGCAAAAGCCTAAAATCCTTGAAATTCCGGCACCATCACCCACCCCCCATCATAGGATAAGGTGACTCTGTAATCCCTCAACCTTGTTCCTGTAGAGCCCACAAGGAGGGGTGGCACGATTGAAGGGTAGCGACCAAACCAAGCCGTTGTTAACGAATCGCGAAAGAGAAGTGTTTGAACTCTTGGTCCAAGATAAGACAACCAAAGAGATTGCCGGACAACTCTTCATCAGCGAAAAGACTGTGCGCAATCACATTAGTAATGTCATGCAAAAATTAGGTGTCAAAGGTCGATCTCAGGCAGTAGTCGAACTCGTTCGACTTGGTGAACTAGAGATTTGAACCCAGTCCACCCAGCCTCCCTTTTCTTCCCTTGGTCGGAAGGGAGGGTTTTTTTATGTTTATTTGTGTCTAAATGCTCTTTTCTTATGTACACGTAAGCGCCACGGAGTAGGAACCATTTACAGCCCAACTTTGACCAATCTCTCGTGATGCAAGCAATGTTTCTAGCACTGCTTGGGAGAGATCGCTCTGATCTAAAGGGGATGTAAGACTGATTGAATAGTTATCATCGCTTTTCGAGTATGGGTCACAAGCAAGAAGATTTAGTATGTTCCCGAAAGCGATTTCAAAATGATAAATCGACAATAATAAAAACTCCCCCGAGCTTGGAGGAGCCTGTAACTAAGGAAATTGGCGCTACTCGAAACATTCCTGTTAAAGCAGGGTACTGCTTAAAATCGTATTTCTCATACAGATTCTTCCCTTTGTAAGTAGAAAAGAGACCTATAAAAGCTTTATCAGGAGCATTCCGTTTTAGATAGGACATGAGATTGTGTAAAAGGAAAAACCCTGTAGCAGTTTCTCCACAGGGTTTCCATCGCTCTAGCTGAAAGATTCCAGCCGAGACATTTAAAAAGTTCTTCTAATCACTGGGATTCTCCGTGCTCCATTACGAATAAGCCTTTGCGCTCTTTCACGGCTGATTCTAACAAGTACTGAAGTATCGGTTGAGTTTTCAACGTCGAAAACGGAGAAAAATCGACCATTAGCGAACAGTACACCTTTAAACTCCACATCAAATCCAGGTCTAGGCCGCGGACGTGTATTCTGAATAACTGTTCTCATGACACCTGCATTTCGGAGCCTTCGTGCTTGTTCGCGGGTTATACGGACCGCAAAAACTGGGTCAATTTCGACTCCAGGTACTTTTGCCTCAACCTCAACAATTAGGAAAAAACGGTTGCCAATAGTTGCAATACTATTTGCTCCAATAAAAATTGGAGGGTTCATTGCCATTTTCTTACCACCTCCTTGTACCAAACTATGCTGGAGGTACTGAAGTGGACAAGGGCATCACCACAATTTTCGATTTTTGGTATTTTGACTAGAGGTTTAGACAGTCCACAACTTACGGGGATGCGAAGTTTTTAACCAATCGAAATCAGCGTCCAGCTTGCATTTATTGTGTCTTCTGACACGCTGTGAGGGCCGTAGGAGCCCGAGAAATGTAAACAAAAATCCCCTATACCTCCCGTAGGTGGTTTAGGGAATTTGAGAAAATCACTATCAAATGGCACAGCCAATGTAAGCCGTAACGCAGATGAACTTCGATTTAAGCGCGTTCCCATCACCAATGCTCGCTTGGCGCCCCGTCCACCTCCATAGCGGTCCCCGTTGGCATTACGACCTACCTGCCCACAATGTGTGTCCAGTCTGTCGCGAATCCGGGGATGGTTTTGACGAACTGGTAGTTTCCGTTGGCGTCAAGCCGGCCAGTCGCACCAAGGCCGTTCACGTGGTTGTAGAAGAATACTCCACCGCTGGGGTTTCCGGCGATGCGGCTCCAGCCTGTTGCGAATCCTGGGATGGAACTGACGTACTGGTAGTTTCCGTTGGCGTCGAGCAGGCCCGTCGCGCCAGCGCCGGTGAGGCCGTTATAAAAGAGTAGGCTACCTTTATTGGCGGGTACGATATTGGTCCAGCCTGTTGCGAATCCAGGGATGGAACCGACGTACTGGTAGTTTCCGTTGGCGTCAAGTCGGCCGGTTGCAACTAAACCAGTAGCGTAGTCGTAGAAGAGTAGGCCACCGCTGGCGGTTCCTGTGACGAGGAACCAGTTTTTTGAGAAACCGGAGAGATCACTAACGATCCCATAGTTTCCAGCTGCGTCAATCCGTGCAGTTCTTCCAAGACCGGCCCCGGCGTTGTAAAAAAGAAGACTATCCTGGTTGGCAGACACAATGTGGGTCCAGCCTACTCCAACTTGGATATTCCACAAGTAATACTCAAATCTTCCGTTGGCGTCAAGTCGGCCCATTGCTCCAAGGCCAGTCGGGGCGTGGTAGAATAATACGCCACCGTTGGGGGTTGCGACGACGCGGGTCCAACCCCTTGCTAATCCGGAGATGGAACCGACGAACTGATAGTTTCCGTCGGCGTCGAGTAGGCCGGTCGCACCAAGGCCGGTATAGCTGTTGTAAAAGAGGAGAGCACCAGACTGCATACTAACTTCACGTACAAGCAAAGTATCCAATGGGATAGGGGTAGATGCACACTCCTGTCCCAAAGGATTGGAATATAGCCAGGGATTATATGATAATTCAGATGGTGTTCCATATTGATTTAGTGTTTCTTTCAATAAATTCCCCTCCTGCAATCAATTGTTATTGATACCAATTTATGGGCAAATGTGTAATCGGCAACAATTTCAAAGAAAAATCCATGATTGCCTATGTACGGGGATCAACGTAAGGTCGAATCCCCCCATCCTGAGGGGCTTTGGTTGCTGGGTAAGTAAAGAACGACAGGTGATCGGCAACGATTAAGACCAAGAAAGCAGTTTGTCCAGCGAATGGGTAGCTCGGAGAGATGAGACAGCTTCTCAAATAGATATGTCCAATACAAGAACGGAGCAGGCTTTAAAGCTTTGCTAACCTTGGCGCAGCGCGAGGTGTTGCTAGACATCTTATTTTTTAGAGCGGTGACAGCTGGCTTGATGGACTGTTTACTGCGGTTGTGGTCGAACTCCAGCCAACGTCTTTCAAAAAGGGTCACTCATTCTTCCACTGGTTAAGTCAAGGGAAACAATTACAAGCACCTAAGTTGCTACCAGCATTTAACAAATAGAAAATTGTGATGAACGATGTTAATCCTTCTTATCGATTAACTTGGTAAGCAGGTCTTCGATTCTCTGTAAATGTCGATTGGTTTGCTTCAGCAGATAATACAAATTCACAATTGAGATCATTACCACAATCCCAAAAACGAGTACATCCATTTTAATACCACCTCAATTGGTAATCATTGTCTAATTTGTATCTTTGTGAATAATAGCATGAAAGTAAAGAAATCGCGATATTTAACAAAATATTTCGGGAGTGAAGGGAGGGAATAATGAGGCCTGTACACCATCTGAAATGGTGATACAAGACTTGGGAAAAGATTCAGTAATACGCAGAAAAAGCATATGGAAAATATTTATTTTAACTCAAGTGCGAAGAATGGCGGATATGCAGTTCATTAGTAGCCTAGGGGAATTGAAGAAGAAACGACTCAAACTAATATAAAGCGGGTTTACGACCTATTCAATGCTGAGTATTAAGAAAAAGAACAAGACCGTATGGTAATACTATTAGAGATTTACGGTACAGAACGTTTTATCGAGATTCAATAATATAAACACTTCAGTTCTAAAGGAACACAATCTAGAAGCAAAAGAGTACGTCGATTAGAAATAATGAGAAATGTAATTGGTATATAGTCGCTATTCCCCTCACACAGAGGGGAATCTTTGATAGTAATTCTTATTTTGACTTTGTGAAATTGAAATCTGAAATCAATCAACCCATCATCCTTTTTTGGTAAATTGAATATTTGAAAGAAATGTTATGTTATATTGATATTTTGCTACGGGAAAAAGGATATATTGAAGATTTTTAGTTAATTGAGCATTCTTTATACCGGATTAATATTTAAGGAAGAAATATTATTGTCTATTCCTAATATGAATTTGGTCAGTAAAAATGTAATGAATTTGGTTTTTGCTGTCTCTTACCACAATGTAATTTTTGTCCTGAAAAATTCGAATTCCTTCTACTTTCTTTATTTCACCATTCAGAGTATAGCTCACTAATACTGAATCTGTATCAAATTGTGCAAGATTCTTACCGAATCCTCCGAATTGATGAGCTGTATGTGATACAAATATAAGAATTATAGCAAAAGAGAAAATTACAAGTAAAATGATGTAGGAAATAAATGAAATGGAGCTCATTATTCTAGTATGTAGAATGAACACATTCGATTTCAGAAAATCCCAATTTGAATAAGCATGTAATGAAATTTTTGATTCACAAAGAATTGCTTTTAATGTATTTTTATGCTTTTTTTCAGATTGTTTTAATTTCTTTCTAAAAACAAAAAATAGGAATATTAAAAGTACCGCAGCCATATTTCCAGATTGTAATGAAATAAAAACTTCTTGTTGAAAAGAATCTAAATCGATTGCAGAGGCATTCCATTGTATTTCTTTTGCATAAAAAATGTAATTAATTGCCACTTCCCAAAAGGAGGAGTATTTTGAAGAATAAAATAAGTAATAAGAAAGCAAAGATGCAGTATGTAATAATGAAAACGATAAGAGCAAAAGTACACCCAAGAATAAGAATGTAAAACTGAAATATAGTTTTTTAGATCTAATCTTCTGTAACATAATTGTCCCATAAAACAAAGCAAGACCAAAAGGTATAATAGCTATTAAGGTGATAAACAAATACACGAATGAGTAATAATAATATAGTTCGTTATTAAAATTTATTGGATTCTGAAAAGCAGTTATTAAGGAAAGTACCTCATTTTTCCCTTTACTCTGTAAGATAATAAAACCAATTATATATATTATTTCATGAGTTATACCTAAGAAGGCGAGAGCTACAAGTACTCTCAAAGTAATGGGGATTCTCAAGTATAACAGTATGAATTTGCTGAAAGGTATTTTGTCTCTATGTTGTTCAATGAAAGATATAACTTTTATGTACTTACTTTTAATCCAATTAAACGATCCCAATACAGTGTCATTCCTTTCAAACGAAAAATTTAAGGATATTAACTCTTAATATTAGGTAACTGGTAACAATTGGTGATATGTATCATCATTATCGGATTTATCTGTGCTTGAGTTGAATCCTATAATAATATTGTTAAGTAAAATTTTCTAGATCGCCGTTATTTTACCACTAATATGTGTATAGAGTTTTGTGTAAACTCAATTGATTCGTGAAAAGGTTTAATCGCCGAAATTTATTTAGGATAATCATTATTGAGCAAATTAAATCATAAGGCGAAGTGAACATTGGACATTTTAGGTAGAGAAAGGCGATCCCTTCTTAATGAACACTTCTTTAGTAAAAGTGTAGCAGTACGAGATTGTAAAGAAAGCAGATAACTACATCTTGAAACATATTATTAAGCAAAAAGCTCTTTTTTGGAAACGAGGAGTGTGGAGCAGAGGATCATAGGTATGTAGAATTAATAAAAAAGTAGCGATGTCATGCAAAAATTAGGTGTCAAAGGTCGATCTCAGGCAGTAGTCGAACTCGTTCGACTTGGTGAACTAGAGATTTGAACCCAGCCCTCCCAGCCTCCCTTTTCTTCCCTTGGTCGGAAGGAAGGGATTTTTTATGTTCTTTCGCGTCGAATCACCCTTTTATTACCATTTATGTAAATACATTAGCATATCGTGATATAAGTCGTAATAAGATGGATTTGTAACAAAATCCATGAAGATCGAGAGGGATACTATGAAATTCAAGAAATGTGTTAGGAATGTACTAATGGTAGGTGCTTTGCTTGTCACCTCCGTATTGCCCATGGCGGCACAGGCGGCGCAAGCAGAGGAAAATCAAGCGGAGGCTTCAGCGGTATCCAATTACAAAATTATTGGCTACTATCCCTCATGGGGAGCTTATGGACGAAACTACAATGTAACGGATATCGATCCCAATAAAGTAACACATATTAACTACGCTTTTGCGGATATTTGCTGGAATGGCAGACACGGCAACCCAGATCCAACGGGACCCAATCCACAAACATGGGCTTGCCAGGATGAAGTAGGCAATATTAATGCCCCAAATGGTACGGTTGTTCTCGGCGATCCATGGATTGATGTGCAAAAATCTTTTCCAGGAGATACGTGGGATCAGCCGATCCGCGGAAATTTGAATCAATTGGCAAAATTAAAGCAAAAAAACCCTCAATTAAAGACTTTAATATCGATCGGGGGCTGGACATGGTCCAATCGCTTCTCTGATGTAGCGGCAGATCCGGCTGCACGGGAAGTATTTGCACAGTCCTCGGTAGATTTTATCCGGAAATATCAGATGGATGGGGTCGATCTCGATTGGGAGTACCCAGTTGAAGGAGGCTTGCCTGGAAACAGCAAACGTCCAGCAGATAAGCAAAATTATACGTTGTTGCTACAGGCTGTCAGAGACAAACTCGATGCGGCTGAGGTAACGGATGGCAAACAGTACTATTTGACGATTGCCTCTGGTGCCAGCCCTAGTTATGCAGCCAATACAGAGCTTGGAAATATTGCCCGGGTTGTGGATTGGATCAATATTATGACCTACGACTTCTATGGAGCCTTCCAAAAGCAGACTGGACATAACGCGCCGTTGGCCTATGATCCGGCAGCAGGAGCAGCAGGTTTGCCAAATGCTCAAACCTATAATGTCCAAACAGCTGTAGAGGGTCATCTTCGTGACGGTGTTCCTGCCAGCAAGCTGGTTCTCGGACTTCCGTTTTACGGAAGGGGCTGGTCGGGTTGCGGAACGGCTAACAATGGAGAATATCAAAATTGCACAGGGCCTTCAACAGGAACGTGGGAACCTGGCATGCTTGACTTCACGGATATCCAAAATAATTATTTGAACAAAAATGGCTTCACACGCCACTGGAATGACGCGGCAAAAGTGCCTTACCTCTTCAACCCGGCTTCGAAAACATATATTAGCTATGACGATGTGACGTCGATCGGACACAAAACTTCTTATATTACATCCAAAGGATTGGCAGGCGCAATGTTCTGGGAATTTAGCGGAGACCGTAACAAGGTTCTGCTAGACAAAGTAAATGGAGATCTTCTGGGCGGGACAGCTCCAGTCGACAACGTACCGCCGACAGCACCAGCTAATCTCCAAGCGACTGCAAAAACAGCTACAAGTGTTAGTCTGAGCTGGGGAGCTGCAACCGACAATGTAGGGGTTACTGGCTATGAGGTATACAATGGCACTCAGCTTGCGAAAACGGTAACCGGTACCAATACGACGATTAGCGGGCTTACAGCAGGAACTACGTACCAATTCACTGTGAAGGCGAAAGATGCAGCAGGTAATTCCTCAGTAGCAAGCAATGAAGTAACGGTTACGACGGATACGATTCAGCCAGACAATCAACCTCCAAGCACACCTACTAATCTAGTCGTAACAGGGAAAACAGGTACGAGTATCAGTCTGAGCTGGGCTGCTTCTACAGACAATATCGCGGTGACGAATTACGAGGTTTACAACGGGACAGCATTAGCAGCGGATGTAACGACTACGAATGCAACAGTTACAGGACTCACGCCTAACACGTCTTATACCTTCTCTGTGGTAGCGAAGGATGCAGCAGGTAATTCTTCACAGAAAAGCATCGAGGTCGTAGGCGTGACAGATGCTGCAAATCCGGGAGCTCCAGCATGGGCGCCAAATGTTAGCTACGTGCCTGGTGACCTGGTCAGCTATCAAGGCAAGGTATACAAATGTCTGCAACCACACACTTCCCTCGTAGGATGGGAGCCAACAAATGTAGCGGCTCTCTGGCAAGTTCAACAGCAAGCGGCAGTTGACGGAGTCGAGGGTTATGTAGATGAGCAGATTTCGGAAGAAACAGAAGGAAATGTAGATACTCAATAAGTAGAGAAGGGGCTGTCCCTCCAGTCATGAAAATGATCGGAGGAACAGCCCCTATTTGTTCGTTTGGAAATTAAGCAAAGGCTTTTAAAAGCTGGACGATTAATGGGATGAGATCTCCAATAAAAGTAAGGATCGCAATTGCGGTATTCATAGAAGCCCCTCCTTAAAATTCCAAATTCACTATTATTATATTAATGTTCATAATAGTAATCAAGAAATATTTTCCACCTTTGTCGAATGGACAAAGTGACTTATGTGAAAAAGTCGTACAATGCCTTGATCATAATAACGATTTGGAGTGCAACCAGTGCAAAAATTATAACAGCCCAGTCTCTGTTCTTTTTCCATTCTAATACCCCTTTTAAGGCACTGATTACGACTAAGCCTACTATTGTTAATAGTTGAAAGAAAGCGACACTTGTCAGTAGTGCTAGAATTCCAATGACAACAACAATAGTTGCTATCACTTTGAACCAAAAGGGCTGCTCGCTCATACTAACGCCCCATTCCCTTTTTTGTAAATTTTAACATACACAAGAAAAAAGCCAAGCCATAAGACTCAGCTAGGGATTTAAATGAAAAGCAAAGGGGAATGTTTTCTTATGTAAATTTTTCGGGAAAATTGAAACAAAACAGGTAGATGTTCGAATAATGATTGCGAGAAAGCAAATATGAACAGACGAGAGGAAGAGAAATGATGAAAAAAGTTACGCACGCTGTGTTCCTCCTGATGGCTGCAACTATTGCGATGTCATCTTCGAGTGGTGCACTGGCAAGCGAGAACACACTGGAAAAAATTAAAGTAGAGCAAATGACACCCGAAATAAACAAGCTGGTAGAAAAAGGGGTGAAGAAAGCAGCTAGTCTCATCCCTTATTTGAAAGATTACCCTGTTACGGAAGTGGTATTGAAAGACACTCCTTATCTGCTCGTGAACAACTATAAGTCTAGAGAAAACAATGCTGAATTCGTTGCCTTAGTGCTCGACAAAAATACGGGTGAACTACTTGAGTTTGGCAAATACGAACTGAATAACCAAACGAGCCAAACGCTTTACCCGATCGACAAATCGAAAGAAGTAGCCATTTCCTTTATGAAAAAGTGGTACGGAGAAGACATGGCAGGATACCAACTCGATGGGGACGGGGTTACGAAGGTTTTCGATGGCCAGACAAATACAATTCAATTTGTACGTGTGATCAACGGAGTTCCTTTTCCAGACGACATGATTCAGGTACAAGTTGATCATGAAGGACAAATCACAGGAAAATCCCTTGGCATGAATAGTGAAAAAATCTCCTTCGCGAAATTGGATCAGATCTTATCCAAAGAAAAAGCCGTGAAACAGTTGTCCACCTATATGCAATTACGGTATTCCCTCGATCAAGACGGAAAAACATACAAGCTCCTCTACGCCCCAGCTTTTTCCGGTATGTTGGATGCCGTGTCCGGCAAAGACAGCGTGAATAAGCCTTATCATAGCAAAGTGAATGTAATACCAAAGGGTACGAGCAAGCCCGTAGCAAAATCCCGTGAAGAAGCACAAGTGTATCTGACTCAGCGTACGGGTTATGATTTTGCAAAAGGGAATGTCTTTTTTGAAGATTTGACTGGTGAAAAACCCGTGATTATCAAATATTTCTGGAAAACAAACAAATGGGAGGGGCGTACTAATTATTCGTGGAGAACAGACGACGGATGGATTGGGAGCATGCTAATCGAACCGAAGACAGGTTCAATTGTGAACTATCATGTCATCGATACTAGTGTGTCAAAGACCGCTACTAAAAAATTGACACAAGAGCAGGCTTTGCAATTGGCCATAAATGAATTAGCAGAGATCGCTCCTGCTGGTACGGGCGAGCTGCTGCTACTTCAGCCCGGAGAATATGATGAAAGTACAGACCAATACGCCTTCTATTTTGTGAGGCAAGAGCAAGGGATTCCTGTTGAGGATTGGCTGACGCATATCTCGATCAACGGCAGCAACGGGAAAGTCATGGGGATCGATCTCAATGAAAAAGTCGAAGGAGTAATGACTGATCCGAAGAAGGCAATCTCCCAAGAAGAAGCTACAGCCGCTTTGCTCAAGAAATATCCATTGCAGTTACAGTATATCTTGCAAGAGGAAGGCAAAGCTTCTCTCGTTTATACCTTGCCTATGTTATTCGATGCAAAAATAGATGCGTTGACGGGTGAGTTTTATACCTACGGGTCCACAAAAAAAGAATAAAGCAAGAAGAACCTCCCTTTCCAAAAGGTTAAGAGAGGTTCTTTTCAATCAGGAAAAATTGATTGAAATATTTTAAAAAACAAAATTGACACAAAATACAAATTTCAGTATGATCACTTTATAAAGTCATTGGAAAAATAAAGGATGAACAAATACGATGCGCAGAACTGGAGATCTAAAACTAATCCAAGAGCTCAATCGCTTTATTATACTCGACACCATTCGCCAGTTTGGGCCCATCTCGCGAAGTGATATCGCCAAAAAGCAGGGCATCAGTCCAACTACAGTCACCTCGGCAGTCAATGAGCTGATCCGTGACGGTATGGTTGCAGAAGATGGAACAGGTGAGTCAAAGGGTGGCCGTAAGCCGATTATGGTTCGCTTCTGTCCAGACGGGAAGTTTTTGATTGGCGTCTCTATTACGAATACAGCGATTACGATTGCCGAAATGAATTTGGAAGCGGCTACAAAGCAAAAGAAAATCTATCCGGTAAAAGCTGGTCTGGTGAGTGACCTGATCATCCAGTATGTGCTGGATTCGATTGAGGACTTTCTCCAGTCGGTGGATGATGTCAGCCGTTGTCTGGGTATTTCCATCATCGCACCAGGGATTGTCGATGCAGCGAGTGGTGTCATTCGCTTCAACTCCAAGCTGCGCTTGCATGATGTTCCGTTAAAGGACATGGCAGAAGAGCGTTTTGGGTTAAAAACATGGCTCGACAATGACGCCAATGCAATCGCCCTGGCAGAAAAAAACTTCGGTGGTGGATTAAATGCTGACAATCTCCTGTTTGTCACTGTAGGAGAAGGGGTCGGTTCGGGCCTTGTTGTAAACGGTTCCATCTTCCGCGGAAGTCGTGGTGGAGCAGGTGAATTCGGGCATACGACAGTCGATCGAAGCGGGATGCGCTGTGACTGCGGCAACGTCGGCTGTTTAGAAAACTACGTGGCATGGCCGGCCATTTACTCAGGCATACTGTCCGCTGTTACACGCGGAAAAGAGACGCTCGTCATGGATTTGGCTGGCGGAGATATGACAAGAATCACATTTGATGTCTTTCGCCAAGCACTGCATCAAGGGGATCAAGTATGCCAAGACATCGTCGACGAAATCGCTTCGTACATGTCGATTGGCATTGTGAATCTGGTGAATTTGTTCAACCCGAGCCTAATCATTCTGGGTGGAGAAATGATCCGGGACAACCAGGTGTTGTTTGAGCGCATCCAAAAACAAGTGATGGCGCAAGCGATGGGGACGATGGTAGAAGGGCTGGAATTCCGTCCAACTGTATTGGGGGCTGATTTCGAGGTCAAGGCTGCTGCTGCTGTTTTGTTACAAGAGGTTTTTCACTTCAGCTTGTAACATTCTTTTTGCATACTTTATTTCGTCATTGGAAAAAGAAAGTTGAACCCACCAAAAATCGTTGAAAGGGGGCGAGTCGAAAAGGGAAGCGTGTCGTGTCTGGCAATGTTTTGGGGGGAAAAGAGGAGAACGTAAATCGAGGAGGGATTTCTGATGAAGAAGTTGGTTTCGATTGCAATGGCTGCTCTCTTGGTAGCAGTGGCAGGATGTTCGGGCGGCGGGCAGAGCTCCGCACCAGCTGGAACGACTGACAGTGCTGCTTCAGGCGAAAAGGTAACGCTCACATATGCGCTGTGGGACAAAAACCAGATGCCTGCGATAGAGGAAATGGCGAAAAAGTTTAACGAAAAGAACCCGAACGTGGACATCAAGATCGAGCTAACGCCTAACAAGCAATACTGGACAAAGATGGAGGCAGCCGCAACGGGTGGCACCTTGCCGGACATTTTTTGGATTAATGGTCCACGTATCATTAAATACGCAGATAATGACATGCTCTTGCCGATTACTGATCAAATCAAGGCAGATGGCATCGATCTGAACAATTATCCGAAAGCTCTCGTTGATCTCTACACCTACGATGGACAAAACTACGCGCTACCGAAAGATTTCGACACGATTGGCCTTTGGTACAACAAGAAACTGTTTGATGACGCAAAAGTACCATATCCTGACGAAACCTGGGATTGGAACAAGCTGAAGGAAGTAGCAAAGCAACTGACTGATGTGAAAAAAGGCATTTGGGGAATTGCAGCACCTCCTTATGGACAGGACGGCTTCTATAACACGATCTATCAAAACGGTGGTTATATCATTTCCGAAGACAAGAAAACGTCCGGCTATGACAAACCGGAAACGATCGAAGGCCTCAAGTTTTGGACAGACCTGATCAGCGAAAAAGCATCGCCAACAGCAGCGCAATTGTCCGAAACAGAGGCAACACAGCTATTTGAATCAGGCAAGATCGCGATGATGTACAACGGATCATGGATGGCATCCGCTTTTCATAAAAATGAGTATACAAAGGACAAAGTAGACGTGACGTATCTTCCAAAAGGGAAAGAGAACACGAGCGTCATCCACGGCTTGGGCAACGTGATTTCGGCTAATACCAAACATCCGAAGGAAGCATGGGAATTCGTGAAATTCTTGGGCTCGAAAGAAGGGGCAGAAATCCTGGCGAAATCGGGTGCTGCGATTCCGGCATTTAACGGAACACAGGATACTTGGGTACAATCCATGCCGAACTTTCAACTGAAGATTTTTATTGATCAGGCAGCTGCGGCAAAACCGTATCCGATCTCGAAGGACACGGCAAAATGGGCCAAGCTGGAAACAGAGCTCATGACCAAGGCTTGGGCTGGTCAAATGAGCGTAGAGGATGCTTCCAAAGAGCTCGCGCAAAAAATGAATGAAATGCTTAGCCAAGAATAAAAGATCCATGATGGATGGCTTCGCATCACGGACGAGGCCATCCTTTTTTGAAAAGCTTATGTAAGGAGGGAATGAATGCGATGAGCAGCCAGTTGCAGCCTGAAATGCACGCCGCCGTCCAGCCAAAAACGAAGAAATCGTTGAATCACATGAAGAGAAGTGATTGGTTCTGGGCGTATCTCATGATTGCTCCCACACTGATCGGGTTGGGTGTCTTCTACTTATGGCCGATCGTACAGACCATTTATTTGAGCTTTACCAAATGGGGAGGATTCGGCAAGTACAAGTGGGCTGGCTTACATAATTACGAATTGTTGTTCAAGGACCCTTACTTGTGGATCGCGCTGAAAAACACGTTGATTTATACAGTGATCGCAGTTCCTGTCGGTATCGCTATCTCCATTTTTATCGCTGTGCTGCTTAATCAGAAAATTAAGGGGATTACGATTTATCGCACCCTGTATTTCCTGCCCGTTGTGACGATGGCGGCAGCGGTGGCGATGGTGTGGAGATGGTTGTACAACGCTGATTACGGTCTGATCAATTATTTGTTGGGCTTGGTAGGCATTGAGGGCCCACGCTGGATATCTGATCCCGCCATTGCTTTGTATGCGGTGATTATCGTTGCCGTTTGGAGCTCCATCGGATACAACATGGTGATTTTTCTGGCTGGACTGCAAGGTATCCCGAGAAGCTATTACGAAGCGGCAGAAATTGACGGAGCGGGACCGGTTCGCATGTTTTTCAAGATTACGTTGCCGCTGTTGACTCCTTCGATCTTTTTCGTCAGTATTACCTCCTTGATTGGGGCTTTTCAAGTATTTGACCTGATTTATCTGATGCTCGGAAGCAAAATGGGCAATCCGGCAACAGAGCAAACGCAGACGATGGCGTACTTGTTCTTTACGAATGGATTTGAATCAGGGAATGGTGGCTATGCGGCCGCAGTTGCCGTCGTGCTTCTGGTGATGATCCTGATCGTCACCGCCATTCAAATGAAGTTGCAGAAAAAATGGGTTCACTATGATTAATCAAAGCTGAACAGACGGGAGGGATATGGAATGAGTGTTTATACGAGTCGGAACAAAATGGGGAAGAAGCTGTTGATTCATCTGCTGCTAATTGCAGGTGCTCTCGTGATGGTTGCGCCATTCGTCTGGATGGTTCTCACTTCGCTCAAGTCATTAGGCGAATCGACACAGGTGCCTCCAGTCATTTTGCCGACCAAGTATCAATGGGAGAATTACACCCATATTTTTGAGATGCTGCCCTTCTTGGACTTTTATTGGAATACCGTGATCACAACAGTAGCCAAGGTAATTGGACAAGTATTCCTCTGCTCACTTGCGGCGTACGCATTCGCGCGAATTGAATTTCCAGGGCGAAACGCCTTGTTCATCCTGTTCTTGACCGTTTTGATGGTGCCTGGTCAGGTGTTTCTGCTCCCGCAATTTATGATCATGAAAGAGCTTGGCTGGCTGAATACGTTGACAGCATTGATTGTGCCGGGATTGTTCAGTGCATTCGGTACGTTTCTTCTGCGCCAATTTTTCATGTCGCTGCCAAAAGAACTGGAAGAAGCGGCGAAGCTCGATGGCTGCAACCATTTTCAGATTTACTGGAGAATTATGCTGCCGCTGGCGAAGCCCGGCTTGATTGCACTCGCCATTTTCGTAGCGTTGTGGTCTTGGAACGACCTGATGTGGCCGTTGATCGTCAACAGCACGCCTGATAAAATGCCGCTCTCCGCTGGTTTGGCGTACTTGACGGGGGAGCATACCAATTTGACGAACTACCCGATTTTGATGGCGGGCTCCGTTCTTGCGATTTGGCCGATGATCATCGTCTTTATTTTCATGCAGAAGCATTTTGTCGAGGGAATTACCCTAACTGGGTCCAAATAGACATTTTCGAAAAAAGGAGTGAAACCATTATGAATCATGTTCTGGTAATCGGAGCAGGAACCATGGGGACTGTTCACGCGAAATCGTATGCTGCCATGGAAAACGTCAAGCTGGTCGGGATTGTCGATATCCGCAGCGAGAGAGGAAAAGAGCTGGCAGCCGAGACAAAAACAGAATGGTTTGAGAGCTATGAAGAGGCTTTGGAAAAACTGGCGAAGGTAGACATCGTAGACGTGTGTTTGCCTACGTACCTTCATAAAACCTATGTAAAGAAGGCTGCGGATGCAGGCAAGCATGTCATTTGCGAAAAGCCGTTGGCTCGTGATAAGGAAGAAGCTCGTTTTATCGTTGATTATTGCCGGGAGAAGAACGTCAAGCTGTTTGTCGGACACGTCCTGCGCTTCTTCCCCGAATATGAAAAGTCCCGTCAGTTGGTGAATGATGGTGCGATTGGCAACGTTGGTGTGGCTCGTACGTTCCGTGGTGGTATCTTCCCGACAGCGTGGAACGACTGGTACGCCGATTACAAAAACAGTGGCAGCCTTGTTTTAGATATGATCATTCACGATTTTGACTTTTTGCGTTGGTGCTTCGGGGATGTGGAGCGTGTGTACGCGAAAGGCTTGCTTGGTCGAGGGTTTGCCCGGATGGATTACGCACTGGTTACGCTTCGCTTCAAGAACGGCATGATTGCACATGTGGAAGGCTCATGGGCACATGAAGGCTTCGCGATGAAAATGGAGCTGGCAGGCAAGGAAGGCATTATTCAATACGACAGCTCGAAGGAAAAACCGCTAGTGGCGGTTAATCGCTCGAAACAAGCAGGCATGAGCGGAGTCGCAGTTCCGGAGAGTCCATTGCGTGAAAATCCGTATTTCAGAGAACTGAAGCATTTCATCGAGTGCATCGACCGTGATCTGGAGCCACTCGTGACGGCAGAAGACGCCGTGAAAGCGGTAGAAATCGCTCGTGCTGCGCTTGTGTCAATCGAAACGGGCAAACCCGTAACTTTGGTGTAGGAGGGGACTGGACATGAAACTCGGAATCATTAGTGTTGCACATATGCATGCATACAGCTACGCAAATGCGATTGCGAAGTTGGATGGGGTTCAATTGGTCGGGGTAGCAGATGAGGATGAAGTGCGCGGTAAGACGGCGGCTGAAAAGTTTGGCGTTCCGTTTTTCGCCGATTATCATGAGCTGCTCGCAACAGATATCGATGCGGTCATCGTCACCTCGGAAAACGTCAAGCACGAAGAGCATACGTTAGCGGCAGCGAAGGCAGGCAAGCACATTTTGTGCGAAAAACCGCTGGCGACTACAGCAGAGGCTGCTCAAGAGATGATCAACTTTTGCCGCGAACAGGGCGTTATTTTGCAGACAGCATTCCCAGTGAGATTCCATCCGGCTGTTGTTCGAGCAAAGCAATTGGTGGAGCAAGGAAAGGTCGGACGTATCATGGCAATCCGGGGTACGAACCGTGGACAAAATCCTGGTGGTTGGTTCGTCGATCCGGCGAAATCCGGTGGAGGTGCAGTGATCGATCACACGGTTCACGTTGTTGATTTGATGCGCTGGTTCATGGACTCTGAAGTGCGTGAGGTTTACGCGGAGGTAGACAGCAAGTTTTCCGATACACCGATTGATGATTGCGGCATTTTGACCATGGAATTTGAGAATGGGGTATTTGCCACACTCGATTGCAGTTGGTCTCGTAACAAGGCCTTCCCGACATGGGGAGACGTGACGATGGAAATTATCGGGACAGAAGGCACGATCTCGCTTGACGCTTTTTCTCAAAAGCTGGATGTCTATTCCAATGAAAAAGGCTTAAAGTGGGTCAACTGGGGCGATGACATGGACAGTCAATTGGTCAAGGATTTCGTCACCAGCGTTCGTGAAAAGAAAGCGCCGTCGATTACGGGTGAAGACGGCTTGCGAGCTGTGGAAGTAGCACTCGCAGCGTATCAATCCGCTGAACAGAAGCAACCAGTCGTTTTACGCTAGGACGGTGAAGGACGCATGAGTGTACGTGTTGGCATGATTGGCGTAGGTGGAATCGGGCAGCATCATTTGAAAGGCTTGTTGACCGACGAAAGGGTAAAGGTCGTTGCAGTATGCGACGTGAACCAAGAGGCGGTTGCAGAGACTGCTGAGCGCATTGGTGCGCATGGCTACACCTCTTGGCGTGAGCTAGTAGAGGCAGAAGTGCTGGATGCTTTGTTTGTGTGCGTCCCCCCTTTTGCGCATGAAGAGATTGAGGAAACGGCATCGGCGAAAGGCATTCATCTGTTTGTGGAAAAGCCAATTGGGCTGGACATACAAAAAGTGAACGAAAAGCAAGCAGCGATTGAAAAAGCGGGGATTATTACCGCGACTGGCTATTGCCTGCGCTATCTCGATATCGTGCAGGAAGCGAAAGCGTACTTGGAGGGAAAGTCGATTGCACTCGTCCGCGGCCACTATTTGACCAAGTTCGTCACGACACCTTGGTGGAGGGAAATGGGCAAGTCAGGTGGACAGCTTGTTGAGCAGGCGACACATACACTGGACATGATGCGGTATTTGGCAGGAGATATCGAGAAGGTCTATGCGCAGATGGCCTTGCTCGTCTCGCGTGACATTCCAAACATCGATATTCCAGACGTGACTTCCATTAGTATGGTGTTTCAGTCAGGGGCACTAGGACATCTGGATACGTGCTTCATCCAGCCGGACCACCGTACGAATGTAGAAATCTTGGGCAAAGATTTCCGCGTCATGATTGACGGAAAGCAATTATCGATCATGGATGAGCAGGGAGAACGTACAAAAGCGAGCACGGTGGATATGTACGTGGAGCAAGATCGGGCGTTTATCACAGCGATTTTGTCAGGGGATCGCAGCTTGATTCTGTCGCCGTATGAATCAGCGAGAAAGACGCTAGAAGTAACGTTGGCAGCGAATCAATCGGCACAAGAAGGGAAGCCTGTCACTATTTTGAGAAAAGGGGAGTGAGCAACATGGCTTTTCAAAAGGGAATCAATGCGTGGTGCTTCCCAAAGGAAACGAGCGTGCAAGAAATGTTTCGTCAAGCGAAAGCGCATGGCTATCAAGGGGTAGAACTGAATTTGGACGAGGGAGATGCTCCTTTTCATCTAGAGATGACAGAGGGAGAATGGAAGGGCTTGGCGGACGAGGCTCGCGAGCTCGGTTTGGAGCTGCCAAGCGTCTCTACTGCCCTTTTATGGAAATATCCGTTGACACACCATGAGGAAAAGGTCCGCGAACAAGGCATCCGTGTTGTCGAGAATATGATAGAGGCGGCAAGCATTTTTGGCTCACGGACCGTCCTTGTCGTCCCAGGTCTCGTAACAGCTGAGGTGTCGTATGATACGGCCTACGAGCGGGCGCGTGAAGCATTGCAGCGCTTGGCGAAAAAGGCCGAGCAGCATCAGGTATACATCGGGGTAGAAAACGTGTGGAACAAGTTTTTGCTCAGTCCGCTGGAGATGGCCCGCTTGATCGATGAAGTAGACAGTCCTTGGGTAGGCGCTTATTTTGATGTAGGCAACGTGCTCCAATTCGGTTTTCCTGAGCAATGGATTCGCATTTTGGGCAAGAGAATTCAAGCGATTCACGTCAAAGATTTCAAGACGACGACAGGCAACATCACAGGGTTCGTGCCGCTGCTCGCTGGCGATATTCCATGGAACCGCGTGGTGGAAGCGTTGCGTGAGATCGGGTATGACGGCTACATCATCCCGGAAATCTCGCCTTACAGCCAGTTGCCTGAGCAATTGATCGCGCATACGTCCCAGGCATTGGACGCCATTTTTCAATCGTGAATGGACAGCAAGGATGTGAAGCGGAAGATGAATCAAGACAAACCATATGCCATCGGGATTGATCTGGGCGGCACGAAGATCATGGCCGCGATCGTCGACCAGCATGGCAACATCCTCAGGCAGGCGAACGCAGCGACCCAAACAGAAGAGGCAGCTCAGGCAGTCATCGGTCGTATCGGTGATTTGGTGCAGATTGTCTTGGACGATAGCGGCATCAATCTCTCTCGCATTCGCGGGATCGGGATTGCAACTGCGGGAATAATTGATACGCAGCGCCAAATGGTCATTTTTGCGAGCAATTTAAACTGGAGCGATGTGCCGATCGGCGCAATGCTTCAGGAGCGGTTTGGCGTAGCCGTGCAATTGATCAATGATGCCAATGCAGCAGCGGTAGCAGAATGGGCGTTTGGAAGTGCACGAGGCACGAAAGACTTGATCTATGTAACAGTCAGTACGGGTGTTGGTGCTGGCATTATTAGTGGAGGACGGCTGATTACAGGTGTTGGCGATAGTGCTGGGGAGTTCGGGCATATTTCGCTTGATCCCGAAGGACCGCTGTGCATGTGCGGGAATAGAGGATGCCTGGAAAATTACACGTCTGGGCTGGCTTTGGCAAGTAGAGCCAGGGAACAGCTTCTACAGGGTGCTATAAGCTCGTTGCTCGTTGAAAATGGGAATGACGTGAGCAGGATAACGGCTAGAGAGGTAGGCGAGGCAGCGGTTCGTGGAGATTTACTCAGCATGACTTTGATGAAGGAAGCAGGTTATTATCTCGGGGTCGGACTGACCAATCTGATTCATCTGTTCAATCCGCAGGTGATTGTCATTGGTGGCGGTGTGATGAAGAATGGACAACTGCTGCTTGCAGAAGCGAAGAACGTCATTCGCGAGCGCTCTATCTCCCGGATGGCAAACCAAGTGAGCCTCCAGTTGACGACAATCGGAGCGGAGGCAGGTGTGCTCGGTGCAGCAGGCATGTATTATCCGTCCGAGCGTGAAATGGTTGAGGTTTAACGGAATGAAAGTGCGCGAAGCCGATGTTTGGGAGACATCGGCTTTTTCCTGTTCCCTGTACAGTGCAAGTCATAGGAGCCTAGACCTAGATTCTATCTATTGGTAAAATATTGATTGGAAAAATCCTCACATAGCATGATAGAGAGACAGACGGAGGGGTACCATGGCAGAGGCCAAAACAGCAAAAGCAGCGAAGAAGCCCGGATTTTTCAAAGAACTCCTTACTTTTTTATTGGTAATTGCCATCATCCTTGGAATTGCTAGCGGTGCTATTTTCTATTTATCTGGGAAAAACCTTGATGATCTGCTAGGATCGCGACCGGTAGCAAAAAAGGAAACGAATCAGTCTGCACCCGTTAGTCCGGTGTCTACAGGTCAGGAAGTGGGCACAAATCAGCAGTCAAATGCTGTACCTGTTTCCTCAGAGGAAAATGGTGCAACAGACGCGGCGATGTCAGCGGCTTATCCTGTAGAAACGCAAGGACAACAAAGTAATGCTGTAGGACAAGTGGAACAACCAGCACTTCCTACACCAAAGGGATCGCTTAAAGGTACGATTACGTGGCAGTATAACGATTTTGTTGGGACGAAACCGGACGTGAATGCAAAGATTCTGCTCATTCGTACAGATTTTTATAAAAATACGATTACCGATGTAGAAGAGGGAGTATTTGCAATAGGTTTGGCTCCAAAAAACTCGGGTTTATTCGCGGGAAAAGCAAATGGGTATGGAAACTACGAGATTGGTAACTTGCCGGTTGGAGAATACCATATCATGATCGTATCCGCACAAACTACTCGCGACATTATGCTGCCTGTGGATGAATATCCCATAACGAAATTGAAACCATACATACAAAAATGGGATGAATTTTTATCGTTGAGTCTAATGGATAAGAAATATCACGTCGCTACCATTACCATCGAAGAAGGTCAAACACTCGATTTTAGTCACGATTTTGGGAATACGTTTTTTTAATGAGTGTTTTGGCCTTTAGACTCATAGGGTTTTCCACCGCGATTCAGGTATCATAAAACTATGGCACGTTTTGGCAGGAAAAACAGGTCAAACGTAATAGAAATTGTGGGTAAAGGGGTCGCAGCATGAAGGGAAAAAACAAAAGCATCATGATCGTCTTGGCTCTAGTCATTGTCGCATTGCTGGGATACACAGGCTATCGTTTCTTTGGTCCTGTGACACTGGCGGAAGGGTATTTGTACGAAGATGATACACGCATGCTATACACGAGTGTCACGGTGAATAACGAGAAAGTTAACGTTGAAATGACGGATTCCATCGTCGAAACAGAAGATAGCATCCCTGTTCTGAAAACCGAGTCGATCTTGCTGGAGGGAACGCTGGATGGGGAGCAGCTAACCCTCAAAAATCCGGCAACTGGTCAGGATATCATCGGCACTGTGAACGGTGACGAGCTCCAATTTGACGGGCTGCTTATGGAAGAAAATAAGGGGCAGACGAGTCTTGTTGCCACAAACAAAAGCGTGTACGAGAGCAAGTTGGCGACACTAACCAAGCGGACCAACGAGGAAGCAGAAGTAAAAAAGAAAGAAGTAGCAGAACAAAGAGCCAAAGATGCAGCGCGTGTTGACTTCGCCAAAAAAGTAGAAAAGACAGGGAAGCTAGAGGCTGATCTGATCGAAACGGCAAAGTATTTGGACGAGCTGCAATTTACGGATGAAGCGCAGTTTTCCAATGATCAAATAGCAGAGCTGCAAAGACTGTTGGAAGAGATTCGTACCTATTCGACGCAGCCAGGCTTGAGCAAGATGGAATTCGAGGTCATGCAAGGAACACTGGGCAGTATGAAGGTGTTGGTCGATGGGATGAACACGATGGATGGCTCGATCCAGGACAAAAACAAAAACATGCAGGAAATGATCGCCATCATGGAGACCGACATGAAGGATATCCAAACGATATGGGCGGAAATCAAAACGAGCGTGCCGGATGCCGAGAAACGGGAAAAAGAAATCAATGCGGCCATCAAGACGGCGACTGATTCCATCGTGCAGGCGAAGCAGCGCCACGGCTCGGTAGACAAAAGCGGACAAGCAAAAGTGAAGGAAACTGCGAACAGTCTGTATCAACAAGCGGTGAATGTACTGAATCAGACAAAAGCAAAGTATGGTTTTTAGACAGGAACAAGGCTCTCATTCGGGAGCTTTTTCTCATTTCAGCACCCTTATCGTTTTCAGGTCGGAAAAATAGTATTATTCTTATAGTATTACTAAGGGATAATCATAAGGCAAATTTTCCAGGAGGAGTACGATGAGCGTCTACCAGAACATTACCGAATTGATTGGAAATACGCCGATTGTTCGACTGAGGCGCATGGTTCCTGAAGGAGCAGCAGAAGTTTTTGTGAAGCTGGAGAAATTCAATCCGTCCGGAAGTGTGAAGGACCGCGCTGCCTACAATCTGATTTTGACGGCTGAGCAAGCGGGACTAATCCAACCGGGGGATACGATCATTGAGCCGACGAGCGGCAATACGGGAATCGGCTTGGCGATGAATGCCGCCGCAAAAGGCTACCGCGCGATTTTGGTCATGCCTGACAATATGTCGAAGGAACGGATCAATATATTGAAAGCGTATGGGGCAGAGGTTGTATTGACCCCGAGCGAGCTGAGAATGCCAGGGGCGATTGCCAAAGCGCAGGAACTGCAAAAAGAGATTCCGCGCAGCTTTATTCCTCAGCAATTCGAGAATCAGGCGAACCCGGACATCCATCGAACGACGACAGCGAAGGAAATTTTTGCGCAAACGAATGGTCGACTGGATGCGTTTGTCGCCACAGCCGGAACGGGTGGAACGATTACAGGGACAGGCGAAGCATTGCGGGAAAAGCTCCCGGAGCTGTATATCGCTGTCGTCGAACCAAAAGGGTCCCAGGTTTTGTCTGGTGGAAAGCCTGGACCACATAAACTGGTCGGCACGAGCCCTGGTTTTGTTCCACAAATCCTCAATACAAGCATTTATAATGAAATCATACAAATTGCAGACGAAGACGCCCTACAAAGCATGCGGCAGCTTGCTGCGTTGGAAGGGATTCTCGTCGGCCCTTCATCGGGTGCCTCGGTCTTTGCTGCCATTACGATTGCCGAAAGGCTGGGAGTGGGTAAGCGGGTCGTGTGCATTGCGCCTGACACGGGGGAGCGGTATTTGAGTATGAATCTTTTCTAATTAGGAGAAAAGGCGATGAGCAACGAAAAACATGCGCTGATTATCGGGGCAGGCTTGAGCGGGCTTGCATCAGCGCTTGCCTTGAAGCAAAAGGGTTGGCAAGTGACGCTTTACGAGCAGGCAAAGGAGCATAAAGGCATCGGTGCTGGAATCGTTTTGGCTGCTAATGCGATGAAGGCATTGGATAAGCTGGGAGTTGGACAGGAAGTACGCGAGCTTGGGGCAGCCGTCCGTTCAGCAAGGATTCGCGACTGGAAGGGAAATTTGTTAGTCGAGCTACCTGTCGCGGAGCAAGCAGAACGGTACGGGGCTGACAGCTACTTGATTCATCGGGCTGATCTACAGCAGGCTCTTTTAGCGAAAATCTCGACACATGAATTGGTTCCAGGCAAGCAGCTCATATCTTTTTCTCAAGAAGAGCAAAGGGTTCATGCCGCTTTTGCAGATGGTTCAAGTACTCGTGGGGCGATTCTGATCGGAGCGGACGGGATTCACTCTTTGTGTACGGAAGAGCCTGTTCGGTGAAGAGGCAATGAGATACTCCGGGTACACGGCGATTCGCGGGATTGCTACCTACCAAGACCCTCGTTATCCACTGGAATCAGGAGGCGGCTTTGAAGCATGGGGCAGGGGGATTCGGTTCGGGTTTTCTCATATCGGCAACAATCGAATTCATTGGTTTGCCGCCATTAATGCACCTGAGGGAGAAAAAGATGGGCCGATGGGGCGGAAGCAAGTGACGTTGCGTAGACTCGACGGCTGGTATGAACCAGTACGTGCAGTGATTGAGGCGACAGAGGATGCAGCTATCTTGCGGCATGATATTTATGACCGTGCACCACTCAGGAGATGGAGTGAGGGGCGGGTTACATTAGTAGGCGATGCGGCACATCCGATGCTGCCGAATCTGGGGCAAGGGGCGGGGCAGGGAATGGAAGACGCACTCGTTCTGGCGAGATGCTTGGCAGATGCCGATACGGACTCGGCCCACGCTTTGCGCATGTATGAAGAGCTACGGAAGAAGCGGGCGAATGCGATTATGAAAGGTTCCCGCCTGATGGGAGCAGTCACCCAATGGGAAAATCCGCTGGCGATCGCGGCTCGTCATTTTATGCTAAAAACGATCCCTGCCCGTATCCAGAGCAGAAGATTGGACTGGATTGTTGGACACGAGGTGTGAATATGGCGGTAGAAAAAGGCAAGGAGCATGAGGCCCTTGCCTTTCAACTTTGTTCGCTTATTGATGACGTGCCTGATAGGCAAGCAACGCTGCAATGAATAACTGACCGGTTTGAATCATGGAGCGCTCATCGACATCGAATTTGGGATGATGATGCGGATACGTCGCCTGAATCTCCGGGTTGCGTCCACCGACCATGAAGAAGGTAGCGGGGCGCTCTTGGGCAAAGTAAGCAAAATCCTCTCCGCCCATGCCAGGTGGGATTTTCAATACGCGCTCCTCACCAAAAATACGTTTGGCTTCTGCTACAAATAGCGGAGTCTCTGTCTCATCGTTCCAAGTAGCTGGGTAACCGCGTTGATACATGATTTCGCACGTAGCGCCGACTGCCTGGCAACTGGCTTCCACGATACGTTTCAGAGATTGCTCGACCGCGACTCTCACTTCCTCGTCATACGTGCGGACGGTTCCCTTGAGCCTCACTTGATCAGGAATGACGTTGAACGCTTCGCCCCCGCCAACGAAGGAGCAAACAGACAGAACGACTTGTTTCAGCGGATCTACCTGACGGCTGGCAATCTGCTGCAAATTCATGACAACCTGACTGCCCAAGACGATTGGATCAACGGAGGTATGCGGATAAGCACCGTGCCCGCCTTTTCCGTACAAGACGATCTCGAAGCTATCTGCTGCTGCCGTAATGTAGCCATGACCGATCCCGACAGTGCCCACGGGAAGCTCGGAGGCCACGTGCGCGCCATACACGACATCGACTCCTTCGAGGCAACCCGCCTCTACCATGGCTTTGGCGCCACCAGGTGGCAGCTCTTCCGCGAACTGATGCAGGAATACCACATTTCCTGGGAGCTCGTCGCGGAACTCGCTCAACACTTGTGCGACTCCCAAAAGTCCGGAGGTATGTATGTCGTGACCGCAAGCGTGCATGACGCCCGGAATGCGGGACTTATAAGGTACTTCTTTTTCATCTTGGATGGGCAAGGCATCGAAGTCAGCGCGCAACGCAACTGTTTTTCCTGGCTTTCCACCCCTCAGGAGACCGACAACACCCATGCCGCCGACACCGGTTTGTACTTCTATACCAAAAGAAGCCAGCTTGTCCGCTACTTTCTTCGCTGTGTTTTCCTCCTGAAAGGAAAGCTCGGGATACATATGCAAATCACGTCTGAATGTAACAAGCTCTGGATAAATCTCTTGCAGTCGGGCAAACCATTTTTCTTCCATCGAACCCACTCCTTTTTCCTAGGGAAAGAGATTGGTATTTCGTATTCGCCTTATTATAAAAATATTCCGAATCATAATTCAATGTATGATTTCGAGAACTATAATGAAGCTACATTCATATTATGTAGACATTTCCAGTAGAAATCTCTAGAATATTAGAGAGACATGTTTAAAAGGTCGTGTTTTTAGTACAACTGCGTAATCAAAAGACGACTTTTTGAACAGATGGATTGAGGAGATTATGACGAGTCCAACACAACCAAAAAATCCTAGAGTACTAATCATTATGCTCGTTTCTGGTATCCTTGTTTTGATCTTGACTTGTGTAAGCATCGCGATTTCCTATTTCAATACGATTCAATCCGTCCGACTCTCTATTGCGAATCAAAGCATGAAAGCTGCTTCTACAGTAGCAGACAGTCTAGATGTTGACGCGTATCAGGAGTTTTTACGAAATCCGGTAAAAGAGACCCCCGCCTATGAACGAATCGAACAGCAATTGAATCAAGCGCGTGAGCAGTTCGGTCTGCTGTATTTATACACGATTCAAGTCAATGAAGACAGGCAGAGTGGTCGCGCGATGATCGTAGCAAGGCCTCCAAATGCGCAGCAAAATTTTGATATCGGTATGCCAATTGTTCTATCTCCTGAGCACATTCAAATGATTTACGGAGGATCATCAGCGTACTACTCAGATATTATCAGAGATCCAGATTACGGGGTCTACATGTCTGCGGGCGCGCCGCTTAGAGATAGAGAAGGAAGAATCATCGGAATCATCGGAGTAGATACGGACGTAGCCATCGTCGAGGATATTGGAAATGATGTCGTTCGTAGCAGCATTCCTGTTTTTGCGGTCCAAGGCTTGTTTGTCGTCGTACTGATTTTCCTGGTTCTGTGCATGGAACGCTGGTACCAACGCGCCATCAAGGCAGCAGTTGGTGAGACGGAAGAAACCTACCAGGATGAATTGCGCTCAGTCATTTGTTCGATGCGCTCCATCCGTCATGATTTCGTCAATCACATGCAGGTGCTCTACGGTTTGATCGAATGCGGATATTATCCAAAAGCACGAGATTACGTGCAGTCGTTGCTGAAAGAAACCAAGCTTTTGGACCTCACCGTGAGGTTTGCGAATCCTGCTTTAATGGTATTGCTTCACACCAAATGGGAGCAGGCTAAATCCAAACAAATCGTGATGCAATTTGAAGAATGTTCTGATCCAATCGATAACATTCCTTCCACTGATCTGATCAAAATTTTATCGAATCTTATTGATAATGCGATTGAAGCGGCGGAGTTAGCAGATGGGGAAAAACGAGTCAGCATTTATTTTTGCTGTGATGAAGAACACATTATTTTCCGAGTTGAAAATACAGGACCGGAAATATCAACAGAACAACGTACACGTATTTTTGAGAATGGCTATACAACGAAAACAGAGAAAAAATGTGGCTCGCGTGGAACGGGTCTGACGATTGTAGATTCAGTTGTGCACAAGTACAAGGGGAAAATTGAGGTTTGGTCCGAGCGGGGAATCACGAGATTTACCGTCCGGTTGCCAGTGAAATAGGCTCATAACGAAAACGATTCTAGGATGATAAGAAAAAGCCGTCAACGATTTGACGGCTTTTTGCTTTTGTGAGTCTCTATGCATGGTGTTCTGGCGTAGGTTGCACCACTTGGCTTTCCTGTGCTTGAAATGGACGTGAGATCGAGTAGAAGGCAAATCCGAATGAAAGCAGGACAAACACAGCTCCAACCCAAGGCGTGTAGATGACGGAAGACCGCTCGACGACGAGACCGCCAGCCAGAGAGCCAAGGGCGATACCTAAATGCTGGGCAGAAGTATTCAAGCTTAATTGAATGTCTGCGGTAGCAGGTGAGCAGGAGATCAAATAGTTTTGCTGTGCTGGCGAAATGGCCCAGCTAAGCGCACTCCAGATTACCATGATCGGCAAGAACAAATAAAGCGAGCCTGTAAAAAACGGCAAGACGCACATGATCAAGCCAAACACGGGAATGATGAACAAAATGCTTTTGGTTGCTCCCCATTTGTCTGCGATCCAACCGCCAATACCACCGCCTGCAACGGCAGCAATCCCGAACACGAGATAAATCCAGCTCAGTGTCGTTGCGTCTACATTCATCGTCGTTTGCAGATAAGGGGTAAAGTATGCATACAGCGTCAAGTGACCTGTCAGCATTAACAAGACGATAAACAATGCGCTGAATAGCTTTCCGCTACGGAGGGTAGACATTTGATCACGTAACGGAATTGGCGGTGCAGTTTGAACTTTTGGCAAAAACAAGAGGATAAAAATCATCGCAACGATACTAAGAGCCGCAATTAACCAAAACGGGGCACGCCATCCGAAGGCATTCCCCAGCGCCAAGCCAACAGGGACGCCGAGTACGAGCGAACCGCTAATCCCCATGAAAATAACGCCAATGGCACGGCCGCGATATGCAGGTTCTACAAGACTCGTCGCAATGGTAATCGACAGCACAATCAGGATAGAACTACTTGCTGCGCTCAAGATGCGTGCTGTCATTAATACAGCGTAGCTCGGACTAAGTGCCGCGAGCACATTACTCAGGAAAAAGGCCGCTAATGCATACAAGTATAGCTTTTTGCGCTCGACACGCCTCGTAACATGCAGGAGCAGAGGAGCGGCAATGGCAAATGCAAGCGAGAATATGGTGATCAATTGTCCGGCGGCGCTAATCGATACCTGAAGATCACGAGCAATCAGATCAAGCGTACCACCGATAATCAATTCCACCGTACCTACAACAAAGGTAGCAATCGCTAAGATGAAGACACGTGGATTCAAAACAATAGCTCCTCTCAAGTGAAAAGGTTACTACCATAATAGTAACCTTTTTTATCGTGTGCAACTAGAAAATTCTCCATACAAATAAAAAAGACTCTGGCCAATAGCCAAAGTCCACGTATTGTCAGTATCGGAGGCGGATGATCATCTTGCGGATTTCTTCATCGTCAAACAGTTGATCCACATATTTTTGGGTGATTTTTGTCAGCGCGACATCATGGTAAAAAGAATCGGCAAAAAATTTGACGAACGGTTGACCGCGTGTCTTGATCGCATGCCAGCCCGTGTCCTCCTCACCTGCAAAAATCATTTCATCCTGGTCCACTACGATTAGCTGATAGCGTTCCAAGCCTTGATGCTCTTGCACAGGGATAAAGGAATGAACACAGGAAAGCTTGGTGTTAATCTGCCCGATGACCAAGGCTTCGATCTCCACTCCTTCTTTTTCTTTCATCTCCAATAGGGGTACATACTCCAAAAAATCATCCGACCAGGCAGAGATGCGAATAGACCGTGTTGCTCGTTGGATCAATTGTTTACATTCCGCGCGGATCGATTCGTCAACCTTCAGGCTCCAGACCCGGTCATCGCGTACGGTTTTATGAGAAAGGGAGCTGGTCAATTTTTTGACGTCCATTTGAAATTGGCGGGTCAGCTTTTCTACCAGGCTGTCCAAAGGAAGGGCTGTATACCGCTTTTTCTTTTCAGATATGGTGTCAAGGACCATCCCCTTTTCTACCAGACGATTCAACACCTCATAAATCTTTGCCTTTGGCACCCCCGAATGCTTCACGACCATTGCTGCATCGAGAGGCTCGCCGCTAGACGCCAACGCTTCATAAACTTTACTCTCATACAGAGAAAAACCAAATGTTTGCAGCATCAAAATCCTCCAAGGAAAACACGAGCATTTTTATTCGATCGTACCGATAATCGAGTTATTTTGCAAGAAAGAGAGGGGGGCGAAAGAAATATCTGATAGAAAAATATCGACTTTTATCGACAAAATTCAACAAATTTCTATAGGCCTTTAGGAGGTAGACACGATGGTAATATATCGATCTGATACCCTGTGAATAAATGATTAGCCGAAATTTCGGCACTTGCTGTTACTAGTTCGATAGCCTTAGTGAGAAATTTCTTTTGAACGGGAAGTATTTTTTGTCGAAGGAAAGAATTTGGCAAAAATTACGTATCACGCAATAATTATGAATAGTCGGAATTGGGGGTTTAATTTTTCCGATGCATCACAAATAGATAGAAAAAGAGGGTGAACCGTAGTGAAGAAAGGCAAGAAGCTCTTATCCGTTTTATTTTCCTCCTCACTCGTGCTCAGTACTTTCGTGGCTGCACCTGCAACGGGTTTGGCCAAATCAAAAGAGGACAAGCATGATCTGCATGTAGACTTGTCCACTGTTAACCTGGAGCGACTGATTAAAGGGTTAATGGAGCAAGGAATCATTGATGAAGATGCCGATCAGGAAGAGATTGACGAGGCGTTGCTCGAGTACTTGGAAGACAAAAAAGTACCGCACGGCGTTGACGAATCGAGCTCTTATGGTAGGGAAGCGAGCAGAGGGCAGCAGGCAGCATTGGCGAAGGCAGCCCAGAAAGTGGCAGAGATGGAGGAAGGCGATGAATTGCGCTCTTCCAAACGACTACATACCGATAACATCGTTGTCGCTCTTGTCGAGTTCCCAGACCGGGAGCATAACGAGTTACCAAAAGTGAGTGACTCGCTTTGGACGAAAGACTTTAACGAAAAGCATTATAAAGAGATGCTGTTTGATCAGAAGGGGTACGAAACTCCTGAAGGAATCAGCATGACAACGATGGCGAAATACTTCTATCTGCAATCGGGAAAAACATGGACGGTTGATGGTGTGGTAACGCCATGGCAAATGGCAGAGAATAGCTACAAATATTATGGAGAAAACTCGAAAGCCGGTGACGATTCCAATCCGCGCGATTTGGTAATCGAGACGCTTGAGGCAGTTGGGGAATCCATTGCCGGGAAAGAGGAATTGTACGATCAGCGTGATCCGTATGATATCGATGGTGATGGAGACCTGATGGAGCCGGATGGCAATCTGGACAACCTCATGCTCGTTCATGCAGGGATTGGAGAAGAGACAGGGGAAGACCCAGATGCGATCTGGTCTCACCGTTGGACCTTGAAAAAACCAGTGGATATTCCAGGCACAAGCCTCAAAGCGTTTGATTACATGATCCAGCCTGAAGATGGCGCACCAGGTGTATTCACTCACGAATACGGACACAATCTCGGTTTGCCAGACTTGTATGACACGACAAGAGGCGGAAAAGATTCGCCAGTAGGTGCTTGGTCCCTCATGTCGTCTGGTAGCCACACAGGTAAGGTTTTCCAAACAGAACCTACTGGCCTTGATCCTTGGTCAAAAATGGTCCTGCAGCAAATGTTCGGCGGAAACTGGATTAAACCGTACGTGCTGGACTACAAGGATGTAGAGAAGCGCAAGAGAAGCCTTCGACTCATTGATGCGAGCAGCCTTGAGAAGGACGGCAAGGTCATCAAGCTGAACATGCCTAAGGTCGAAAAGAAACCTCCGGTTGAGCCAAAGGATGGCGGATACGCGTACTTCTCGGATGAAGGCAACAAGCTGAATACAAAAATGACGTCTGATGTGATCGATTTAACAGGGGCCAGCTCCGCAGCGATGAAATTCGATTCGTGGAGAAGCATTGAGGAAGGCTATGACTACGTGTACGTCAATGTAATCGATACGGATACAGGCGAGAAAAAAGAAGTTCAAAAATACGATGACGTAACCAAAGGCTGGGACAAAGAAGAAATCAGCCTGAACGAGTTCGTCGGTAAAAAGGTACAAGTTGAGTTTAACTATGTGACGGATGTCGCATTCGTGATGGATGGCTTCTATTTGGATAACTTCGAAGTAGAGGCAGATGGACAAGTCATCTTCGCAGATGATGCAGAGGGTGAGAAGAAGTTCAAATTGGATGGCTTCACTCACTTCGATGGAAAAGGAAAAATGTACGATGCGTACTACCTGGTTGAGCTGCGCTCTCACGAAGGAATTGACGCTGGATTGAAGCATTTCCGTCGCAACGACTCCTTCTTCACGTATGATCCAGGTATGGTCATCTGGTACTTTGATGGTCGTTACGAAAGATCCCGTGACAACAATACAAGCCTGCACCCAGGCTACGGCATGCTCGGTGTAGTAGATGCCCATCAGGAAGTACGTTACTGGAACAATGATGAAGGTAACAAAAAGGCAATCGCAGATTCCCGTTACCAAGTGAATGATGCTGCGTTTAGCCCGAACGATACATCTGGAATGGATCTGGATTACATTTTGGGAACGATGGAATACGAGCCGTTGGATGGCGTCACTGAGTTTGAAGACAGTGATGATTACTCGATGCCGGAAGTGCCGGAAGTCGGTAAAATCCTGCCGCAAATCGGTTTGGAAATCAAACTGAAAAGAGTTTCCAAGAAGTTCACGGATGCTACGATTGAGTTCTCCATTGATAAAGATTAATGAATAAGCCAAAAGACGCCACACAGCGCGAAGCTGATGTTTGGCGTCTTTTTCGTTTCTATGATTACTGGTCTAAGCTCGGTTGCATCGAAATAGGCTATAACAATGAACGACAAGCTGCCTGATCTGATTGCGCGTAAGAAAGGCAACCTTTTGTACAGGCATAGGTATCGCGCCCGGCAGCAAGGGGGGATCAATCATGCTGCATATTGTTGCTTGCATTAAGCAGGTGCCGGACACCAAAATCATCAAGATGAATCCGAAGACGAATACGATGGATCGCGCCAGTGCGCCAGCCATTCTCAACCCGTATGATGCACATGCGGTGGAGGAAGCCGTTCGTTTGAAAAATCGATATGGGGGTGTGGTCTCCGTCGTTACCATGGGACCGCCGCCAGCGGTGAAGGCCATTCGGAAATGTATCGAGATCGGAGCAGACGCAGGCTATCTGGTAACGGATCGTGCATTTGCCGGAGCAGACACATTGGCAACCAGCTATGCCATTACCAAAGCTATTGAGAAGATTGCAGAAAGCCAGCCAGTCGACCTCGTCATTTGCGGGAAGATGACCATCGACGGTGATACGGGACAAGTCGGACCGGGTGTCGCCAGAAGGTTGGATATTCCACCGCTTACGTGTGTGAAAAAAGTAGTGGAGATAAACAAAGAACAAGGTTACGCCATCGTGCATCGAAAGCTGGAGGATGGGTATGAAGTCATTCAGTCGACCTTGCCTTGTTTGTTTTCCGTGGAGAAGGAGATTAACGAGGTACCTTATTCTCCGCTACCCAACATGCTTCGAGCTGCTAGATATCAGCCTGTTATCTGGTCCGTCGATGACTTGGGGGATATCG
Source organism: Brevibacillus sp. MS2.2 (assembly GCF_013284345.1). NCBI lineage: Bacteria > Bacillati > Bacillota > Bacilli > Caryophanales > Paenibacillaceae > Brevibacillus > Brevibacillus sp. MS2.2. The sequence goes on from NZ_JABSUZ010000013.1 coordinate 148,938, forward strand.
ATCGGACGCAGTTAGGTCTGAAGGGCTCTCCTACCATTGTTGCAAAAGTTTGGCCCCCAGAGAAGCCAAAGGGTGGCGAAATGCTCGAAGGAAGCGCCAGCGAGCAAATCGCGCGCTTGATGGAAATTTTGCACGATAAACAGCGATTGTTTCGGGTGAAGGAGGAGCAGATATGAATCTGGATGATTTTCGTGGCATCTGGGTGTTTTTAGAGGTGAGTGACGGCCGTATCGCCCCTGTATCACTCGAGCTGCTGGGGGCGGGTAGGCAAATGGCTGACAAGCGAGACGTGCCGCTTGCTGGCTTGTTAATCGGAGATGGAATCAAGGAGTTGGCCCACACGGCGTTTCCATACGGAGCGGACCAAGTGTATGTCTACGATCACAAAATTTTTCATGATTACCGAACAGAGTCCTACATGCGAGCAGTCATCGAATGTGTTCAAAAGCACAAGCCGGAAATCATCTTGTACGGGGCGACTTCAACTGGAAAAGATTTGGCGAGCGCTGTCGCGACGGACTTGGAGACAGGGCTGACCGCTGACACAACCATGCTCGATGTAAACGCGGAGACAGGCTTATTGGAGGCAAGCCGTCCTGCGTTTGGCGGTAACATCATGGCGACGATTTTGTGCAAAAAACATCGACCGCAAATGGCGACCGTTCGCCCGAAAGTCATGAAAGCGCTTGAGCCAGACGAGTCACGTACAGGAGAAATCATTGATGAAAGCATGGAGCTGCGTGAAGAAGATATTCGCACAAAAGTACTCAAAATCGTCCGGGAGACGAAGGAAAAGGTGCGGCTGGATGAGGCTGATGTGATCGTCGCTGGTGGCAAGGGACTCGGAAGCAAGGAAGGCTTTGCGCTTATTCATCGCTTCGCAGAACGAATCGGGGCAACCGTCGGGGCCAGCAGAGATGCGGTGGAAGCAGGCTGGATCGGTCATGATCATCAGGTCGGACAGACGGGAGTAACTGTCACGCCAAAAATTTACTTTGCCATCGGCATATCGGGAGCAATCCAGCATTTGGTCGGCATGCGCAACTCGGGAATGATCATTGCCATCAATAAAGATCCGAATGCCCTCATCTTCCAGTCTTGTCACTACGGTATTGTCGGTGATGCTTTTGAAATTGTGCCATTGCTCATTGAAGCATTCCAAAAGGAGCCGGACAAGGAGGTAACGTATGGCTGAGAAATTTGATGTAATCATTGTCGGAGCAGGGCCGGCCGGAACAGCTTGTGCTTATACGCTTGCCAAAGCGGGTGTAAATGTTCTGTTGATGGAGCGCGGGGAATATCCGGGTTCCAAAAACGTCATGGGAGGTGTTTTGTATCGCAAAACGATGGAAGACATCATTCCCGAATTTTACAAGGAGGCGCCTGTTGAACGGCCGATCGTCGAGCAGCGGTTCATGATGCTCGATAAGGAATCAGCCATCAATTTCAGTTATAAAGGCATGGAGTGGGCCCAGGAACCCTATAACAATTTCACGGTGCTGCGGGCGAAATTTGATCAATGGTTTGCAGATAAAGCCGTGCAGCAGGGGGCACTTTTACTCAATGAGACCGTCGCTTTGCAGTGCATCGTTGAAAATGGCAAGGTAGTCGGTGTCAAAACAGATCGACCGGATGGGGATCTATACGCAGATGTTGTTGTTCTGGCAGACGGCGTCAACTCCTTGCTGGCGAAATCGTTAGGTTTCCACAAAGAGTTTCGCCCAGATGAGGTAGCACTCGCTGTCATGGAAGTACTGAAGCTGGATCGTAAAATAATCGAGGATCGCTTTAACTTAGAGGGCGATCACGGTTGTACGATTGAAATTTTCGGGGATTCGACCAAAGGGATTTTGGGGACGGCGTGGTTGTATACGAATAAGGACAGCTTGAACATTGGGGTAGGAACGATGCTATCGGGTCTGATAAAAAACAAGATCAAGCCTTATGAGTTGTTGGACTATGTAAAGAATCACCCGATGATTCGACCGTATATTCAAGGCTGTGAGCAGCAGGAGTACTTGGCGCACCTAATTCCCGAGGGCGGATATCGTTCCATTCCCAAAATTGTCGGCAATGGTGTTCTTGTCGTCGGAGATGCTGCCCAGCTCGTCAATGCGATCCATCGAGAGGGATCGAATATGGCAATGGCATCTGGTGTCATGGCAGCGGAAACGATTCTGGCGGCAAAAGAGGCAGGGGACTATTCCGAAAAAATGCTCGACGGATACCGAATCAATCTATTGAACAGCTTTGTCGGTCAAGATTTGAAAAAGTACAAGGACGCAACGCATCACTTTGAAAAATTCCCGCAGTATTTCGAACAGTATATTCCGATGATGAACAAAGCAGCGAGTCAAATGTTCACGGTTGATGGCAGCTCAAAATGGAGTAAGCAGAAGAAAATTTGGAGCGAGCTCGGCTCTGCGAAGGACAAATGGAAAATGGCGCGTGATTTGATGAATGCGTGGAGGGTGATGAAGTGATGCAGGATTTACCGAAGGGCCAGTCAATCGAGGAGAAACAGTACCTTGTGCGCTTCAAAGCGGATACGGAGTCACATCTGCATGTGCTCTCCGCAGATGTTTGTGCGACGCAATGCCCTGATAAGCTCTGTACCATCTTCTGTCCTGCGGAAGTATACAAATGGGAAGAAGTGCGGATGCACGTCGGTTACGAAGGATGTCACGAGTGTGGGAGCTGCCGCATTGGTTGCCCGTACGAAAATATCAAATGGGTGTATCCGAAGGGTGGACACGGAATCATCTTCAGACTCGGGTAATGGGCGGCGATGAGTGGTGATACAAATAGGCGATCTGGTCGTTTATGTAAAGGATGGCGCAAAGGGAGTGGTCATTCATATTGAGGAGGACCGCTTCCAGGTAAAGTGGGAAGATGATTTTGTCAGTTGGGAGAAAAGGGAATGGTTGCTGCCCAGTTCAATGGAACATGGCGATCTTTTAAAACAGAAAGAACAGCGGGAGTAAATTCCCACTGTTCTTTTGTTTTGCGTGAATTTGACCACTAGTTACGGACTGTATAAGGATACACCCGAGCAAAAGACCCCTCAATTCGAAAACAGCCAAGAACTGGTTGTGGAGAAGCGAGCGAAACGATGAGATACGCGGCCTCCGGGTAATGACAGTAAGCAATATCTTCAGGTGACGGAATGGGAGGTGCAGTAGGGTGGGAGTGATAGATCCCGACCAAATGCTCCCCGCGCAACGCCATCTTATGGAAAACGTGTTGAATCTGCTTGGGGTCCATGGCGAAGGCGACCGGGCTTTTCAATGTATTTTCCATACGCCAAACCGTCTGTGCACTCCCATTTCTACCGGAAAGCAATCCGCACGTTTCATTTGGCTTCTTCTCAAGGGAATCTCGGATGATTTCATCCCAGACTGCACGGGTCATGGAAAAGGGGGCCTCTAAAAGATTAGCCTTGCCAACGCCTGCCGCAGCATCCTCCACTCGTTCTAGTCTGGACGGATGGTTGGACTTTATGAACCGGACCGGATTTTGGCAATGGCGATGGCGGCATTCTCGATGGGCGCTGGGCTGGATTGACTTGATGTTGTTGACGTTGGTGATACAGTGCACGCATTTGTTCAGGTGTCATGGTTTTTCCTCCCTTTCTGGACTGTATTATGTTGTATTCAGGATAGATTCACATGGTAACGGCGCTCGCACATTTTCACTTTTTCAACGAAACGGGTTGAATTCGTTGGCATTTTTGGGATAGGGCATCTGCATTTTTACTGGTGTGGAAGATAATTGTTGAGTGGAGGGATCGGAGCTTGGCATGAATTGCGTGCTTTGTTGGAATTGGGTGTTTGGCTGGAATTGAGTGTTTGGTTGGAATTGGACATTTTGCTGGAGTTGACTGAAGGCTTTATTGGATCGAGATTCCTTTTGCGTGAATTCTTTGATGATTTGCTTGTATTTTTCTTCGTTGTTCTGGAGTTCTTTCACCATGTTTTTGAGTCCGGTTATCGTCTTTTTCAACACTTGCTCCTGGGATGTAAACTGCTCAATGGCTTTTTCTTTTTCCGTTAACAGAGAGTCGTATTTTTGGGTTGTTTTCTCCAGCACTTCGTTCCATTTATTTTTTTGAAGAGAGACGTTCGCGAGCTTTTCGTCGGTTTCTTTGGCTTGTTGTTGAAAAGATTTGATACGATCCTGGGCTTCTGTTAATTGCTGTTGTGTTTCTTTTAATTCCGACTGGAGACTCCTTATGGTGTTTTGTGTTTGTTGGATTTCTTCATCGCGGTTTTGGATGCTTTGCTGCAATTCCTGCTCATGCAGGGAATGCGATTCGGCCAGCTTTTTATAGTCAGCGACGAGTTGATTTTTCGTTAACCGGGCTGCTTCCAGCTCAAGCAGAGCTTCCGTTAATTGTTGAGAAGTTTCTTCGTGTTTTGTTGTCCAACTTTGTTCAAGATCTATTGCTTTTTGCAGCATCTCGTGGCGGGTGGCTTCCAGCTCTTGCTCTTTCGTGCGTAAATCCTGTTTTTGCGCTTCGAGTTCTTGCTCTCGGGTGTATCTATCTTCATTTTGCACTTGTAGCTCTTGCTCCCGTGTTTGCAACTCTTGCCTTTGGACTTGGATTTCTTGTTCCTTAGAGAGGAGGGACTGTTCCAGTGTGTTTAGCTCTTGCTCCCGAGTGAACAACTCCTGTTCACGATTGTGTAGGGTATGTCCTTGAGCCTGTAGCTCCTGCTCTTGGTTCTGTAGCTCTTGATCTCGCGCGTTCAGCTCTTGCTTCAGCGTGAGTAACTCTTGCTCGTGGGAGTGGATCTCCTGCTCCTGAGAGAGAAGCTCCTGCCCGCGAAGCTGCAGCGCTTGCTCTCGGGATTGAAGTCCTTGTTCTTGGACCTGGAGTTCCTGGGTCTGAGCCAGAAGTGCTTGCTCCTGGGAGAGGTTGGCTTGCTCCCAATCGCGAAGCTCCTGTTCATGGGTCTTGAGCTCTTGTTCTTGAACCTGCAACGCCTGCGCATGAGCTTGTAGCTCTTTTCTTTGCGCCTGCAAATCTTTTTCAAAACCATTTAGTTCTTCTTCCCGAGCTTGGAGGTCTCGCGAATGTGCGAGAAGTTCTTGATCTCGGGCCTGAAGCCCTTGTTCGAAAGTAAGCAGCTCTTGTTCTTTTGTCTGGAGGTTATGATTTTGAGTGTGAAGTTCTTGTCCGCGCGCTTGCAGCTCTTGCTCAAGGGTGAAAAGGTCCTGCTCTCGCGCTTGAAGGTATTGCGTCTGGGTGAGAAGGTCTTGCCCCCGGGATTTAAGCTCTTGTTCGAGGAGTGTTAGTTCTTGTTCTTTTGTTTGCTGGTTATCTGCTTGCGTTTGCAGTTCTTGCCCTTGTACTTGGAGCTCTTGCTCAAAATGGAGAAGTTCCTGCTCACGTGCGTTGAGGTCTTGCGTCTGGGAATGCAGCTCTACCGCTTTGGACGTGAGTTGGTCTTCTTGCGTCTGGAGCTCTTGTTCGAGAGCGTGAAGGTCCTGTTCCCGTGCATGGAGGTCTTGCGCGAGAGAATGCAGCTCTAAT
>NZ_JABSUZ010000014.1:0-144852 GCF_013284345.1 Brevibacillus sp. MS2.2
AGCGAAACGAAGAGACGAGCATCTGGAGGCGCTGGATCGTCACGAGCGGCAGTCTCTTTAAAATATCGAGCAAGTGAAGAAATAGCTGCGCCGTTGCGAGTGCATCGCTATCTGCTTGATGGGGATTATCGTGCTCGATTTCCAGCTCAGACGCCAGTTCTCCGAGTCTGTAGCTATTTTGCATCGGCAAAAGAACGCGGGATAGCTCCACAGTATCAAGCACGTAGCCGTCAAACGCATAATAGCCCTGGCTCAGCAGGGCTTCTTGTAAAAATTGGAGATCAAAGCTTGCATTATGCGCAACAAAAGCTCGTCCGTCCAATAAACGCAAGAAATCTGGAAACACTTCTTCCAAGGAAGGAGCATCTGCAACCATCTCATTGGTAATCCCTGTTAATTGGGTAATAAACGGTGGAATATCCTGGCCCGGATGAATCAGGGTGGAAAAACTCTCGGTAATCTGCCCGTCATCGATTGCGACGGCACCAATCTGAATGATGCTGTCACCTTGGCGTGGATGGCTTCCCGTCGTTTCAAAATCTACAACTAGTAATCGATTCAAACGTTGTCACCTCGTAACCTGGGCGGAAACATTCAATCCGCACCCATTCACATTCGGCAACGATGGGAAATATTCCTGCTCTCCTGTACATTTAAGGCTGTACGAGCTCGGTTTGCATTTCTGATTGACCGAGCTTGCTTGCACACAATTGTAGATAGATGGGGATTTCCCATAACTGGTCTGCGAATGGCAATGCCCGTTGAAAATATTGTTCAGCTAGGCGCCAATTTTCTTCCACAACTGCGATTCTTCCCAGATGAAAATACCCTAACGAACGTACATATGGCTCAGCGTCTTCCAGGAAATACTTTGCCAACCGTTTTGCTTCTTGTGTATCCCCCAGCTTTTCGTATGCGGAAATCATCCCGGATTGTCCGAGGCGATTGTCTCGGTTTTTCTCCAGCATGATCCGAAACGCTTTGATTGCTTCCTCTACCCTTCCGTCAAATAACAGCATCCATCCATAACTAAAAAGAAAGTCGTCATTTTCGGGTGCAAGACTGATCGCTTTTTTGACGAGCGTTAATGCGCGCTTCGTACCCGCAATGAGCCACGTATTCCAGGCCAAACCATGCCACGTCCACCCATCTTTTGGCGAACGCTCCGTCAAAAAATGATAGCAAATTTGTGCCCGGTGGTAATTACCCACTGTTTCGTATAAGGAGGCCATTTCCTGAAGAGTATCGCTGTCCAAATCGCGTGTCGGCAGTTGCAAGCCTTTCGGTGGACTCCATTCTACCGTCTGGTCCATCGTATGCAGTAATTTGGCAGCACGCAGCCATAGCATCTGCGCTTCCCAATCGTGCTCGTTTTTTTCTAGATACGGCTCCAATTCGTCCAAAGCTTCCTGTGCGTCGCCATCTCTTAAATAGCATAGCGCGAGGTTATATTTGGCTTCTTCCTGTTCTGGCTTGATCTCGAGAGACGTCTTAAAAGCTTGGGTCGCCTCTAGCCATTGCTCCTCTTCTGCCAATATGCACCCGATGGCATTAAAGCTGATAGCCACAATGGTAGGTGAGCTTGCAGTCCTGCCGAGAAGACGGAATTCCCGAAAAGCTAATTCGTTCTCCTCACACAAAAGGAGACTGTAGGCGTAATACAGGCGTCCACTTTCCCAGTCTGGCGATTTTTGGACTAATTCTGCAAAACACTTTTTCGCGTCTTGGAACATGCGTAAATGATAAAAGCCTTCTCCACGGCGAAAAATCGGCTCGTATGGATTCGTTTCAACGGCTTTTGGTGATTCTGAATTCACCTTCGATTGATGCGTCTTTTTTTCTTCCGCTGGAAGCTGTCCTTCCATTTCCTTGATGTTACGAATTGCATTCGATAATTTTTCTTCGAATTGCAGCCACAGGTCTACGACTGTATCACTTACTTGGCGCAATTGAAACAATTGTTCCGCGAGCTGAAGACGTTCTTGTTCAGAAGCCCCCTGCCACTTCTCTTCAATCGTCTGCGCTTTGTTACGAAGCGTATGAAACCAGTCCTCGATTTTCACAAGAAAAGCCACCCCCTATGAGGCATGAGTACTTTCATTGTCTCACAAGGCAGGTGGCTCTATGCAGGAACGGACAAATCGCTTACAGAATCGTCGCGTGTACTTCTTCTGCGATCAATTCTTTGATCTGATTTTTTTCATCCATGATGGCGACACGGGGCTTGTAGGTTCTTGCCTCTTCATCTGTCATCATCGCATAGGCAATAATAATGACGATATCGCCCTCTTGCACGAGACGTGCAGCTGCTCCGTTCAAGCAAATGACACCACTGCCTGGAGCACCTTCGATGACGTATGTTTCCAGACGAGCTCCGTTGTTGTTATTAACGATCTGTACTTTTTCATTTGGCAAAATATCCAGTGCATCCAACAAATTTTTGTCGATGGTAATACTGCCAACATAGTTCAAGTTTGCTTCAGTTACTGTTGCGCGATGGATTTTTGCTTTCATCATGGTGCGGAACACTAAAAATTCCTCCCTTATCTCTACTTGATTGATGTTATCGTATTGTCGATCAGACGTGTTTTGCCAAAACGAACAGCTAGCGCAATGAGGATCGTCTGACCTGCCATTTTCTGCTCGACTGGTGTAAGTTCTGGGTAGCTCAAAATTTCCACATAATCAATATCAGCCAAGGGCTTTTCGGAAATCATTTGCATGATACGATCCTTGATCGCAGAAAGGGCCATACCCTCACCTAGCCATGCTTCTGCTTGCTTCAGGCTCTGTGATAGCACGAGTGCTTGTGCTCGCTCATCCGCTGACAAGTATACATTCCGAGAGCTCAGGGCAAGACCATCCGCTTCGCGGACAATCGGACATGGAATGATTTGCACGGGCATCGACAAGTCGTGAACCATTTGCGTCACAACAGCTACCTGCTGGGCATCCTTTTGTCCAAAAAAGGCGTAATCGGGCTGGACAATTTGAAACAATTTATTGACGACAGTCGATACGCCATCAAAATGACCCGGACGAGAGGCTCCACACAATGGAGTCGTCACATTTGCCACTGAAATGTTGGTCAACATCGGTTTCGGATACATCTCGCTGACTTCCGGAGTAAACAGGAGGTCCACACCCGCTTCTTCCGCCATTTTGCTATCCCGTTCAATATCGCGCGGATAACGTTCAAAGTCTTCATTTGGTCCAAATTGCAGCGGGTTTACGAAAATGCTCATCACAACCAAATCACACACTTCACGGGCAGCTTTCACCAAGCTGAGATGTCCTTCATGCAGAAAGCCCATGGTCGGTACCATCCCGATCGTTTTGCCTTGCCGATGTGCTTCTTTTATATGAACGCGCATCTCTGCGATTGTGGAGACTTGCTGCATCATTGTTTGCATCATGACTACTTCACTCCTCCCCCGTACAATTCCTTGATAGTTTCTTCAGAGGCATGAAAGACATGCTCTGGCCCCGGGAAGCTTCTTGCTTCAACTTCTTTGTTATAAGTCTCCACTGCTTCTCGGATTGTTTCACCGATGTTTGCGTAGCGCTTCACGAATTTCGGTGTGATATCCGATGCGTAGCCGACCATATCATGGAACACCAGCACTTGCCCATCACAAGTCGCACCCGCTCCGATTCCGATCACAGCAATGTCCAGCTTGTCTGCAATCATGCCTGCGACCTCCTCCGGAACACATTCCAGCACAATGGCGAATGCACCCGCTTCTTGAATAGCAAGGGCTTCGTCCAACAATTTTTTGGCTGCCTCCAGATCTCTTCCTTGTACTTTGTAACCGCCTAATTGATGTACCGATTGCGGAGTAAGTCCAATATGTCCAACGACAGGGATGCCTGCTTGTACACAGCGTGTAATGATTGGGGCCAGTTCACGGCCTCCTTCCATTTTGACCGCCTTGGCCAGCCCTTCTTGCATTAGTCTGCCCGCGTTTTTCACCGCTTCCTCAACTGTTCCGTGATAGCTGAGAAAAGGCAGGTCCGCCACGACAAAGGCACGCTTGGCTCCTCTCGTTACTGCTTTCGTATGGTGTAGCATGTCCTCCATCGTAACAGGGATGGTGGAATCATAACCGAGTACGACCATTCCCAATGAATCACCGACCAGAATCATATCAGCGCCAGCTTCATCCACTAATTTGGCTGACGGATAGTCATAGGCGGTCACCATAGTAATCGGAGTTCCCATTTCTTTTTTCTTGCGGATACTCGAAGTCGTAATTGGTCTGTCGTTTTGTGCCATTTTTCATTGCTCCTCTTTCGCTTCAAGCCCGTGGATCGTGTGAGGAATAAAAAAACCTTCTCGCGTCAATCGGGAGAAGGTTGTCCATGTCAAAAAGACATTTTGCGTTAGCGGATTCCTTCTGTCTCGGTCCACACAGGCTCTGAGCAGATTTTTGTCCTTACACGTATTAATTTAAGATTACACGATAGATACAAAAATACTCCGGGAGTACCGTTCACGAGGTGATACAGCCTCCAAATTGGAGTATAGCAAATGATTTAATCATTTGCACGATAATTGACATCAGCCGAATAAACTTTGTGGATCTGTCCCTCCTGATCCTCTACCTTGAGTACACCTTCCTCATCCAAACCAACGGCACGACCTTCAAGCTGTTGTGAAATCGTTTGGAGGGTCACCCATTTACCAATGGTGTATGAATGATTCTCCCACTCTTGTTTTACACGCTCGAAGCCGGCCTGCAAATAGTGGTCGTACTCTTCTTCAAAAATTCGGCAGAGGCGCTGGATAAGCGAAACACGCTTAAGTGGCTCACCAGATTCAATTCGAAGCGAAGTCACAATCTGTGCCAGTTCAGGTGGGAAATCAGACTCGACACTATTGGCATTGAGTCCTATTCCGATTACTAAATAATTGACCCGATCAGATTCAGCATTAAGTTCTGTCAAAATCCCGCATACTTTTTTGTCACCGATAAAAATATCGTTCGGCCATTTGATTTTGACAGGCAACCCAGTCTCTTCCCGGATCGTTTTCGCTACAGCAACAGCCGTTAGTAACGTCATCTGAGGTGTCTTCGGTAACGGAATCGAAGGACGGATGATCAAGCTCATCCAGATCCCCGTTCCTTTCGGAGAATGCCATGGACGGCCGAGTCTGCCTTTCCCGCCTGTTTGCAGCTCTGCCAGCACAATCGTGCCTTCTACTGCCCCTTTTGCCGCAGCCTCGTGTGCAAGTGGTTGTGTAGATACCACCTCATCGTAAGCGATGACATTTTGACCGATCCGATTCGTTTCCAGTCCAGCCATGATTTCTGCTGCTGACAAGCGATCAGGGGCAACCAGCAGGCGATACCCCGATTTGCGCACCGCTTCCACCTCATAACCATCCCGGCGCAGCTCTTCAATATGTTTCCAAACCGCCGTCCTAGAGCAACCACATGTTTGGCTTAATTCTTCACCAGAGATGAAACTGCCTGGCTGATCACGGAATGCTTGAAGAATGACTTGCTTAATGTTCATCTTGTGCAACCTCTTTCTTTGCAACTTCGACGAGTGCTTCTGGTGTATTTGGTAAACCGTGCAGAGCCGTTTGTCTAAGCAACGATTCCAAGACGCGGACAATCCATTCGCCTGGCTTTTTCTGAGTGGCTACTTGCAGGTCAAGCCCCGTGATTGCCAAATCCTTGATGGTTTTGACAGGCATGTTTTCGTATTGATCGAGGAGTGCTTGCATCGAAAACGACTGCCTCTCCTTCCACCAACACGCTTGCAACAAGAGGAAAAACTCGTTACACGTGTCCCACCCGACTTCAAGCAGCAGTGGCCCCCACTCGATCGCTTGAGGGGCATCCCATTGCGGCTGATATCGCATCAGAAGTTCAACCATGCAACAAATTGCTTCTGTTTCGCGTTTGGACATTTTGAGGAATTGGCATACTTTACGCGATTGCACAGGTGAATATTTCGCCGCAAACAATAGCAACGACCATTTTTGCGTCACGGTTTGCAAATGATGCAGCCGCCAGACATGCTCATTTGAGAGGACGAACAGTTTTTCTACCTCGGGGGCATAAGCCATGAGCCTCGTTTCATTCAACAACTGACAACCTACCTCTGGGGCTTTACTGTCGAGCGTTTTATTCAGCTCTTCCCTGATGCGCTCCACAGCAATATGAGCTAACAAAGGCGCAGTCTGTTTCATCGCAAGCATGGTCTGTTCTTCTATCGCAAAACCTAACTGGGAAGCAAAGCGCACACCTCGTAAAAGCCGAAGGGCATCCTCCTGAAATCTCTCTAGCGGAATGCCTACAGCCCGAACCAGCCGATGCTCCATATCCTCTCGACCACCGAACGGGTCATGCAATACTTGATGACGATCCATCGCCATTGCGTTCATCGTAAAATCTCGTCGCTCCAGATCGAGCCGAAGTTCTGAAACGAACTGAACCTCAGCGGGTCGACGGTAATCTTCATATTTTCCTTCCGTCCGAAACGTGGTTACTTCGAACATTTGCCCCTCGACTTTTACAGACACAGTACCGTGTTTCAGACCAGTCGGGACATGATCGGGAAACAATCGGATGACGTCGCCGGGATGGGCATTCGTACATATATCTATATCATGAACAGGTCGTTGTAAAAGCCAATCGCGGACGCAACCACCCACATAGTAAGCTTCGAAGCCATGTTCCTCCAATTTGTCGAGAACACGCTTTGCCAATTCTATCGCCAATCCAATTCCCCCCTTTCTGGTTTGCTCCGCCTGATCTACACAAGGAGGCGTTTTTCATGAGAGTTTTATATGGATTGTTTATTTTTATATCCAAGGTACATCAGCTAGCCAAAAGCTCCATCTTACGTTCAAAAGCTTAGGTTTCCTTCGGTTTTGCTTGCCAGCAAGTTGGTGTAAAGTGCTTCATACTGAGAGGCAATCGTTTCGTGACAAAACGTTTTGCAGGATCGCTCGATGCTATTCGCGGAGAATTCGCGGTATAGCTCTTCGTTTTGCAAGAGACGAATTGTTTCTTTCGCCATACCTTCCACGTCCCCAATTGGGCGCAAGAAACCGTTCACACCATCCAGGACAACTTCGGGCAAGCCTCCTGCCACTGTAGCGACGACAGGCACACCGCAAGCCATTGCTTCCAATGCGACGAGACCGAAGCTCTCCTTTTCTGATGGAAGCAGCATGATGTCTGCCATCGACAATACCTCTGCGACGTCTTCCTGCTTGCCGAGGAAGCAAACATCGTCGTTCAGACCGAGCTCAGCGATCATCTTGCGGACCAGCCCCATTTCGGGACCTTCTCCAATGAGAATCAGTCTGGAAGGCACTTCTTCACGTACGCGCGAAAATATTTCAATCACATCCGGCACACGTTTGACCGGACGGAAATTAGAAATGTGCATAAGAATTTTTTCACCATTCGGTGCAAATACCTTTTTCAGCTTCGCAACCTCTTTCGGGTAGTAACGCCGCTTGTCTACGAAGTTGTACACAGGGACAATTTCTTTTTCTGTATGCAGCAGCTCTTTCGTCTGCCTGATCAAATCATTAGACACCGCTGTGACCAAATCGCTTCGCTCAATGCCGAAGCGGATCATATCACTCAAGTTCGAGTCATAGCCCAGAACAGTAATATCCGTCCCGTGCAAGGTGGTCACAATTTTCAAATGATCCCCTACCATTTGCTTGGCGAGGAACGCACACAACGCATGTGGCACAGCATAATGCACATGTAATAAGTCCAGGTTTTCATTTTTCGCCACTTGCGCCATTCGGTTCGCCAAGGTCAAATCATAGGGTGGATATTTAAAAACATCATAGTTGTTCACTTCTACTTCATGATAAAAAATGTTTGGGTGAAACGCGCCCAAGCGAAATGGCATTCCACCTGTAATGAAATGGACTTGATGTCCTCGCTCAGCCAATAGCTTGCCAAGCTCCGTAGCTACTACGCCCGATCCGCCCAATGACGGATAGCAAGTAATCCCGATCTTCATACAGTGTCACTCCTTCTCACAAGCTCTTTAATACATACGGAGCTGCACTGACAAATCCTTCTGCGTAAGCTACACCAGCCTGCTGACCAAACAGTCGCTCTCGATACTCGACAGACTCCAGATATCCGTTGGTAAGCGGTGTTTGAACGCTGCCTTCTTCTAGTTCAAACTGACTGCGGTAGCAACGCAGCGCCTCCATTTTTTGCGGATAAACAGCAGTGATATCCACGACAACCTGAGGCGTGACAGTGGAATTAATAAAATAGTAAAGGAATTGCGATGGTCGATAGGCAGGCACAGAAGGCTCTGGCAAATACTTGCGGATGCCCGCATTAAACACCGCCTCTCGAACGATGCCACTTACACTTTCGTGATCTGGATGACGATCCGCGTAATAAGGTGCAAGCACAATGGCTGGACGAGTTTCGCGAATGAGCTTTACGACACGTTCAATCGCACTTTCCCTGACAGCTTCCAAGCCGCGATCAGGTAGGCCAAAATTATAGCGAGCAGCCACTCCCATCACCTGGTCAGCTCTAGTCGCTTCTTGCTGCCTTCTTTCAACCGTTCCATTCGAAGACAATTCGGCATAGGTCAAGTCGAGAATCCCCACGCGCTTCCCCTGTTTAGCTGCCAAGATCAGGCTGCCTGCCGCACCGATCTCAACATCGTCAGGATGAGCGCCGATTGCCAAAATATCGAGTGAACTCATGCTTCATTCTCCTCATGCACCACTTCGCGCCAATCTAGTTGTCCCAGCTCCAAAGCCTTCAGCATGATTTCTGCCGAACCGAGATTGGTCGCAAACGGTATTTTGTGCACATCACATAGTCGAAGCAGTGCGATAATATCAGGCTCATGTGGTTGAGAGGTAAGCGGATCACGCAAAAAGATAATCAAATCCATCTCATTGCGGGCGATCATCGCACCGATTTGTTGATCGCCTCCTAATGGCCCTGACAGAAATCGGGTTAGGGACAGCGACGTAGCTTCCATGATTCGCGACCCAGTTGTTCCTGTGGCATACAGGTCATGCTTTGCCAAAATGGATTCATAGGCCATAGCTAGATGCACAATCTGTTCTTTCATTCGATCATGGGCAATCAATGCAATTTTCAAGAAAACCTCTCCCTTTATGGCTGGGTATCGTGTATGTTAATCAAACGTTTAATCAATCAAATGTTCCAATCCGTAAATCAATCCGTTCATATTCATTACGGCTTTAATGGCCATATTCACACCTGGCATGAAAGATTCCCGGTTAATCGAATCATGGCGAATCGACAGCGTTTGGCCTGTTGCACCAAACAAAACCTCCTGATGAGCAACCATGCCTGGCAGACGGACACTGTGAATTCGGAAGCCTTCGTAATCTGCTCCGCGAGCGCCTGGAATCGTTTCTACCTCTTCAGGGTGCCCTTGCTTGAGCTCTTCCCGAACGGCTGCAATCATCTCCGCCGTCTTCAAAGCGGTTCCGCTTGGCGCATCCAGCTTGCGGTCATGATGCAGCTCGATAATTTCCACATGCGGCATATATTTTGCTGCCATTGCGGAAAACTTCATACATAGAATCGCGCCGATCGCAAAATTCGGCGCAATGATGGCACCCAGTCCCGCTTCTTTATAGCGCTCAGTCATCTCTTGTAGTTGCTCTGTTGTCAGCCCCGTTGTTCCGACGACTGGTCTTACACCACGAGCTAAACACAGCTCCATATGACGATAAACCGTATGCGGTGTCGTAAAGTCTACCAGAACATCCGGCTTCATTTCGTCCAGTTGTTGATTGATTTCTTCTTCACTCACGCGCGTATCCAGATTGCCTGTAAAAACGAGTGCGGAATCCTGCGCCAGCATTTTCACTACTTCTTGCCCCATCCGACCATTTGCGCCTGCAACTGCTACACGAATTTGTTTAGTCATGCTTGCTCGTTCTCCTCTATTCTCGTCCAGCGATCTTTATCGCGAGTATTAAACTTGTGCATAATACGATCAAACGCTTCCTGCAAATCAATTCCGAGTGAGTTTGCGAAACAAATCACGATGAAGAGTACGTCTCCCAGCTCTTCCTCTACTGTTTTTTCGCCTTCATCCTTTTTCTTCGGTTTTTCTCCATAAAAATGGTTAATCTCTCTGGCTAATTCTCCTACTTCTTCTGTCATTCTAGCCAGCATCGAAAGCGGAGAAAAATATCCTTCTTTAAATTGCGCTATGTATTGATCAACTTCTTGCTGCATCTCTTGCATTGTCTTTTGCCGTTCCATCCGCCCACTCCTTTTTCACATTCTTCTCTCTGTCACCTATCGTACTAAAAAAGGCTTCGTTTGCCAAATCACAATACTTCGTCTTTCCAGCATATGGACAATCAAACGAGCGTTCATTTATAATGGCTTTCGGATAGCCCTCAGGTAACACAAGTATTACCTGCACATCACGTCCGGGGGGAAGCCTGTTTCCTGATCCGGCGAACAGGAGGATATATGAAAATTCGTCTTGACAGTATCATTGCCATTATCATCGGTTCTGCCATTATGGGATTTGGTATTAACGCGTTCAACATTCCCAACCATCTAGCTGAGGGCGGTATTACTGGTATCAGCATTTTGATCAAGCTGTTAGTTCCTGTTGTCGATCAGGGAATCGTCTTCTTTGTCCTGAACATACCGTTATTTTTCTTGGGCTGGAAAATTCTTGGACGAACTTCTTTTTTCTACACGATTTTGGGAACGGTTTCTCTCTCCGTCTTTTTATCCTTATTTGATGGTGTGCTTCCGCTGCCGATGAAAGATCGCTTGCTTGCTTCTCTGTATGCCGGGGTAGCGGTTGGTGTCGGTTTAGGGATTATTTTCCGATACGGCGGGACGACCGGCGGTGTGGACATCATTGCCAGACTGCTTCAGAAATACATGGGTATCAGTATGGGAAGGACGTTGTTTTTTGGAGACATCTTGGTCATTGGGGCGTCCCTCGTCTATTTGAATCTGGAAAGCGCTATGTATACCCTCGTCGTCGTCTTTATTGCAGCACGTGTCATCGACTTTTTCCAAGATGGTGCTTATGCAGGAAAAGCATTGACGATCATTTCCAACGAAGCAGATAGCATCGCCAAGCAAATTCTCGATGTAGGCCGTGGCGTGACACTCTTAGCCGGTAAAGGTGCCTACTCTGGCGATGAAAAGAAAGTCATCTATGTCGTTGTCAGCCGAAACGAAGTCATGCGTTTTAAAACCATTGTGCAAGAAATTGATCCGCATGCTTTTGTCATCGTAAATGATGTGCATGAAGTTCTCGGAGAAGGCTTCACCCTTGATGAAAACAAGAAGCCGCTTCACGATTAGCACGAAGCTGCACAACAAAACCCCTTGCCTTGTTATACAGGCAAGGGGTTTTTGTGTCTATTACGTCGAACGGATTTCTCCATCATATTTCTTCCACGCCACATAAGACAAGGCCATGATCAAAGCAATCGAAATCGATGCGAGAATGACAATAGGTGAATCTGGCCGCATCATTAGACGAGCAAATGTACTCTTTTCTTCTCCCACAAAAGCCACTTGAAAAGAGCTGTTCAGTTCTCGCAACGCCTCTCGTACCAACTGCCAATCTACCTGGCTGTTTCGCATCTCTTTGGATATGATATCGTACGCCACCGTAATCGAGGACATTTGCCCCTCTGGAAGCTGAATACTCATTCCAGGTTTAATCGCCAAAAATAATCGGTAATTTTCATCGAACTGTTCGCGAAACTGGCTAAAATTCCGCTCAACAGCCGTTAGCTGCAGGTTTTGAACCTGTGTGACGAGCGAAGGATAGTAGCTACGCCACATCGGCTGGTGATCATGCGTCAGTGCGTCTATGGCGATACGGACCCGCGTGGCATGCCACAGCAATTGCTGTTCACTTGCGTTTGCGGAAGCAAAGCTTTGCTTGGCTGCCAGTATGGACTGTGTCACTGCATTCAGACTCTCAATTCGGATCGGATTGGGCAAATGCTGGTTCGGGAATCGTTCTGCGAGCTGTACAATGCGCTGTTCTGCCCCTTCAAGATCTCCCTTTTTTGCATACGTCAGTAACTCATGCGCAATTTGGTCCAATGCTGCCAATTGCTTTTCTTCTATCGGTTGATTCAGCTTCGAATACAAATTATGAATGGGCCACGACAAGAACAACCCGATCATGAGAAAGAATGATAAAAACCGGATGTTTTTCTTCAACGCAAATAACCTCCTTCCCTAGTACAGCCTATGGAAAGGAGGACAAGATTAGACCTTATTTGTCGTATACTTCATATTCACCCACCAGATCACCGAGATCGAGATCAGACTGAGAAGAACCGTAAACAATCCAACGAAGCCCTCATATGGATCCAGTACACTCGGCAGCCACGGATGGATGTCCATGACGTAATCGAGAAAATCATTATTCAGTGTCCACAGCGCAGCGATTCCCACCGGCAGAAGACTTAGCTTGTAAAAACGCGCATATAAAACAGATTCCACAGCCATGCCGCTGTGGGAAATGATCAGCATCACGTCTGTCCAACGCACTTCATTGCCCATCAACCAACCAGCCACGATAATGCAAACGGCCCAGACACCATACTTAAAATTGGTGATGCCAGCCAAAGCTTCCAGTACAGGAATGTGGCGACCCAACAAATAGGTAAGGAGTACAAGCGAAAAAAGTCCGCTACCTGTCGGGCTGTCCGGGACAAAAGGAATTAAATATGCTGGTGTCTCAGCCAATTGGTTACCATACCAGATAAATCCATATATGGTTCCCAAAAAGTTGACGAAGAACAGCGTCCAAAGAAACCACCTTTTGCCCAAAGATTGCCGAAACCACTCCCATATCCAGATCATCTATAATCGTCTCCCGCTGTGTACGCCGCTAACGAAAAAGCTGACCGCATTACCAGCCAGCTTTTCCCCTATTAGCTTATTTCAAGCCAGCCATGTATTCAGCTAGCTTTGCGATTTCTGCATCATCTTTGATCATACCGCCTGGCATTGCGCCTTTACCGTTCTTGATGACATCAGTAATCTTGGCTGCATCCAAAGTTGCACCGATTTTCTGGAGGTTTGGACCCATGCCACCCTCCATGTTTTTACCATGGCATCCCATACAGCTTGTTTGCGCTTTCCAAAGCGCATCTGCTGTAAAGCTGGTGTCAGCCGGAGCAGGTGCAGTTGCACTAGATCCTTGTTTGCCACCAGTTCCTTTCCCTTTATCTGGGTGAGCTAGATGATATTCATGGTTCGCTGCCCAAGTCAGGTAGAAAATACCAACGAGCGCAGTCAGCATCAAACCTGTAGCAACTGGACGTTTGCTAGGACGACGCTCTTTGCTGGTATCCAACCAAGGCGCCAACATCAGTGCACCAAATGCGATACCTGGTACGACAACGGTACCGAGTACGACCCAATCCCCTGCAGCCCAAGGATATTTCAGCATTTGATACAGGAACAAGAAGTACCAGTCTGGCAACGGAATGAATGAAGTATCATTCGGGTTTGCTTTGTCAGTTAACGGCGACGGATGTGAAACCGTTAACACAAGGAAACCAACCAAGCAAACGGCTGCCACCATCCACTCTTTCAACAGGAAGTTTGGCCAAAACGGCTCGTTTTTACCTGGAAAGTCGGAGTAGGATGGAGAAATGTTTGGAATACGCTTCGCCGATACTCGGGAATCTCCGACGAAGGTAGCATCTTTATCTTGTTTTGCCATGCTATTTCCTCCTTTTTTCGAAGACCGATTATAGTGGACCCGAGATACCTTGCGAACGGATCATAACAAAGTGAGCTCCCAACAGACCAAGCAGTGCGCCTGGGAGGAAGAACACGTGAATCGCGAAGAAACGGGTAAGGGTTTGTGCCCCTAGAATGTCTCCGCCTGTGAGCAAAGTTTTCACATATGGTCCGATGAAAGGTACAGAGTCAGCGATCTGCACACCTACTTTGGTCGCAAAGTATGCGGTGTTATCCCAAGGCAAGAGATAACCTGTGAAACCGAGGCCCAGCATAACGAAGAAAATCAGTACGCCGACTACCCAGTTCAATTCACGCGGCTTTTTGTATGCACCTGTAAAGAATACACGCAGAGTATGTAGGAACATCATCACGATTACCAAGCTGGCACCCCAGTGATGCATACCGCGTACGATTACCCCGAACGCTACTTCGTTCTGGAGGTACTTAACGGATTCGTAAGCATTGATAACGTCTGGTACATAGTACATCGTCAAGAACATACCAGACAAGATTTGAATAACGGTAATAAAGAACGTAAGTCCACCAAAGCAGTAAACAAAAGCTGAAAAATGATGTGCCGGGTTCACGTGCTCAGGTACTTCGTGGTCAGCCAAGTCACGCCACATCGGAGTGATGTTTAAGCGCTCGTCGACCCAATCATACATTTTTTGCATCATTTTAGCCGTTCACCCCCGGACGAGGATTTGCTTTTACTTTACCTAAATACAATTTTCCATCTTTGACTTCTGTCTCATACTCATCAAGAGAAGCCGTCGGTGGCGTTCCCAAAATGTGCTCGCCATTGATCGAATAACGACCCATGTGGCATGGACAGAAGTACTCATTTGGTTGTCCTGGGCCAGTTCCCCAGTCAACCGTACACCCTAAGTGCTTACAGATCGGGGACAGAGCAAGAATCTCACCCTTGTCGTTCTTGGTAACCCATGCAGTAAGTGTAGATTCTGATTCATACCAACCGTCCTTGGTATGGACTTTGAATTCTACGCGTTTTGGCACGGCACTAAACTCATCCGGACTGCCGACAGCTACTTTATCTCCACCTGCATGTCCTTGCAGAAGGGGGTCTACCGCAAAACGAATCATTGGGGTGATCATTCCCGCAGCAAGGAATCCGCCAGTTCCCATCAGGGCGTAGTTCAAAAATGTACGCCTGGAAATTTCGCGTTTGTCTCCCATATCTTTTTTCCCTCCTTATCCTGTAAAATAGCGCTACGATGGCATTTTCATACATATACACTAGGTCAATCCCAATCATAGCTAACGCCTATAAAGATGTCAAGAATGTCCAGTGGACATGTCTTTACCCAAACGATGTGTGACAGGATATTGTTGCCAGATTGTCAAATTTAAGACCTTGCCCCACCCATTTTTCTGTAGTATTACCGGAAAACGCTTTCTCTATTGCGTCTCTTTTCTATGTCAAAATGACTATCCCTGCCCGTTTTGCCACAGCTTGATGACCTCTTTGTACAGCACATCCACAGTCACTTCAAAACGCAAAGAAGATTCCAGGTCTTCATCCCCTACCAATAAGGTCAGCACACCTTCTTCCGCTCGCTCCTTTAATTGAATCTGTTCTCCGCGAAAATGAAGCAGTACTTTATAGGGGAATTCCGCCGGCGTTCGTTGATCTAGCTGCGCTTCTCCGATTTGATAGCTTAACGGAAATAGCAGCACGCGTCCCTTGAGTCGCTGCTCAATCCCGGCCGCTACATTTAATAAGTAGTTCATGCGTACAACATGCTCTTCTACTTTTCTGTCCGAGTTGTACAAATAAAGAGGGAGCAGCGCGGTATCCACAAAGGACCGCAACTCCTCCCAGTTTTCAAAATCATTCAAGTTCCACTGCATAGAGCCGTCTCCTCATTTCCTTGTTCATTTCTGGAAATAAGCGTACCATGAATGGTTGGAGACTCGCAATAACGCAGACGATTATGTATTTAGGCTTGCTCGTAAGCCATGATTTCTTTTAATTCGTCTGTTAAGCGCAAAAACAGCTCTTTGTTTTTTGATGCAAGTGCCTCATCAATCTCCTGGATTAACGTGCGCTTGCGGTATTGACGCATTTGCTCGTCGATCACCATTTCAGATAACAAACCGGAAACCATTTGATTGTTCGTTCCGTACGCGTTGGAATAGAAATTCGGCCACTCCATACCCATCCCTCACTTCAATAAAATAGTCGTTTCGGTAAAACCATTGTATTTTCGAAGCCAAGTCTGGCTCGCATACGTTGCGGTATATAACCACTGCCCCTGTTCGTCTTGGCCGACGCGCAACAATCCTAGATGTACCATCATTTTGCATACCCGATTCACCAATATATCTGTAGGCGAATCGTAGTAAAACTCTTTCATCCAATGGAGCAGCGTGTCCATCAGCGATTGCTGACTTACCCAGCCACCCGACGCAATCAACGGAATGAGCTGAACTAGCATCGGCAAGTTCGGGACAGCCCGTTTGTACAGCCTCATCCAGAAGCGAATGACATCATGGTACAATTGATCGTTATACGGTTGCTCCAGTCGCTCCCTCCCTGCATCCGTTACTGCTACCTTGCCGTCCACTTCTACAATCCATCGGTGATAGTAGCAGAAATCGTAGAGCAAGGAAAAACGGTCAGGGTATAAATCAAAATGCAGACCGTACCCAAAGCGCCATTTTTGCGGCAATAGCGGCTCTTCTTTTACGTACAAAAATTGAAAAAGCTGCTGCTGGTGACGTTTGTACATGCCACCTTCTGCGGTGAGCGGTACTGGCTCCTGCTGAAGAAATTGTAAAAATTGCATGATATCATCGCATAGTGCTGTTCCTTCATCCCTGTAAGCTTGCGGACCGGGATGAAGCAGTGCGTTTGACTCACGCCACTTTGTCAGCCACGCTTGCAAGTACGGCTCACGGATATCCAGCGGAATTTGATACTGCCCTACGGTTTTACTTTTCGCCGGAAAAATCCATCCTCGCTTCATTGCAGCTGCGACAAACTTCCGTCCTTCCTCCTGCTTTTTTTCCTTTTCACACTCCAGTGCCACCCCGGCTTTCGCCAACAAATCCTCAAGCGACATGACCGTTCGCTTGTCCAGGAACAATTGGAGCAAAAAATGGGTTTCTGCACTGCTCAGCTGCTCAACTTCTTGAGAGATTGTCAACCTGTGCCTCAAGCTAGACAACAGCGACGTAATCAATTCGTTTTTGGAATGAGGGTTGCATTCGCATCCGTAATGGTTGGCAATCTGATGGAGCTGCCGGATATCGGTGTACACCAAGATCTCAGCCAAGTTCATCTGTGCATCCCTTCTTTACGATGGCTTACTTGTCTCTCATTCTTGCCAAAATGCGGAAAAATAAACAGGAAGCCACCGAAGTGACTTCCTGTTTGTCTACTTTTTATTGTTCCTCGTCGGATTCATGGTCCCACAGATCATGAAGCTGCTGGTATTCTTTCGCTTCGTCATAACGTCCGGCTTGCGTCAAAAGGGCAATTAGCCTGCGGATTTGATCCAAATCGAATCCGGACAAAGACACATATTGCTTCAAAGCCTCAATGGCGGCTTCTGTTTTCCCCATCGAAAGATTCACATCAGCGGCTAATGGGTAAGCAGCTACATACTCCTCGTCGACCGCTTGCAAGCTGCTGACCAGTTCTGCTGCTTCATCTAGTCGTCCTACGTGGAATGCCATCAGTGCGCATCCGTAGAGTACTTCTGGCGAACGATCCATGACCAGCGCCTGACGGAATACGTGGTACGCCTGTTCGAATTGACCGCTTTGAGCGTACGAGCGCCCCTTCGTCAAAAGCATGGACAGACTTTCATCCCCGGCTTGTTCCAGGAGCTTCATTGCTTTCTCGTCTTCTCCAATACGGAAATACAAATTACCCAGCGCAGCCATAATATCTTGGTTGTCTGGCTCCTTTAGTCTTGCTTGCTCCAAATACTTGACCGCTACTTCATCCAAATCTTGGAGCGAATACAGATCCGCTAACAACAAGTCAAGCTGGATGCTTTCGAAGCCAGATTCTTTACATTCATAGAGAAGGTGTTGCGCAGTCTCAAAATCACTGGAATCCAAAGCAATCTCCGCTAACAGCAGCTGGCATTCTCTGCGCAAAGTGGAATCCATTTGCGGATTTTTAGCCATGACATCTGTCAGCAATTGACTAGCCTCTTCCAAATGACCGAGTCGATACCAGACCTCCGCCAAATACATCATGACATCCGGCAAATCTTTTCCATGCTCCTGAACCTTTTGTAGAGCGGTCAAGCCCAACTCCACTTCATCGTTTTCGATCCGCTTGATCGCTTCGTCTATGACATACAGCCACTTTTTCGGCATTTCTTTCACCTCATATGTATTTTGCGTGGCCTTGTTGCTCTACGTGCTTGCTGAACAACCACTCTAATAAAATAGCCACAAAAGACCGTCCGAAGACGGTCTTTTCTTTTACTCTTGATCATATACCATTATGCGCGCGTTAGCCAGCTCATTGTAAGAACAGTAATAAGGATTCCAAAAATACTAAGTACAATGCTGTAATTCGGCTTGGCTAATTCAGTAGAAGTCGGCTTTCCATCGAGCGGTACGATCGAAGCAGTAGCATGTTCCAGAGTGTCTCCTTGCGACGTATATGGCTGTGCTTCTACCACGTATGTACCGTCGTCTGTTTGCATGGAAGAAGAAATGACTTGCGCTTTTGGCGTGTTAATCTCCATGACTTCTCCATTAATAACGAGCGAATTTGCATGCTCTGTAGTACTTGTATTCACGTATAAAGTGAACGAAAAGACCATCAGCAACAAAACAGCTACACTCGCACCCATGCGTCGCATTCTCGCTGTGACGCTGAAAATTTTTCTGCCAATCGGGATCGCCCACTGCTCTTCCGATAAAATACGGGCCATCACCGCGTCTACAATGGAACGTGATGGAGTTACAGAATGGTATTCTTCTTTATCCATTTCCATCCACTCACCACTGTCCGACCAAATCTCATAGTCGGAACGACAGGCATAGCATGCAGCCATATGGTGATCAACCCGGCGTTGGGTCACCTCAGGCAACAGATTTTCGGCGTATTCAGGCAGTATTTCCTGAACTTCTTCACATCTCATCATCGATTCATCCCTTCAGCTTCATCCAAATGAGGGTCCAGGATGTAGTTTTCCAACTGTCCACGAATACTTTGCCGCGCTCGAAACAGTAGAGACTTCACAGAGCTCACTGTTAAATCCAGAATCGTAGCGATTTCTGTGTAATCCATTTGTTCGTACTCACGTAATATCAGTGCTGAGCGTTGCTTCTCTGGCAAACTGTTGATTGCCAGTCTTACCATGCTCTCCCGCTCATTCCGGAGCAGAACTTGCTCAGGCAGTGTCTTGGGAGATGCCATAGGCACTTGCAACGTATCATCCAGATACACGTCAGAATTGCGGCTCTTGCGCAATTCACTAAGTACGGAGTTGCGTGCAATCGTATAGAGCCAGGTGGAGAATGTAGCTTCTACATCTCGGAAAGAATGAATGCTCTTATACGCCTTGTAAAACGTCTCCTGACATATATCCTCTGCTATATGCTCTAAATGTGCCTGACGCAAAAGATGAGTGACAAATGAGAGGATCTTTTTTTCATATCGACGAATCAGTTCAGCATAGCATTCCAGATTACCTTCTTTAATCTCTCGGATAAGCTGGGAATCGGTCATGATCAGAGATTACCTCCTTGCGATTCCGATCCCTCAGCGGCCTTTTGCATAATTAGACTGCTGGGGATGTAAAAAGTTGCGCGACCTTACGATTCTTTTTCTCGTCTGTCTGCTGGAAACCATTCACGAAAAAACCCCCAAACTGGGGTTATATGACATAAGCGTAGGGCTTCGTGTTGATTAAGCACTTACCCATACCAATCAAAGGGATAAATCGCATATTTCGATATATCCATTTACCGTTCGACATAACAGATGTTGGAAGATGCATTTCACTAAAATTGAGAATAGTGGAAAGATCATTCTTTGTCAACCAGTTTTCCTTTTTCAGGAAAACGATATCAGCGTCTGCGCCAGTTGTCAAGCTTCCTTTTCGCGGATACAGTCCAATTGCTTTTGCAACATTTGTCGAAGTGAGCCTGACTAATAAGCAAAGCAATTCTTCAGGCGTACACCAGCTCTTTCGTGTATCAATCCGCACATCGTGAATCGGAGACGCTACTTGCCAGCTCCCAAACCAATGACGATGTAATTGACGAAGA
Source organism: Brevibacillus sp. MS2.2 (assembly GCF_013284345.1). Taxonomy (NCBI): domain Bacteria; kingdom Bacillati; phylum Bacillota; class Bacilli; order Caryophanales; family Paenibacillaceae; genus Brevibacillus; species Brevibacillus sp. MS2.2. Next base: position 20,019 of record NZ_JABSUZ010000014.1, read on the forward strand.
CCTTGATCCGTCACTTCAGCAGGTAAACGAAAGATATGCAGGTACGGGTCATTTTCTTCAAAATGAAAGGCCGCTTGCGAATCTGTAATGACTGTGCGTAACCGCCAATAACGAGTAGCCTCCATCCAAATCTGTCGAATGAGTTCCCGTTGTTCTTTTTTTAAAAACGGATCATTTTGTACCTGCATGTGCAGGATCGTATGTTTAGACGTATGAAGTTGCAAAAGCGTTTCCCATTTTATTGTGGAAATTTCTTCTGGATTTCGAATCGTGACATGAAACGAAGAATAACCATGGTTAATCCACTCCGCTAAGCGGTCACCGTGAAGATCGGCGACATCGATTTCCACGTGCCAAACATAATCCAACAAGCTGTTGAAATGCTGGGTTTGTTGATAGTGAATTTGCGGTCTGCTCATCCAACGCTCTGGCCGGAAGACATCCACCAGGCTTGTACATCCCGATCTGATGAGATTTCGCATGGTTTCTATATAAACATCTACCTCTTTGATTTTATACAACGAATGTGTCGGGAGTGCGACGAAACCGGGCAAAAGATACATATCGGTAGCATCAATTTCTTCATATAAATCGTTGAAGGGGGTTTTCGTCAAGGTATCTTTGGCAATTCGTACAATTTTCCCATGACGGATCCAAATATCTGCTTCTTTTATTCCTAGTGCTGTAACAATCGTTCCCCCACGTATGACCATCCCTCGCTCCAGCATAGCTCGTCCCCCTCCCGCTTCTCATGCACACACTACCCTTGTACGAGCATATGCACAGAAAGGAGAAAAATTACTCATTCGAGCCAAAACGCTTTTTAAACAAAAAAAGACCGCCGTTGATGTAAGCGCATTCAAACGACGGTAGCACACACGTGCTTTCTTATATTGGATAGGAGTGGAGAGAAACCATACTGTAGTTTTATAATAAACGGAATGTAAGCGCTTGTCAAATCATTTTTGCTAAAATTCGGAACGCTTGTCTTTGCACCAAAAAAGAAGCCTGCTACCCTATAAAGGCACAGACTTCTCTTTCATTCTTTATGATTGGCTGATTTTCACAAGCAAGTCATGGAAGCCAGGGAACGATACATCAATCGCCTCATCATTTTCGATTCTCGTCTCACCCTCGGCAACGAGACCCGCGATCGCCATCGCCATGCCAATTCGGTGATCCCCCATGCTATCGATGACTGCTCCTGTCAATCCAACCTTTCCTTCGATGATCATTCCGTCCTCTGTAGGTGTGACCTTAGCACCGAATTTGGACAGTTGACTAACCACCGTGGCAATACGGTCTGTCTCCTTTACTTTCAGTTCTTCGGCATCACGGATAACGGTTTGTCCTTTGGCCTGCGTTGCCATGACCGCAATCACCGGAATTTCGTCAATCAGACGCGGAATGATATCTCCGGCAATTTCAATACCGTGCAACTCCGAATGAGTCACGAGGAGGTCTGCAACCGGCTCTTCATTTACGACTCGCTCATTCAAAAGCTCCAGGCTTCCCCCCATCGCCTTGACAACATCGATAATTCCCGTACGGCTTGGGTTGATTCCGACATTTTCAATCAGAAGAGAACTGCCTGGTACGACCATTACGGCAGCAATCAAAAAGGCAGCGGAAGAAATGTCACCAGGAACAGAGATGGCACGGCCCTTCAGCTTTTGTCCGCCTTCTACTGAAACGGTCAAGCCATCACGCACAACTTGCACACCAAATGCTTGCAGCATACGCTCTGTATGATCACGAGATAAATGAGGCTCTGTTACACTCGTCACACCTTTTGCCTGCAACCCTGCCAGCATAATCGCAGACTTTACTTGTGCACTTGCAACTGGAGATTGATACGCGATCCCTTGAAGATCCCCGCCTCGAATGGATAACGGTGTGTACTCGCCGTCTTTTCTTCCATCGATTTTGGCACCCATTTGACGGAGCGGCCCGATCACACGGCGCATTGGTCTTTTGGCAATCGACTCATCGCCTTCCATCACCACATGGAAAGGCTGTGTCGCCATGATCCCTGACATTAAGCGAATGGTCGTACCGGAGTTCCCTACATCCAAATGTTGAGATGGTTCCTGCAAGCCATACCAGCCTTTTCCTTGTACAGTTACGGCATCTCCCTGTTGTTCAATCTCGATTCCCATCCGACGAAAGCAGCTAATCGTGCTCAAGCAATCGGCACCCGGCAAAAAGCCTTCAATGGTTGTCGTTCCTTCTGCTAGAGCTCCAAACATAACTGCACGATGGGAAATGGATTTATCTCCTGGCACACGAACGGTACCTTTGATTTGTTTGGCTTGTTGTACGCGAAGCATTGCTTCCACTCCTTCTCTTTCACGCTCTCCCAGATCATCAGTCGCACTGTGAAGCGTCTTCGTTGTAAAGTGTGTTTGCATAAAAAACTTTATGTGCGCTTGTATACATTGTAATCGAAAAAGCGAAGAACTTCCTCTCCCTTTTCCAACTCTTGCTGCGAATGGAACGTAATCCGTAGCACCCCATATACGTCTTCTCGTGTCTCTCTGATTTGAAGATTCGTGATGTTGATATCTCTTGCTCCCAATAGTGTCGTAATTCGTCCAATTTCACCCGGGTTGTCGGGGATATCAATATACAAATCGTTCAATGGAGGCAATGCACCCGTTTTGCGCTCAGGCAAGCTGTCGCGGAATTCTCGTGCCGTTTTGAAGAAATGCTCGATTCCTTCTGGATCTCCCTGTTCTACAAGGTGAACGACATCTTCCAATGCGTTGGCCCAATCTTTTGCAATTTTCAGGATCGGATCACGGTTTTGCAGCAAAATGTCACGCCACATCTGAGGATTGCTCGATGCAATGCGCGTAATGTCTCGGAAACCACCAGCAGCAAGCGTTGCATGCCAAGCATTTTCCTCTTCGTACCCTGCCACCAGATTGACCAGAGCAGAAGCGAGAATGTGCGGGAAATGGCTGACTGCACCCACGACCTGATCATGCGAAGCCGCGTCCATTTGCACGACTTTTGCGCGCGTCAGTGTAAGGAGATCAGACAATTGCTTTACTTTTTCTTCAGGTGTTCCCGGCGCTGGTGTCAAAACATAATAGGCGTTTTCCATAAGACGGTCTGAAGCAGCTTCCACGCCGGATTTATGCGAGCCAGCCATCGGATGTCCACCAATAAACGTAACATGATCGGGAATGACATCCACCGCTTGTTTGACAATACCTGCTTTTGTACTGCCAACATCCGTAATGATGACACCTGGCTGCAGCTCCATTTCCACTAACGAGCGGATGGTTGCAACGATTTGCTCTACAGGTGATGCAAGGAAAATGACATTTGCTTCTCGAACGGCGGTCTGCAAATCAGTTGTGCCGGCATGAATGACGCCAAGAGTCAGTGCTTTATCCAAACAATCCTGACGTAAATCGTAGCCGACTACCCGAATATTTGGATCACGTCGCATGGACAGCGCGATTGAGCCGCCAATTAACCCGACGCCGATTACAGTAATGGTGGTTTTTTTCATCTCCACTCTCTATCCTTCCTTCATCTCTCTTAGACAAAGATGCCGAGGCATGCCCGGCATCTTCGTCCTCTATTTCAATGCTCCAGTCACGATTTCTTTTAAGACAGAAAGAATCTTATCATTTTGCTCTTTGGTCCCGATCGTAATACGTTGAAAACCTGGGAAGCCTAGTGCATTACCAGAGCGAACGATGATACCTTGAGAGAGCAGCTTTTTGAATACCTCATCGGAATCCTTTTTCAAATCAACCAAGATGAAGTTGGTTTGTGATGGATAGTAGGAAAGCCCCCACTCGTCAAAGGAATCGGTAAACTGCTTCATGCCTTCACGGTTACGATCGCGGCATGATTTCACAAATTCCTGGTCTTGTAACGAAGCACGTGCTGCTACTTGGCCAAGTGTGCCTGTATTGAACGGCTCACGCACATGTTCCAGAGAGGAAATGAGCTCTTCTGACGCGATCCCGTAGCCGATACGAAGCGCAGCCAGACCGTAGATTTTGGAGAACGTACGCAAAATAATCAGGTTCGGATACTCCGCGAGCATCGGTACTGTTTGTGGATATTCTGGATCAACCACATACTCGTAGTAAGCCTCATCCAAAACGACGAGCACATTTTTGGGAACCTTTTTCATAAAAGCTTCCAACTCGGTTGTTGTTACAATCGTGCCAGACGGATTGTTCGGGTTACATACCCATACGACCTTTGTTTGCTCGTTGACGGCAGCCGCCATCGCTTCGAGATCTTGAACGCCATCTTTCAACGGCACCTCAATCAAGTCTGCTCCTTCAATAATCCCATTTGAGCGATATTGCGAGAACGTTTGCGTCGCCATGACTGCATTTGTTCCTTCACTCAAAAAAGCACGAGAGATCATCAACAGAATTTCATCAGACCCGTTGCCGAAAAACAATTGGCCTGGTTTGACCCCGAGGAAGTCAGCAAGATCCCAGCGTAGATTAAGGCTTGCTCCGTCTGGATAAAGGGCCAAATTGTCCAACTGTTCCGCAATGGCGGCTTTGGCCTTCGGTGAGGAACCAAAAGGATTTTCGTTGGACGCCAGCTTGATGACTTCAGTCAAACCATATTCACGTTTCACGTCATCAATGGGCTTGCCAGGTTGATATACCGGGGCATTGAGTATGCGTTGTTTCGGTTGCATCCACGTTCACTCCAGTCACATTTTTCCCACTATTGTAGCGCACTGGCTAACTGATGTACAAAGGTTTTTATTTTTTCTACAGCTTGTGGCATCTGTTTTGGGTCTTTCAGTTGCTCAGCATGTTCCTCGATTTGCTGAACAATGGCACTTCCCACAATGACACCATTCGTATGGGGGGCTACTGCTCGTACCTGATCCGGCGTGGATATTCCGAAGCCTACCGCCGTAGGAACCGATGTGCTGGCCTTTACTCGTTCCAGAAAATCTGCCAAATCCTCTCGCAGGTCCGCGCGGGCACCCGTCACACCAAGCGACGAAACACAATAAAGAAATCCGGTTGCTTGCTCGCCGATCGTATTGATTCTGGAACTGGAAGTTGGGGCCACGAGCGAAATGACATGAATGCCATGCTGTTTTGCCGCGGTTACTGCTGGACCATTTTCCTCAATCGGCAAATCAGGAATGACAACACCGTCAGCACCACACGCAGCGAGATCGGCAAAAAAGCGCTCGATACCATATTGTAAAACTGGATTGAAGTAGGTGAACAGGACAACGGAAGCCTCCATACCTGATTCGCGGAGCCTTTTGACCAATTGCAAGGCATCACCGATCGTCACGCCATTTTTCAGTGCGCGCTCAGAGGCCCGTTGTATCGTTGGGCCATCTGCTAAAGGATCGGAGTAAGGGACGCCGAGCTCGATAAGATCTGCTCCTGCTTCGACCATCGCTTTTACCAGTTGGAAAGTTGCTTCTATGGAAGGATCGCCTACCGTTAGAAATGGAATGAATCTTTTGCGATCACGATCCGCGAATAATTGATCGATTCTATTCAGAGCTGTCGCCATGATTACTCTCCCCCTTCTGCTGTCAGCGCTTCTTGAATAGTCAGTACGTCCTTGTCGCCTCGACCAGATAAACAGATAACCAGTATTTTGTCTGAAGACATCTCTTTCGCCCGTTTTATCGCTTCAGCTATCGCATGTGCGCTCTCCAGCGCTGGAATGATGCCTTCCGTTTGGCAAAGCACTTGTACTGCCTCGAGTGCTTCCGCATCTGTTACGGATGTATAGGTCACTCTTCCACTGTCTTTAAGATAGGCGTGCTCGGGTCCTACCCCTGGATAATCCAAGCCAGCCGAAATCGAATGCGCTTCTTGCACCTGTCCGCATTCATCCTGCAACAAGTAAGTTAAGGAACCGTGGATGACTCCCGGGCGTCCAAGCGTTAGCGTTGCCGCATGCTTTTCGGTATCGATTCCTTTCCCTGCCGCTTCTACCCCTCTGAGCGCGACAGACTCATCCTGAATGAACGGATAAAACATGCCAATCGCATTACTGCCGCCACCGACGCAAGCAACAACCTCATCTGGAAGCCTTCTGAGCATTTGCAGAACTTGACTGCGCGTCTCTTCTCCAATAATTTTTTGGAATTCGCGAACCATGTACGGGTATGGATGTGGACCAACAACAGATCCGATGACATAAAACGTTTCATCTACGTGAGAAACCCAATGACGAATCGCTTCATTTGTCGCATCCTTAAGTGTACGAGAGCCGGATACCGCAGGGATAACTTCGGCACCAAGAAGCTTCATCCGAAAAACATTCAACGACTGGCGACGAATATCTTCTTCCCCCATGAACACTTTGCAAGAGAGTCCGAGCTTTGCCGCAACGGTTGCACTTGCCACTCCATGCTGACCAGCGCCTGTTTCAGCAATAATTGATTTTTTGCCCATGCGCTTGGCAAGCAATGCTTGGCCCAAAGCATTGTTCAATTTATGTGCTCCCGTATGGTTGAGATCTTCTCTTTTCAAATAGATTTGGGCGCCACCGACCTCATTCGTCAAACGCTCTGCATAGGTGAGCGGGGTTGGGCGTCCAGCATACTCGCTGAGCAGTCCATTCAATTCTTGAACAAATGCAGGGTCACGACGTGCTTCTTCAAAAGCGATCTCGAGTTCTGTCACCGCGTTCATCAAGGTTTCCGGAATAAACTTGCCTCCGAAGGCACCAAATCTTCCGTTTTCGTCAGGCACGACTCGCGTAGTTGTTTGAATGTTGTTCATGCGCCTTCACCCTCTCCACCAATGTTTTAATTTTCTCGGCGTCTTTTTCGCCACCTGTCTCTACTCCACTGGACACATCGACTATCCCTGCTCGATATTGTCCCGTTAATTCTCCGACATTCTCCGCATGAATCCCTCCAGCAATGATGCAGTCTGCTTCCTCGCATGCTGCTTGCAAAGTCGGGATTTGCTCCCACGAAAACTTTTTCCCTGTGCCACCTGCTTGACCAGGTTCATACGTATCAAATAAAAAGGCACTGACAATGCCTCGATAGGTTTGGATCTCTTGAGCAGCATCCGCTTCACCACCAACTGCCAATGCCTTCCACACCGGTATAGCAAACCGCTCCCGAACTTGCTGGCAAAATTGTGGCGTCTCCTGTCCATGCAATTGGATCACGGATAACGGTGCCTCGCTAAGCACTTTCTCCAGCTCTTCCATCGTCGGATTAACGAACACACCAACAGCAGGAGGATGGCCCGGTACGGCTGCAAGCAATTGTCCAGCAGTTTGCGCATCTACTTGTCGCTTACTTGGGGCAAAAACAAGGCCTACGTAATCGACTTCCAGCTCTTTTAACAGCGCAAGTGTTTCCGCTCGCTTAATTCCACATATTTTCAAACGAGTCATACACTCACCCCCGGTGCTGCTTCTCCCACTAGATCAATGACTGCGCGCTCTACGTCTGTTTGGCGCATGAAATGCTCTCCAACCAGCACAGCCCGGGCACCTGCACTTCGTACATTCTCAATATCCGCTGGTGTCGAAATCCCACTTTCGCTCACGATTGTCAATGACGCAGGCAGTTCTGCAATCAATTCATGCGTAACGGCCAGGTCAGTCTGAAACGTATTTAAGTTTCGATTGTTGATCCCGAGCAATTTGGGTTCCATTGCTTGAAAAACAAGCTCGCACTCTCGTTTGTCATGGACCTCAACCAGTACATCCATGCCTAGCTCCTCGGCAGTTTGGTTCAGGTGGCGAAGCGTTTCCCGATCGAGAATGGCAGCAATGAGCAACACGCAATCAGCGCCTGCTGCTCTTGCTTCCACGACTTGAATTTCATCCAGAAGAAAGTCTTTTCTGAGTAACGGACGATCAATTGCTTCGTGAATTTGCCGTAGATAGCTCAAGCTCCCTTGAAAAAAGGACTCGTCTGTCAAAACAGACAAGCATTCTGCGCGAGCGGCCTGATAAGCCTTCGCGATGGTTACTGCCTGGAAATCAGGTCGGATTAACCCTTTTGAAGGGGATGCTTTTTTCACTTCAGCAATCACGCTTACAGGCCGTACGCTCGTCTCCAATGCTTGACGAAATCCGCGTGGACGCTGGACTTCCTTCGTTGCCAATAGCAATGCTGAAACCGTTGTTTCTGTATAAAGACGTGCGATCTCTTCGCGTTTCTTTTCTACGATTTTACGAAGCATGAATCATACCTCCTGCAATGTGACGAACGTGCTCGAGCTTTCGCATGACCAGTCCGCCGTCGATCAGTTCCGCTGCACGTATAACCCCTGTTTCAATCGAGCTAACTCGATCTGCGAGGTAGAGGATCGCGCCCGCATTCAGCAAAACGATATCGCGTGCTGCCCCACGTGCGCCGGAAAACACGTCGTGAATGATCTTCGCATTCTCATTGGCATCACCGCCACGCAACGCATCCTTTTCATGTCTGCGCAAACCGAACTGCTCTGGCTCGATTTCATATGTCAAAATCCGCCCATCCCGCAACTCGGCAATATGGCTCGTTCCCGTGACGGTTAATTCATCCAGTCCATCCGAGCCTGCTACAACGAGCGCTCTGTTCACATCGAGCTCGTGTAAGACTGCGGCTACACTTGGAAGCAGCTTGGCATCGTACACGCCCATCAGCTGATGGCTGGCGCCTGCTGGATTCGTCAATGGTCCCAGTAAATTAAACACCGTACGAATCGCCAATTCTTTTCGCGGTCCAGCCGCATGCTTCATCGCTTGGTGGTACAGGGGAGCGAACAGGAAGCAGAGATTGGTCACACGCAGGCAGTCTGCGGCGTCTTTTGGAGATAAATTGACGGGCACTCCCAACGCTTCCAACACATCCGCACTACCGCTTTTACTGGAAACGGCACGATTCCCGTGCTTGGCGATGCGTACACCGTCCGCTGCTGCGACAATTGCACTCGCCGTCGAAATGTTAAAGGTATGACTTCCGTCTCCACCTGTACCGCAAGTGTCTACCAGACCTGGCAGATCGATCGGAAAACTCATCGCCCGCGCTCTCATGGCTTTGGCAAAACCGATAATCTCTTCCACTTGCTCGCCCTTCAAGCGAAGACTCGCTAAAAATGCACCAATCTGAGCCGGAGTTGCCTTTCCGTCCATAATCTCGCCCATGGCCTCTTCTGCAACCGTCCGTGTTAAGTGCTTCCCAAGCAGAATTTGTTCCAGCGCGTATGTTAGCATGACAACTCCACCTTTCTGACAAACAACTGTTCCGCTCTTTCTAACGCAGAGAGCATCGCTGCTGCTTTGTTCACCGTCTCTTGATATTCACTCGCAGGGACCGAATCCGCTACGATGCCTGCACCTGCCTGTACATGCGCGTATCCATCCTGAAAGAACAACGTTCGAATCGTGATGCAGCTATCGAGTGAACCATCAAACGAAATGTAGCCAATTGCTCCCGCATACAGATGACGTGCATCAGGTTCGAGCTCTGCAATAATTTCCATCGCCCGCAGCTTGGGAGAACCAGATACTGTACCAGCCGGAAAAGCACTCAGCAATGCATCGAAAGCGTGGAGTCCCTCACGAAGCTTGCCGGTCACATGCGAAACCATATGCATCACATGGGAGTAGTTTTCAATCACCAATGCTTCTTCCACTTTTACGCTTCCGTATGCAGAGACCTTTCCTACATCGTTGCGTCCTAGATCCAGCAGCATGTAGTGCTCGGCTCTCTCCTTTTTATCTGCCAAAAGATCAGCCGCCAACGCAGCATCTTCTTGTGGGGTTGCCCCTCTTTTCCGCGTTCCTGCAATCGGCCGCATCTCTACTTTTTCATCTTCCACACGCACGAGTAGTTCTGGTGAAGTCCCGACGACTGTCTCGCCCTCGTATTCGAGATAGTACATATATGGGGAAGGGTTCAACGTACGCAGCAATCGATATACCGCAAAAGGATCGACATCTGTCTTTACGGAAAAACGTTGGGACAACACGACTTGAAAAATGTCGCCGGCTGCGATGTATTCTTTCGCCTGCACGACTAGCTGCTCGTATTGTTCGCGCGTCATATTTGACTGTACTGTCAATGGCGCTGGTTTATCTGCTGCTACTTGAATGCGTTGATCCATTTCAAGCGGAGCCGAAACTTTGGTAGCCATCTCCTCGATTCGTTCGCAAACTTGCTTTTATTTTTCGCCAATAATGTCTTCGGTGTCGCCTGGCTCCACATGGAGGTTCACAATCAATTGAATTTCTTGCTTCAAATGATCAAAGGCGATCATCTCATCAACAAACAGAAAGCGCATATCCGGCACTCGTACAGCTTCCTTGCGATGTGCTGGCAAATTTTCGAAGTAGCGCAGCGTATTGTAACCGAAAAAGCCTACCGCACCACCACTGAGACGAGGCAGCCCGGGTAGCTTCGGGCTTTTGTAGCGATCGGTTTCTTCACGCAAAAAGGAGACGGGATTTCCTGTCTGGACAAGCTTTTCACCTGTGCGATAGGAAACGGTGATTTCTTCACCCTTTGCTTCTACGATTTGAAAAGGATTCATGCCAATGAACGAAAAACGCGCCCAACGCGCACCACCTTCTACACTCTCCAGCAAAAAGGAATCACTTTTACGAATCTTCTGATACAAGCGAATCGGTGTCTCCTGATCCGCTAACAGTTTCATGCTTACAGGAATAAGGGAATACGACGCCGAGAGGGTCTTAACCTCGGCAAGGGAAGGGAAATACATGGACTCTCATCTCCTCAATTAGTGGGAGAGAAAAGGGAATGAGGCATCCACCTTTTCTACACCCGCTTCTAGAGCGAGAGGTAGGGGGGAGAAATTTTTGTATACAAAAAAATCCAGACAAAGAGACCTGGATTGGGTGTCAATATGTACCCAGCCTTCTCTTCTCTCCTCAACCTAACTCATCTCAACTCTGCTCAACTCATTCTCTGCTCTCAGCCGGCTTTTGCTTATTACCGGAAAAAACGAGGCGCTCTCGTTTCACTTATGGTAAAAGAGAGCGCCCTAATTGTCAACCGCGATTTGTCAAATCCGGGCGTAGCTTGACTGCTTCACGCAAAAAGACGTGATGAATGTCTTTTGCTGTCTTGTCCGTATTCACATGCATCATGACACGAATACAAAGTGGCAAGCCACCCGGCACCGGGATTTCTCTTGCGCACATGAGTGGAACGTATTGCCAAGCTTCTCCTTCAAGCAGGCGGGCCGCTTGAGCAGGGAAGGTCGCACAGAGGTCCTCTGTCGTCGTGATAATGATGCTGCCAATGTCTTCGGGGTTTACTTCATTGCGGGCTACCATTTCCTCCAACAACCATTTTGTAGAGGAGACAATCTCATCGCGCGTATCGGCTTCCACCGTGACCGCGCCTCTGATTCCTCTCATTCCCATCCTTATCCCTCCACTTCTTCCCTCATGACTCCCAGTATGAGTTCATCTTCTATATTTTTGACGACTTCAACCTGCCCGATTGCCCTAGGCAACACAAAGGCCAGCTTTCCGCCTACTGTCTTTTTGTCTCGTTTCATGGCTTCCAGCACAGCTTCTGGGGAGAGATTACCTGGCCATGCCGTTGGCAGGTGGAACAGTTCCAGCATCCGTTTCGTGCGATTGTATACACCAGTCTCGGCAAAACCAATCCGTTCCGCTACCTTGGCAGCCAAACACATCCCAATTGAGATGGCTTCCCCATGATTCAGGGTCGAGTAAGCAGACAGCGCTTCAAACGCATGACCAAACGTATGACCCAAATTAAGCAATGCACGCTGCCCTTGCTCTGTCTCGTCTTGAGAAACAATAGCCGCTTTGACTGCGCAACCTTTTTCAATGGCTTTCCCTAATAATTCTGAATCGAGTTGCCATAACAAATCAGCGTTGTCTTCTAGCCAATCGACAAAGGCAGCGTCGGCGATAAGTCCATGCTTAACAACCTCTGCAAAACCTGCTGCGATTTCCCGCTTCGGTAAGCTATGCAATGCTTTCGTGTCGTAAATAACAACTTTGGGCTGATGGAAAGCACCAATAAGATTTTTGCCGAGCGGATGATTGATCGCTACTTTTCCACCAACCGAGCTATCATGTGCGAGCAAGGTAGTTGGCATTTGAACGAAATCAATGCCTCGCATGTACGTAGCAGCCACAAATCCAGCCAAGTCTCCGACGACTCCTCCACCGAGAGCCACTACAGCAGACTTTCTGTCCAGTCCGGCATCAATTGCCTCTGTCATCAATCGCTCGTAGACAGTCAGGCTCTTCGATTTTTCCCCAGCAGCGATCACAGCTGGGTGGACCTGATACCCATGCTGCCGCAACACTTCGAGCAAAGGCTCTAAGTACTGAATGGCTACATTCTCATCTGTGACAATCATCAGCTTGCTAGTAGAAGCAATTCCTGCCTCTACTAGCAACGCTGCTGCCTCGTGCAAAAGACCCTCGCCTATTACAATCTGGTAGGAACGCTCCCCCAGCTCAACAGTCAGCTTCTCTATACTCATTAGAATTTCTCCGTGTACGCACGGTATTGACGTACGTTTTCTTCCATGTCGTCAAGAGAATCAGAAGGGAATTTTTCGCACATGGCACTTGCGATCTCCCATGCTACCACTGCCTCCGCGACGACACTTGCCGCTGGAACAGCACAACTATCGGAACGCTCAATGCTCGCTGAGAATGGCTCTCTCGAGTCGATATCCACACTCATCAACGGTTTGTACAGGGTAGGGATCGGCTTCATGACACCGCGAACCACTACAGGCATTCCTGTCGTCATACCGCCTTCGAGTCCACCTGCACGATTTGTTTTACGGCTGTAGCCAGTTTCTTCGTTCCAAATAATCTCGTCATGAACCTGCGAGCCTTTCAGACCGGCTGCCTCGAACCCGATACCGATTTCGACACCTTTGAAGGCCTGAATGCTCATCATCGCTTGTGCAAGACGTCCATCCAGCTTGCGGTCCCATTGCACATGGCTACCCAAACCAATCGGTACGCCTTCAACGATAACTTCTACGGTACCACCGAGAGAATCCCCGTCTTCTTTTGCTTTGTCAATCGCCGCCATCATCAGTGGCTCTGCTTCTTTATCCAAACAGCGTACTGGCGATTCTTCTGTACGCGCAATCAGCTCTTCCAGACTTACTTCTTGTCGCTTCGCCACGATCTCGTTGATCTGAAGTACCTGGCCGCCAATACGGATGCCAAATTGTTTCAGCAATTGACGTGCGACTGCACCAACAGCTACACGGACTGTAGTCTCACGAGCGCTGGAACGCTCCAGAATATTGCGCATATCGCGTTGATGATACTTAATAGCCCCGTTTAAATCAGCATGTCCAGGGCGTGGACGGGAAACGCGACGCTTTTCTTCAGCGCCTTCCTCTACAGGCTCGGCACTCATGATTCCTTGCCAATGCGTCCAATCATTATTTTCAACGACCAGTGTGATAGGAGCTCCGGTTGTATATCCATGACGGACACCAGAAAGAATTTTCACCTGATCCTTTTCAATCTGCATTCTTCTGCCGCGGCCATGGCCTTTCTGACGACGTGCCAACTGCTCATTAATTTCCTCAATGGAAATCGGCAGGTTGCTCGGTACGCCCTCGATGATAGCTGTTAATTGCGGCCCGTGGGATTCCCCTGCTGTCAAGTAACGCATCTCTATCCTTCCTCCATCCTCCTGGCAGCCTGTATCCCCTTAAGGTTCTCTTTTCGGGGCGCTGTCCTTTATCACTTTTAAGCGCTATAATATCATACCTAGTACGCCGTGGAAATACAAAAGTGGGAAACGTCTGCGAAAAACCTTTTCTTCTTACAGGAAAACGCCCCTCCGTATTGGGAGAAGCGCTCTCTTTACGCTATCGCGAATGAATCAGGATTGACATACCTACACGTTAAGGAAACCTCTATCGTTGATAGCTCACGAAGGAGCGACCGCGTTTTAGGGAAAGTTTCCATGCGTTCCGGAATATATAAACGAAGCGTTTATATATTCCTACACGTTGAAAAAAGGATTGGGGCTCAGCGGTTTGCGAGTGTGATCCACGCGTATCAAATCATCTAGTTGTGTCCTCTCCGCCCCTAATATCTGACCACATTCCTGCAGTGTGATCAGCCCTCGACGGTATGCTTCGATGACCTTGTGTTTATCCATCTGCTGCCTCCTCTTGCAAAGTAGGTATTCCTAGTCTTGGAAAAAAACAGCAGACATATACCAAGGCCAACATGAATCAACCCATTTTTCGATAGAAGAACGTATCCTCTGTCTCCAGTTGATATTGTTGCGGCTGAAAAATTTGTTCCGTGCTGCCTACAAAGAGTACTCCACCAGGTTTCAGCGCCCGGCTAAACTTATGATACAGCTCATGCTTTGCTTCTTCGGTAAAGTATATCATCACGTTCCGGCAAATAATCAAATCAAATTGAGAATCAAATGAGTCCGCCAATAAATTATGTTTTTTGAACGTCACTTTTCTCTTCACTTCGTCCGTGATGCGATAGCTGAGTGTATCTTTTTCAAAATACTTCGCTACGAGGTCTTTCGGACAATCTTGCAGGGAGCGGTCCGTGTATACCCCTTGCTTCGCTTTTGCTAGTGCACCCTCATCAATATCGGAAGCGAGCACGGTCGCATCCATCTTCTTGCGTAGCAAAATCAGTGAGAGAGTGTACGGCTCCTCCCCTGTTGAGCATGCCGCACTCCAGCATTTCACCCGCGGCGATTGCTTCGCCAAGCGTGGCAAAATTTTATTCTCGAGAACTTCCCATCGGCCTGGATTGCGGAAAAATTCCGATACGTTGATGGTCATCCTGTCGAGGAACTCATAGAAAAGCTCCTTGTCTTTAGCGATGGCATCGAAATACTGGGCAAATGTGTTGTACCCCCGCTTTTGTCTCAACGAGGTTAGACGGCGCTTCATCTGTGCTTCCTTGTAGAGGGCAAGATCAATTCCAGTCATTTTCTTCACACTAGCAATAAATTGGAGAAAGTCCTTATCTTCCATGCTGAATCGTACCCCCTTTGCAAACTCCCTAACTTCATTCGCTATATTTCGTCATTATCCTATCTGTTTTGACAAAGATTTTGACAAAAAAAAGAAAACCCCAATAAATGGGGTCTTCTCGATCAGTCTTAGATCCAGCGTTGGATTGTTTTCTCGAAGGAGAGAACTTCTTCAGCGGAGAACCACAGGCCGATTTCACGCTCCGCGCTCTCAGGAGAGTCAGAGCCGTGGATGATGTTCATGCCAACGGAAGTAGCAAAATCGCCACGGATCGTACCGGAAGCAGCGTCTACTGGGTTTGTTTTGCCCATCATAGCGCGAGCAGTTGTGATTACGTTGTTACCTTGCCATACCATAGCGAATACTGGTCCGGAAGTGATGAAGTCTACCAGTTCACCGAAGAATGGGCGCTCTTTGTGCTCTGCATAGTGTTCTTCAGCCAGTTCGCGGCTTACTGTCATCAGCTTAGCACCTACGAGTTGGTAGCCTTTTTTCTCAAAACGGGATACGATTTCCCCGATCAGGTTGCGTTGTACGCCATCTGGTTTTACCATAAGGAATGTTTTTTCCATTGTAAGTATGCCTCCATTAGAGCTATGTATTGGTGCATAGGACACCAACGAAAATTTTATCAAAAGTAGAGTGGTCAAGCAACAGGCAGACCGTCAAAATATCATTAAAATTTGCGATCAATAATATAATTGGCGATACCTGTCAAGGATGTCTTAGCTTGGTTGTTAGGCAAATCTGCGAGAATCGCATGGGCACGGCTGATATAGCGTTCAGCAAGGCGCTGCGAAAAGGCAATACCCTCATCTTCTCGCACCATACGAACCGCTTCATCCGTATGATCCCAAAACGTATTTTGCGCGATCCATTCCTGGAATTGCGCACGTGCTTTTCCATGATGAGCGGAATAAAGCGCAGGCAACGTAATGTTTCCATGCACCAAGTCGCTTCCAGCAGGCTTTCCTAACTGCTTCTCAGTCCCTGTAAAGTCCAAAATGTCATCGGTAATTTGAAAAGCCATCCCCACGTTGTAGCCGTACCAGTACATTTTGCGAATCATATCAGCTGACGCTCCGCTTGCTACTGCTCCTAATTGGCAGCTAATGGCAATTAAAAGCGCAGTTTTTCGTTTGATTCTGCGCAAATACGTACGGAAGTTTTGGTCCCAGTTATTCAAATCCTTTACTTGCTCGATCTCTCCCTTGCAAACCTCAACGATTGCATTCGAGAGAATTTGGTGCAACTGCGGGATCGGAAGCTGAGAGGCAATGGCCAATGCCCGCGCAAAAATATAGTCGCCGGCGTACATGGCTACTTTGTTATCCCACTTCATCCGAACGGTATCTTTTCCGCGACGCTTATCCGCATCGTCAATGACATCATCATGCACCAGTGAAGCCATGTGAATCAGTTCGAGAGGAACAGCCACATGCTTTAGCTTTTTGACATCGTAATTGCCCCACTTACCGCCAAGCAAAACAAAAACGGGACGAATCCGCTTTCCTCCTGCCTTGAGTAAGTGGGTCGAAGATAGATACAGCTCTCGAACCGGCGTATCAATTGCTTTTTCCAGTTCATCTTCTATGTATTGGACATCTTTTTTCATCTTGAAGTAAATATCGACTAGATTCATCCGTTCCACCTATCTCGTCAACGTAGTATTGGTCTGTCGGCCGCCGGCTTGCCACAGATCGACGGTTGCAGGTGCCGATAGAAGTCCCAGCTCCGCTGCGCATCGGTAATAGTACTCCAGTCCAATCCGCTGAACGTCACCGAAATCGTGCTGTAATCCTTGGAAATAGTGGATCCATTGCTCTTTCTCTCCACCGAAATGTGTGTGAACGTAGTCAATCAATGGGGCTGTATTCGCTCTTGTCTTCCTTTTGCTCTCTAAAAAAGCGGCATGGACGTCCGCGATCAAATCATAATGATCGGCAATAACCGCTCGACGAAGAGCCCAAATGGCAAAGGTCATGGAATACCCCGTAAATTGATGCCACAGCTCTCCTAAGTCATAGACATGCAGGTCTTTAGCCGTGCGCTTAGCCGCAATGGCGTCATCCCCGATCAAGAGCGCTGCATCAGCGTCCTCCAACATTTCTTGCAAAATGGGTTCCTGTGTAACGTAGGAAATCTCATAATCGTAAAACTTATGGAGAATGATTTTTAAGAGGTTCACTGTGGTAGCCGATGTGTTGGTCAAGGCTATTTTGGCACCGTTTACTTGTTCAATCGGCTTTTTGCTGAACAAGAAAAGGGAGCCTACCCTTCCTTTGGCACTGACAGACAGGTCTGCCAATGCCACGTATTCGGAGGCATGCTCTGCATAGCTAAACGAAGAAATCGGTCCCAAGTCAATCGCGCCATTTGCCATTGCAGTGTTTAACTGGGCAGGAACTTGGCGGATGAATTCGATTCGGTCTTCGAATTTCGCCTGATCAAAATAGAAGTAAACCGGCAATACATTGGTATACAAAATTTGTCCAACACGCAAAGACTTTTGCATGCGTTTATTCCCCCCAACGCCGGAACAGCGAATGTGGTACATCAATTGCATCCAAAGTTTTCCCTACCACAAAATTGATCAGATCATCCATGGTTTGCGGTTTCTGATAGTAGCCTGGCATAGCAGGCAGAATTTTGACACCCAGACGGCTTAATTTGAGCATGTTCTCGAGCTGAATCGCATTGAGCGGCGTCTCTCTCGGAACGATGACCAATCGCCGACCTTCCTTGATCATGACATCAGCAACGCGCTCCAGCAAATTCCCTGATGCGCCATGTGCGATGCCAGAAACAGTCCCCATCGAGCACGGTACTACAATCATACCGTCACAGCGATAGGAACCACTGGCTGCGGGACAATTGAAATCTCGCAGTCCCCAATAATGTAGCTCACCCGAAAAGTCTAGTTGCAGCTTCTCCTGCAACAGAGCCTCTCTGTCATCCGTGTGCCAATCCAGTTCATCTCGAAATACTTGCCAGCCGGCTTCTGTAATCATCAAGTGAACGATATGTCCAGCACGTAAAAGCTCCTGGACGACTCGAACACCGTAGATAGCACCACTTGCACCCGTTATCCCGACAGCCCACTTTTGTTTGTTCATGCAATCACCAAATCAATCATCGTAAAGGTAAACATCACGACACTCAAGATGCCGTTCATATTGAAGAATGCCATATCCAGCTTGGACAGGTCTGTTGGCTTCACCAGCGTGTGTTCATAGATTAAAATTGCACCAGAAATGAGCACACCTACCAGGAACCAAATAGACAAGTCTGCGACTACATACAATGACATCAGACCAACGAAAGTAAGAACGTGGCATATGCGGGCAATCAGAAGTGCATTGGCAATTCCGAAGCGGCTCGGCATGGAATAAAGTCCTTCTTTTCGGTCAAAATCGGCGTCCTGGCACGCATAAATGATATCAAATCCTGCTGTCCAGAACATAACGGATGCAAACAATAGAAGGCCGATGCCATCTACTTGACCCGTTGTCGCTACCCAGCCACCCAACGGACCAAACCCGATGGCAACCCCGAGAACAAAGTGGCAAAGCCAAGTAAAGCGTTTCGTATAGGAATAAAGCACAAGAACAAACACAGCGAGCGGCAACAATTTCACAGCCAAATCATTTAACTGGTATGCAGCAATAAATAACACCGCAAAGGACACCACGATAAACAAAATGACTTCCACAATCGAAATAAGGCCAGCAGGAATCGCTCGTGTGACCGTCCGAGGATTTTTCGCATCAATCACCCGGTCGATGACACGGTTTAAGGACATCGCTGCACTGCGAGCGCCCACCATTGCTACCGTCACCCAAAAAATTTCCGACCAGGTAGGCCATGCATTCTCTACCACAATACTTCCCAAAACAGCTCCCATAAAAGCAAAAGGCAGGGCAAAAAGGGAGTGCTCAAATTTAATCATTTCCAAGATGATTTTTAATTTACGTAGACCCATCTATGACACTTCCTATCTCGTGAAGAAATACCGGTTTACTCCCCATATACGCATTTGGCGCCATCGTATTCGTCAACCTATGGCTTTGTGCCCATATGCAAAGCGGATACGCCGCCCATAAACAATTTGACCTGAACCGGGTCCAAGCCTGCTTTCTGAAACATGCTTGCCAGCTCGCGACTGTCCGGAAAATTGGTCAGGGATTGTGGCAGCCATGCATACTCTTCGTACTTGTTGACTGTCAGCTTCGCGATAAATGGCAAGATTTTGTAGAAGTATAAGTAAAATAGCTTCCGGTACGGAATGAATGGGGGCTTGGACACTTCCAGAGAAACGACTTTACCGCCCGGTTTCACAACACGTGCCATTTCATTCAAAACCTGCTGAACATCGGGTACATTGCGCAAGGCAAAACCGATTGTCACAAAGTCGAATGTATTATCCTCGTAAGGCAGATTCATTGCATCTGCGTTCACTAGCTTTACATTGTTGCCAACACCTGCGTTCGCCACTTTATATGCCCCTACATCCAGCATGTTTTGGCTAAAATCAAGACCAACAACACTGCCTTCTTTACCGACTGCCTTGGCCAATGCAATGGTCCAGTCTGCTGTACCACAAGCAACATCCAACGCCGTATGCCCTGGCTGGATATTCATCTGCTTCATCGTGTAATTACGCCAAGCAATATGACTGCCAAAGCTGATTACATTATTCATTTTATCGTAATCGTTTGCAATGCTCTCGAAAACGGAGTGAACGTACTCTGCTTTCTCATTCATCTGTGTCTGGTTCACTTGGCTACATCTCCTCAATTACCTTCTTCAAGCGACTGATCCGATGGGAGTACCGTGCCGTAATGGATGCAAGCATGTTTCGCGTCTCTGCCGGATGCAGCGTACGCACCATTTGCTCACACAATCCGATTAATTCGATAGCTTTCCCCTCAACGCCAGACAAAACTTGCGCGAGTGTAGCCCCGGGTTTTTGCAACAAAAAACGGGCAAAACCAAAAGGGACTTGTTCTTGCCATTTGAGCTGCTCCCACTCTCCGATTACACTCTCTACTTTGGCTGTTTCCTTCATCAGATCGCTCCAGAAACGACGGCGATCAGCTGAATCGGCATACTCCTCTACAACAGCCACGTATAAGCCCGTATCAATCGTATTTCGCAGTTCCCAGTACTCTTCATCTGATAAAATCTTGCTATCTCGCCCAGCGATGTAGAGTCTCATTTTCGCTTCGTTCACTCGTTGAATGGCTGCCGACAACACTTGAATGGCTTGGATTTCACCCGCTGAAGCCAGAAGGTGATAATAGCGACTGCTGTAATAATCACCTGCAAGTACGGTCAACTGTCGGTTTCGCTCCGCGTTCTGCGAGGAGTCGTACTCATTTTTCACGAGCTCATGCGTGTCCAGTCCCAATTGGACAAGTCCTGTTGCTGTACATAAAACCGAAGCCTTTTCCTTCGGCATACCTTGTTCCAGCAAAAAAAGGTATAACAGCTCTAGACGATTTTCCGCCATGGAAGGAACGTCAACATAATGTTCTACATAGGAATGGGTGATTCTCTTGTAGATTTGTTCGATAATGGACCGAACCTCTTCTACATTCGGGGAAAGTTCTTTGCTCATGCGTCCTCCTCCACAAGCTGCACAACCTATAGATGTCTGCCTGTTCCGTACTGTTCCTTACTCTTCGGTCTTCCTCTGCCGTCCGGTCAAAAGGCCGTCTCTACTATCATACCATACTTCTTCCATCAGGGACTAATTCGCTCATAAAAATACGGCTCGATTCGAATGGGAAATGTACTGCTTACAAAGGACTGGATATCTGAAGGATCGGTCAATGGTTTGTCTTGTCCTGCGAGATTTCCGGTTGTCGATTGTATGGCAATCAATAATCTCGATTCTTTTGGTGGATCCGTTTCCTCCAACAAGCGATAGTACACGGGCCCGACATTGTCTGTATAGGTACGCAAATCGTATGTCAAACGGTAAAAATCTTGATAGACGGTGTTTAACTCTACTTTTTCGGCTGGTTTCACCGCAAAATCGACATAGATCGATGGGTTTTCCCATTTTATACGCTTAATATTATAATGTGTCGACATCCTTGTAAACAAATCAAGGGCATTTTGCTCGCTTAAGTGAATGGCACGTGCCGACTGAAATGTCGGTATATCCGCTTGCATCCACTGATTTGTGGGAACGAGCGACAGCATCAGAGCCAAGAAAGTGGAAACAGCAATCGCCATCAACAATTGGCGCGGCATAGACATCCCTCCTCTCCTCCATTGTACAAACAAAAAAAGCAGGCTATGCCTGCTTCTTAGTAAAACGACTTGTTCTTTATTCAGTCGTATCCACGACGCCATGCTGCGAGTAAATCACTGCTTTCCCTCGCACCTTAATCGCAGAGGTGTGCTCCGTGAATTGAAAAATCATGACTTCGCCTTTATCGAGCTTCTCTGTATGATGAAAACGCGTATCAGAGCCTCTTGTTAATCCGATCACATGAACGCCATTTTCCTTCGCTTTGACTACGAAATAATCCTGATTGAATCCCGATGGTTGTGCCAATGTGTTTCCTCCTGACCAATACGGTATGCGCGTACGTCTAGTATGATGCCCCTTCTGACCCCAGTCGGCTCATGATCTTGTCTACATAGCGCTGTGTCTCTTGCGGCAATTGGTCAAACTTCGCTTCAAGCTCGTCATCACTGCTGATTCCCAGACGACTCATCCGACCTGGACCAGCATTGTAAGCAGCAAGTGCTACTTTTACATCTCCATCATAACGATCCAAAAGCGACTTCAAATATTTTGTTCCACCTTCAAGGTTTTCATCAGGGTCGTATACATTGCGGACTTGCATGGCTTTTGCCGTATTGTCCATCAACTGCATCAAGCCCTTCGCCCCTGCGTGAGATTCTACATTCGGATTGAAATTGGATTCAGCCCTGACGACCTCTCTCACCAGATCAGCGTCCACTCCGATCGCTTTCGCTGTCTCATCAATCTTGTCCAAGATTTCCGGGGTAGGAACAGATGGCCCTTTTGCAAAAGACAGGGACTGCTCATTTTGAATATGGGCAGGGATCTTCCAGTTCCTGGAACCATCTAGCTTGGCCAAAATCTCCTGCGAACTGATAACCCGCTGGCCGTTTGTTGCTAACTGGGACTGCAGGATGTCCGAGAAGAGCCCCTCGTCTCCATACGAAAGCGAAGAGGCGTCATAGGTTTGCGGCAATGTTTGCAAATATGGTTGAAGTGATACAGGCACCTTCATAGCTTTGAACAACCCTTCCCTAGCATGTCTACCTATCATTATAAAAAAGAAAGATCAGGAAGCCAATAGCAAAATGGCACTACTTGGGAGAGTAGGCATTTTACATAAAAAAGAAGCCTTTGCTCAAGGCTTCTAATCGTTATATGCAGATGGTCGGAATGCAGGGATTCGAACCCTGGACCTCACCCACCCCAAGGGTGCGCGCTACCGGGCTGCGCCACATCCCGACTGTACATCCGTACTATACAATATTTTACCTATAGAGTCAATATAATTTCCTTATTCTTGCATTTTGATCAGCGAATCAAGCTAAATACTTCTGCACGGGCAGCCGCATCTTTCTCAAACATCCCACGAACAGCAGAAGTAATTGTTTTCGAGCCTGGCTTTTTCACACCACGCATCGTCATGCACATATGCTCTGCTTCTACAACCACGACCACGCCATGTGGATCGAGCTTGCGCATAATCGCGTCAGCTACTGTTGCGGTAATTCGTTCTTGCAACTGGGGACGTTTTGCTACGGTATCAACCGCACGCGCCAGTTTACTCAATCCTACTACACGGCCTCCACGCGGTACATAAGCGACATGCGCTTTTCCGAAGAAGGGAACCAAGTGATGCTCACACATGGAGTAAAACGGAATGTCCTTCACTAGAACCATTTCCTCATGATCTTCACTAAAGACAGTCTCGAAATACTGCTCTTCGTCTATATGCATGCCCTCAAATACTTCGGCGTACATTTTCGCAACTCGCTTAGGGGTATCCAGCACTCCTTCACGATTAGGATCATCCCCCACTGCCTCTAGGATCATGCGAACAGCTTGCTGTATTTTATCTAAGTCGACGTTCATCATTGTACCTCCTACGTAACGGCATATGCCTTGTTTCTCATCACTAAGGTCTGCCTGCTCGCAATCAAAGCCAATCTTACCATATCGTTTAAAAAAAGACAAAAAGATATACCAGAATTTCCATAGGCAAACTGTATATACACAGAAAAAAACCCACATTTTAGCAATGTGGATTTTTTTATGTAAGTGCTTCGTTCTCAAAAGAAACAACTACTTGATGGAGTCTTTGAGTTGTTTACCTGGTTTAAACGCAGGTACTTTGCTGGAAGCGATTTCGATCTCTTCACCAGTTTGTGGGTTACGACCTTTACGAGCCGCACGTTCACGAACTTCGAAGTTACCAAAGCCGATCAGTTGGACTTTGTCACCAGTTTTCAATGCATCTGCAATTGCGTCAAGAACTGCATCAACTGCTTTTGTTGCATCTTTCTTGGTGAGTTCTGTGGTTTCAGCCACTTTTGCAATCAGTTCTGTTTTGTTCATTTTATTCACCTCCCCTCAAAGAACACCAAGTCCTAGCTATTATTTTTCTTAACCGAAACGAAGCGTTTTATACACGAATGGTTGTTTTTACCGATCTGACAAGCTTATAGTAATACACCGATTTCTTAAATTCAAGCCCCTCCTGTCGAAATTGAACGAAATACAAGAAAAAAAGGCATCTCGTCATGTCAGATGCCTTCCCTATATTTGTTGTTTATAGGACTTTAGAACTATTTATTAGAGTATGATCGCTATCAGGCCACCCGATCCCTCGTTGATGATTCGACCCAAAGTCTCCTGTAATTTGTACCTGGCGTTGTCTGGCATCATGGTAATTTTTGCCTGAATACCCTCTCTTACGATGGAATGGAGCGAGCGTCCAAAAATATCGGAGTTCCAGATGGAAAGCGGATCTTTGTCAAAATCTTGCATCAGATAACGGACAAGCTCCTCACTCTGCTTCTCTGTTCCGATAATCGGAGCAAATTCAGACTCGACATCCACCCGAATCATGTGAATAGACGGTGCTGTTGCTTTGAGCCTGACTCCAAAGCGCGGTCCCTGGCGGATTAGTTCAGGTTCGTCCAAGGTCATTTCATGCAACGACGGGGCTGCTATACCGTAGCCCGTACTTCGGACCATGTGCAATGCTTCCGCTACCTGATCAAACTCGCGCTTGGCGTGTGCGAATTCCTGCATGATTTTCAGCAAGTGATCCTTGCCATTTATCTCTACACCGACAATTTCCATCAAGATGCGGTCATACAGTTCATCTGGCGCGTAGAGGTCAATCTCTGCAATCCCTTGCCCCATGTGCATACCAGCAAGGGAGGCTTTCTCTACAAAGTCATAGTCATTGAAGAAGCCGACGACACGGTCCACATCGCGTAACCGGCGGATGTCCTGCACGGTCTCTCGTACAGCTTCCTCGTAGTTCTGACGCAGCCAGTGCCCGTTTTCCAGCACCATTACCCAGCTCGGCAGATTTACATTTACTTCATGAACTGGGAATTCAAACAGGACCTCTCTCATGAGGAGCAAGATTTCCTGCTCTGTCATATGATCAACCGACAAGGCAACGACTGGTACATCGTATTTTTCCTGGAGCTGTACACGCAGGTTTTGTGCTTCGTCGGAGCGCGGACGCGTCGAGTTTACAACGATCACGAACGGTTTTCCGACTTCCTTCAGCTCGTTTACAACCCGCTCCTCTGCATCGATGTATCCTACACGCGGGATTTCCGCGATGCTGCCATCCGTTGTCACAACGATCCCGATGGTTGAGTGTTCCTGGATAACCTTGCGTGTCCCGACTTCGGCCGCTTCCTCAAATGGTACAGGCTCTTCATACCAAGGTGTATTTACCATTCTTGGGCCATTGTCGTCTTCAAAGCCCTTTGCCCCTTGCACCGTATAGCCAACGCAGTCAACGAGGCGGACATTGATGCTGAGTCCTTCTGTCACATGTACGTTTACGGCCTGATTCGGAACAAATTTGGGTTCGGTTGTCATGATTGTTCGTCCTGAAGCGCTCTGCGGCAACTCGTCTGTCGCTCGTATCCGCTCCGCTTCAGAGTTGATATTCGGAATGACAACTTGCTCCATAAACCGCTTGATAAAGGTCGACTTTCCCGTACGAACAGGGCCTACCACTCCGAGGTAGATGTCTCCGCCCGTCCGTTCGGCAATGTCTTTAAAGATGTCGACTCGTTCCACCATCGATGACCTCCTTCTATTTGTCTATTTTTACACTATGACCGATTTTCCGAATTATCCCTGACCGCCAGTATTTTCGTAGGGAATCTCGTACTAGTTTTGTGGACAGTACAAATATATGTATTTTTGCGTTAACTAGAACAAAAAAAACGACCCTGCGCAGAGTCGTTTTTCGTGAAGTTAATTTAGTTTGAGAAGCTTCGGTTCACCATCGACCATTTCATAGGGAAACGATTTCGCGGGTACGAACATGGAATTGCGCGCCAGCACGTATCGCGGGTCTGTTTTTTCTGGCACGGTTACTTTTGTATCCCGAAGCAATTGCGCGATATCCGAAGCATAATCAATCCCGACTTGTCCTTCAGCGTTCATGACTAGTGGCAATAAGTAAGTCCCCATCGTGGACGGCACCTGCCACGCTTTTAACCCGAGCCGCTCATGATCGATGGAATAGTATCCATTCCCCAGGTCAGCGAGAACAGGCAGCTTTTCGAAATGTCCCTTGTAACGGTCTACCTCGCTCTGTACATCTGCTACTGTACTGACAGCAGTCAAATGAATGAGCTTCACTGTCGGCTTTGTATCTACGTCAATCAGGACGTACTTATATACACCACCTTTTTCAAATGCGTTCCCAGGTACATCCGGCATGTATTTAGGTATCATCTTGCGGAAATCAATCTCGTATTTCTCAAAAATAGGAGTATCGAGGGATTTCGTTACGATTGGCAACACTGCTGTGTCTTTTTGGAATTGCTCAATCGCTTTTTGTGTTGCTTCTACAAAAAAAGTACTAGGAATTTGATTCTCTGCTCTGCGCTCATCCGGGTACAAGCATCCGGATAAAAGGGAAGACAGAATCGTCAAACTGATCACCAGCTTGAACGATTTTCGCCACGATTGCCACATCTTATGTATACACCTCTTACATTCCATCTTCATTTTCTTTGCGTTGTCGCTCGAGTGCAGCCGCTACCACTGATTTCAGCTTGCTTTCTGGAATCCTGACCGTACAATCCTTTTCCGTCGTTTTTGCCTGACAGGCCAAACGAATCCCATTTGCGAGATCCTTTTCAGGCAGCTTGCGCTTTTCCAGCACCGTTGGCGGGCACAGCAGGCCATTCTCAACGACCACGCGGCACATCAGACAAGATGCGTGTCCACCGCATCTCTGCGGGATTACGACGCGAGCTGACGAGGCTACACCGACCAAGGTTTGCCCTGTGCGCGCCTTCACACTCTTCTTGCTCGGGAGAAAGGTTACTTTCCCCATATTGTCACTTCCTTTACTAGTACGGCCGATGAGCTACCTTGACTGCTCCTTCTGAAACAATCTTCGTCTGGCAGCCTAATCTGTAGCCTTCTGCGCGTTCCGCCTTGCGCAAACGCAGTTTTTCTTCTGGTGTCACTTCGTTTAAGTACGCTGCCCCTTCTACAACAAGTGTACGGCATTGTGCACATACACCTCTTTGGCATGCATGACCCCACACGACGTTGTTCTTTTTCGCAAGAGCAACAATGGATTGATCCATCTCGATCGAGACTTCATGACTGCCTGCACGAGTAAGTAGTGTGATCGTTGACATCAATAATCCTCCCTAGACAAAAATCACAATCAAAATCATGACAAGCACGACGAGTAATAGTAAGAATGCGAAGGTCTTCACAAGGAACCGCAAAAACCCATTGGATATTTTTCTGGCAAAGATCATAACTAAATTGCAGACGAACATGAGTCCAATGGCGATTAAGGAAATGTTCATCTTTGTCATAGGATCAATATACATCGGGACTGCAGCATCCTTTGCATTTTTTGCTTTATTATACCATAAATCCCCCTCTTCGTCTGACGCTTGCGAACCTAATACTAGACATTCGCATAGACTATCGTGATGAATGCGCCCATTGGAGGGATGAAACGTTGAGTAATAAAGTAAATAATCGAAAATGGCGGAATCCATATGCACCTATACCCAGCAAAAAATTAAGCGACCAAGTCGAAAATGTCTCCCTTTCCATTTCACCGAAAAGAATCCTGCCCGCGGTTGATTTGCGCACCTCTGTTACGAAAATGCGCCATAACATCAAAGGGATCGGCAGCACGATTCGGCAGGTAGAAGACACGATGGATTCGTTGTACGGGGCGATGGAGATGATTGAGAACCTCGGAAAACGCACACCCGAGCCTGAGGTCGTTGCCGAAAAGCCTGCTACTGCTGGTAAACGCAAAGCTGCTCCAGAGCCACAAAAGGTAGCTGAAACACCACCGCAGGAATCAGGTCTAGGTAGCCTTTTGGCCAATATAGATATCGGGCAATTACTCGGTCTCCTGCAATCCCCTTTGGTCCAAAACCTGATTACACAGGTTAGCAGCAACTCCAAGGAACGAAAAAAAGAGGGATAAGATCCCTCTTTTTTTCTTGCAATCTGTAGGTCAGCCATGTCCCTGTAGAGCCATGATTGTTCCTAGTCTTACTGTATGACGGTTTTTGTTGCAGGTAACGGGCATAATCGCCCATTTCTCTTATTTGAGCAGCTTGGTCAAAGTGGACATGTCACCTAGATTGATTTCCTGATTGCGAAACATTTCAATGACCTTATCCTCTTTTTCAGGAGTTAATTGCTTGCCGCTAAGGGTAGCCAGTGTGCGAATGATTTGACGTAGCTTGGTCTCGTCTTCAAAATCACTGCGCTTGACCTGACCCGCTAGTGAACGAAGCTTTTCTTCATCGACATTTTCCGTTGCTTTCCCTTGCAAGCGCTCAAAAAGTCGTTTTGACATATTATTCATGTGAACTCTCCTCCTGCACATGGGCTTTCACCCTATCGTATGTGCAGAAGCCTAAATCGGTGATACTTCATTCATGACTTATTCCGCATCGGGATTGAGGTACGCCATTTCAAAGGTTTTTCCGCGCCCCATCAGTTCTTCCACGCCTTGACGAGCTTCTTTTCCTTCAAACAGCATGCCATACAGAACAGAAGTGATTGGCATTTCAACCTGCTCGCGTTGCGATAAGGAAAAAGCTGCATTTGTCGTGCGAACACCTTCGACGACCATCCCCATCTGTGCCAGTACGTCATCGAGTTTTTTTCCTTGTCCGAGCATATAGCCTGCACGCCAGTTTCGGCTGTGTTTACTCGTACATGTGGCAATCAAATCGCCAACACCAGCCAGACCTGAAAACGTAAGCGGCTTCGCACCGAGCTTGATGCCCAGACGGCTAATTTCCGCCAATCCACGGGTCAACAAGGCTGCCTTGGCGTTGTCTCCATACCCTAAGCCATCAGACATCCCTGCTCCAAGTGCAATGATGTTCTTCAACGCTCCAGCGATCTCAGCGCCAATCAAATCCGGGTTGGTATACACACGAAAATTCGTATTCATCAGCAAATCTTGAGAGCGCAGCATGCTTTCTTCCGATTCAGACGCCATTACCACTGTCGTTGGTTGCCGTTTGACTACTTCCTCGGCATGGCTTGGTCCTGACAACACAGCCAATCTGGACGCAATCTCTTTCGGCACTTCTTCCGCAATGACTTCTGACATTCGCTTCAGACTTTCCAGTTCAAAGCCTTTTGTCGCATGAATCAAAAGGACATCCGGTTCTAAGTACGGAGCTACTTGTTGACAGATTTGGCGCATGGCATGGGAAGGAACAACGAGAAGAACGATTCGCTTGCCTATTACAGCCTCTTGAATGTTGGTCGTTGCCACTATGTTTGCTGAAAGCGTTTCTCCCGGCAGGTACTTTTCATTCACATGCTTGCTGTTTATTTCTTCTGCCAGCTTGGTATCACGTACCCAAAGCGTAACCTGATGCCCGTTGTCCGCCAAAACTGTAGCAAGTGCCGTTCCCCAGCTTCCAGCACCAATCACCGTAACATTTTGAATCAATACGTCCCCCTCCACTTTTCTCATGTCCGTTCGTACATTATCCCAGCTTTCGGTTGG
This sequence comes from Brevibacillus sp. MS2.2, assembly GCF_013284345.1. NCBI lineage: Bacteria > Bacillati > Bacillota > Bacilli > Caryophanales > Paenibacillaceae > Brevibacillus > Brevibacillus sp. MS2.2. The sequence goes on from NZ_JABSUZ010000014.1 coordinate 49,294, forward strand.
ACTTATCTCCTAGTTTCCGTTCGTTTCCTGAAAGAAGATTGCGGATATTATTATAATGACGAATGTAAGCAAAGATTGCGATCGCCAAGCTCGCCCAAATAAAGGAAACAGGTTTGTCCAACAAGTAAAGGCTAAATGGAATAACCGTTACGATAACCAATGATCCTAATGAAACAAAGCGAGTGATCGCAATGACTATGATAGCCAACACGGCAGCGATCAAAAATGCCAAGGGAGAAAACCCTAACACGACACCTAGTGTGGTCGCAATGCCTTTCCCTCCGCGGAATCCAAAAAAGATCGGCCAATTGTGACCGGCAATAACAAACAAGCCTGCCACTGCATACGCTGCCGGGTCTCCTGTCATCAGGTGAGTCAGTCCCATCGCAGCTATTCCTTTTAGTGCATCAAGAAGGAGAACGGCAATGCCGGGGCCTTTTCCTAACACCCTTAGGGTATTGGTTGCACCGGCATTTCCGCTGCCATGAGAACGTATGTCAATTCCTGCGACTTTTTTGGCGATAAGATAGCTAAAGCTAATTGAACCGATTAAATAGCTAAGCACCCAGGATAATAACACCATGGCGTTTTTCTCTCCCTACGTTTTTTTCCGTGTCCAGATTCTAACTGGTGTGCCTTCAAACACAAAAGCTTCACGGATCTTGTTCTCTATGTAACGTTCATAGGAGAAGTGCATTAGTTCCGGATCGTTCACAAACAGAATGAACGTCGGTGGTTTCACTGTTGCTTGAGTCGCATAGTTGATCTTCAAGCGTTTGCCGCGATCAGATGGTGGAGGCGTGCGGATCGTCGCATCTGTTACCAAATCATTAAGAACCGCGGTAGGAATGCGCATCGCATGTGCTTGAGCTACTTCATTGACCTTCGGTAGAATCGTATGGACACGTTGCTTCGATTTTGCTGACACATACAGGATCGGAGCGTAATCCAGGTATTTGAATTCTTCGCGAATCAATTCTGTAAAGCGTTGCATCGTTTTGTCGTCTTTTTCAATCGCATCCCATTTGTTCACGATAATAATGACACCACGGCCAGCCTCATGTGCATAACCCGCGATCTTCTTGTCCTGCTCAATAATGCCCTCTTCCCCGTTAATGACAACAAGCACGACATCGGAATCTTCAATGGAACGCATCGCACGCATCACACTGTATTTTTCCGTTGTTTCATACACTTTACCACGCTTGCGCATACCTGCCGTATCTACGAGAATGTAGCTTTGGTCATCACGCTCGAATGGCGTATCGATCGCATCACGGGTCGTTCCGGCAACATCACTGACAATGACTCGCTCTTCACCGAGAATCGCATTCGTCAAGGAAGACTTCCCGACGTTTGGACGGCCGATGATAGATACACGAATAACATCGTCTCTTTTCTCTTCGTCATCCTCTGCTGGGAAATGCTGAACCACTTCTTCCAGCATATCGCCCAAGCCAAGACCGTGGCTACCCGAGACAGGGAATGGCTCGCCCAAGCCCAAGGAATAAAAATCGTAAATATCCGCACGCATTTCCGGATTATCCGCTTTGTTCACCGCGAGTACGACAGGTTTTCCTGTCCGATTCAGCATCCGTGACAGTTCAACATCCGCATCCGTCACCCCTGTGCGGCTATCTGCAATCATAATGATGACATCTGCTTCGTCAATCGCAAGCTCTGCCTGGTAACGCATCTGTGTAAGAATCTCGTCGGTCTCGCCAAACTCAATTCCACCGGTATCAATCACATGGAAAGTATGAGTTAACCATTCACCTTTCCCGTACAGGCGGTCACGGGTTACTCCCGGCATATCCTCCACGATCGCGACTCGTTCGCCAATCAATCTGTTAAAAATCGTGGACTTCCCCACGTTGGGTCTCCCCACAATGGCTACCACTGGTAATCCCATAATCAACAACACTCTCTCTCATTTTACGTTTTGACTAGCTAATCATACCATACACTACTTATGCCGAACAATGATAAGGGTATCGTCACTCACTTCATGCACCATCGCGTCCAGTATCTTTTCGAGCGTAAAAGCTGTTTGCTGCATACCCTCCGTAGTAGACTCGATAAAAATCGGGACACCACCCGCTATCCTGTCTTTGTTCGTCGTAATCACCGCCAAGATTAATCCTCTCATGGCCTACAGCTCCTTTTTCACGATTCTAGTCTTCGTTGGCATTCGGAAGACGCTTTCGAGAATCGGGACTGCACGAATGACGGACGTTGCTCGTTCCAGATCTTTTTCTTGCGGCAATAAAAATACACCCAGTCTCCCTGACTGTATATCACGTTTTACCAATGGTGTTAGAGATGGCTCTCCCGTATCTGTATATACCCCGAGCTGCGTTGCGACATCGTGCAATATCGCTTGTCGCTGTCCTGGATGGGCAATCGTGACCTTGGCATTGGCATCCCTCGGTGTCAGAATAAAACCCACACCTTGCTCACGTATGATCTCTTGGGCATCTGCCAACCCGACGTTCATGATGTAAATGTCGTTCACATACAAGTCTCTTCCTTCTACTCTCACTTCCCCCGGCTCAATCTCTGCAATCAGCGACAGTGTTTTTCCAGACCGCAGCTTGCGAGAAATCAACAAGGCGATGACACCTGCAATGACACCCCCCCACCAATGAAAAAGAATGGTAGCCGTCGTGGTCACCAACGAGGTAAACATGACCATGTAATTGCGTCCTTCAAACACCATTGCGATTCCTTCGATGTAGGGACCTCCACGAGGTACCAGCTCCTGCTTATCGATCTCCGTGAGCGTAGTTCGTTCCATGTTCCGAACATCGCGGAATTGCTGCGCAGCTACCGTCAAAAATGTGACTGCCGTGTAATTCTCTTTGAGCAGAGCGGGAATCGCTAACGCTCCGAGCGCGGACGCGATCACCCCAAGTGAAACGTGAATAATTTTTCCGTGGGGGTAAGTTGGATATTGACGATAATCTGTTCGCAAAAGATGAATCCGGCACATAATGCCGAATAGGAAGCCCATAACTAATGGAAAAACATATTCATATGCTAGCAATTCCTTCAACACTCTAGCGTCACCTGCCCGTATCGGAATGGGAAGACTCTGTTTCTGTTCTACCAAGGATACGACGAATCGCAGACCAGACTATGCTGACGAGAGCCCATAGTGATATGCCACTCCACAGCAAATCTTGCGCATACTCCGATCCCCAGTGACAGGAACCCGACAATTTCCAAAAATAGAGCGAATGTATCGCATCTGCAAGTGGCATGGCAAGCGTGAGCTGAAACAGTTGTCCCAGATTCGTTCTGCTCATCAAAAAAATCGTACAGACTCCAACAGCGGGTACGATGATCCGCTCATCCCAAAACAGCAGGATCGGATCGGTAAAAAACAGCCAGCGCAGCCAAAATAGCAAAAGGGCCGTTGCCAGCGCACTCAGCAAGTACAATCTACGTATTTTGGCCATGAGCTTGGTGTAAAGGACAATGCTTGCGATCAGTGGCAATATCGTTCCACTTAGACTAACTTGAATGGGGGCAAAATAGATTTCCCAGTTAACAAACGTACAAATTAAAAATGCGCTGATCACTGCGAGCACTCGTCTGCGTTCCATCTTCATGTTTCGCAGTTGCAAGTCAAAGCTTCCCATCCAGACAAGACACAGCAAAGACCACTGGATGAGGATCGCAACGGTTCCCTCGTTCATGTTCATCTCCTCAAAATGATGGTTGTCTCCCCCAAAAGTATGCCTCAACCAAGGAAATTTCATGAATCGAATGCTCGTCCACTAACTAACGTTGCGCCAGTCTCTCCAATTGCATGTGGCGAAGCCTAGCTCTCTCCGCTGTTTTTCCCGTGATCATAACAGGAGTACAAACCGCGTCTGCCAGACCTTTCAATCCTAGTGCCGTCATCGCCACACGAATTTGATGATGCCATCTGTCGACGGTAGACAAGCATTCTTCCAGAGATTCGCGTTGTACCAGACGTAGCATTGCCCCAGCCATCCCGACAGCAGACGCACCTAAAGAAGCAGCTTTGACTACATCTAGTCCATGACGAACACCCCCTGTTGCTATGTACGACATTCCCGGATGACCGACAGTACTCGCTTCTAGCAAGCTCTCCACCGTCGTGAATCCCCAATCCTCGAACATGGCGTGAGGATGATCACTTCGCATATTTTCGACTTGAGCAAAATTTGTTCCGCCTCTTCCACCCACATCGATTGTTCTGATCCCGATTTCCATTAGCTTCTCGATTGATTCCTTTGCCATGCCAAAACCGACTTCTTTGACAAGAACCGGCACATCCAGGCTCTCGCTGATCGCTTGAATTCGCTCGAGATAGCCGCGAAAATCCCGATCTCCCTCAGGCATCAACAGTTCTTGCATGACATTCAGATGGATTTGCAGTCCGTTCGCTTCTATCATCTCCACTGCTGCTGTTGCCTGCTCCACTGTCGCCTCCGCCCCAACATTTGCAAACAGGATTCCCTGTGGATGTTCCTTTCTGACAATCCGATAGCTATCCATAACCTCCGGATCACGCAGTGCGGCCATTTGTGAGCCAACTGCCATAGCCAGATTGCGTTCCCTCGCAATGATCGCCAGTTTTTGATTAATCTGCGTAGTCCCACCAGCTCCACCCGTCATCGCATTAATCATAATCGGTGAGGAAAGTCGCAAGGATGCGATCTCGGTGTCCAGTGAGGATTCAGCAAACGCAGTATTCGGCAAGCTATTCGGAACAAAACTAACATCATCAAAGCTATTCGCAGCATCTTCCCCAGTGACAAGAGCATTTCGAATATGGTCCAGTTTTCTAATCGAGCGACGATCCATTGTACCCCTCCTAGACTTTCACTCCCAGAAAAAAGGGATACGCCAGAGCGTATCCCCATGAATCCTACTTTTTAGCTTACTTGAACTTGTCTTTCAGGTCACCAAACAACTCACCCAATGTCACGCCCATTGGTTGGTTGTTTTCTTGCGTGAATTGTTGCTGTTCACGCTTGCTCGCACGTTCTGCCTGCTCCACACGGTCTTCTTCTACTGCACGGATGCTGAGGCTAATGCGCTGTTCTTGCGGAACAACATCCAAAACTTTCACCTGTACTTCTTGGCCCTCTTTCAACACCTCACCCGGTGTATTCACCCGGCGATTTGCGATTTGGGAGATGTGTACGAGGCCTTCGATTCCAGGAGCCAGCTCAATAAATGCACCGAAGGATACCAAACGTTTAACCGTTCCATTCAAAATAGAGCCCGCTTTGAAATCTTCTGCTACGTTCGCCCATGGACCTGCTTGCGTTTCCTTAATGCTAAGGCCAATGCGCTCGTTTTCACGGTCAATTTTGAGGACCTTCACTTGTACCTTGTCGCCTTCCTTCACGACATCGGACGGCTTATCTACACGGTTCCAAGCAAGTTCAGATACGTGAACCAATCCATCAACTCCACCGATATCCACGAATACGCCGAAATCGGTCATGCGCTGAACCGTTCCTTCCAATACTTGACCCACTTGGATTTTATCCATAATGGATTGCTTTTGCACTTTTACTTCATCTTCCAAAACCGCTTTGTGGGACAGGATAACTTTATTCTTTTCCTTATCCATTTCTACTACTTTTAAAGCCAATGTTTTCCCTTTGTAATCAGAGAAATCTTCAACAAAATGACGCTCTACCATGGAAGCCGGAATGAAGCCGCGAACGCCTACATCAACAACCAGGCCGCCCTTCACTACTTCCTTTACAGTCGCTTCGATGATTTCACCCGCTTGCATTTTCTGCTCAAGATCAGACCAAGAGGATTCCATCGCCACGGCTTTCTTGGAGACAACGAGCTCTTCTTTCTCGTCGTTTAGCTTGATGACTTTCACTTCGAAAGTATCACCAACCGCTACTACATCAGATACCTTTTCAACATGCAGTGGAGACAGTTCGCTGATAGGAATCAGACCATCGTACTTGTAACCTAGATCTACAAGCGCTTGTTTGTCCTCAACTTTTGTTACGGTTGCTTTTACGACATCTCCTACTGAAATGGTTGTTGCATCCGTCAAGCTTACGTTCGTTTCTTCCATCATTCAAAAGACCTCCTTAATACCATCCAGTCCCAAACGTCTATGTACAGGTTGTAAACAACCTCACTACATGAAGCGGGAGCATGTATATTTTTAACTGTCGCCTGATGGCTGGCAGTTAGTACTGATGAAGCCAGTAAGTTCCAGCAGATTTAGTATTCGTCCCTTTAGCAATTCTATACCGTTTGCTAAGAGAGATGCTGGTTCCGTAATTGCTTGATGTTCTCCATAATCAGATCGCTCGCTTCCTTCAACGTATCAGCGCTTGATTTGGCCTCGCGCAGTTGAGTCAGATCGATCGGGTTACCGTAAACGATCTTAATGGAACGAAACGGTCGATATGGCCCGATAATGGCTACCGGAATGACCGCAGCTTCTGACTTGAGAGCGAACATCGCTACACCCGGCATCGCTTCTCCTGGTTCCCCTGTTTTGCTGCGGGTTCCCTCAGGAAAGATTCCAAAGATTTTTCCATCTTCCAGCAGTTTGAGAGTCGTGCGAATCGCCGCACGATCTCCTGCACCCCGTTTGACCGGAAATGCACCGAATTTGGTAATGAGAAAGGATAAGACCGGAATTTTGAAAAGCTCTTCTTTGGCCATGAAATGAACCTGACGCTCGATACCACTCCCGAGAAGAGGTGGGTCCCACAAAGATATGTGGTTGGCACAAAGGATCACTGGGCCTTCCTTAGGTATATGTTCACGCCCGATCACTTGCCAACGAAAGACAAGCGAAAAAATGATGCGAAAAAAACCTCTGAATAAACGATAGTAACTCAATGGGTTGACTCTCCCGTTCGCTCGCAGATTTGCAAGATGCGATCGACCACCTGATCAATGGTCATTCCTGTTGTGTCTACCAAAACGGCATCTTCCGCCTGGCGCAACGGTGCGACTTCTCTCTGCATGTCCCGTCGATCTCGCTCTTCAATTTCTTTTTCCAGCTCTGCCAAGTCTGTCTGGGTACCTTTTGCGAGAAGTTCCTTCCAGCGGCGTTCTGCACGCTCTTGGATGGAGGCCGTCAGAAATATCTTCACATCTGCATCAGGCAAAACATGAGTACCGATATCTCTGCCGTCCATGACGACATTACCTTGAGTAGCCAATCGCCGCTGGAGCACAAGCATTTGTTCACGTACGGAACCGTAGCTCGCTACAATCGAGGCGTACTGGCTCACTTCTGTGGAACGTATCCAGCTCGTGACATCGATTTCATTCCAGTATACATGTTGTTGTCCGTTTTCCCGAACCAGTTGAATCTTGTTTTTTTGCAAAAGTTCGGAAACTGCAGACTCATCGTTGATAGGGAGCTGATGATGGTGGACTGCCCAAGCGAGGGCACGATACATGGCACCTGTGTCAATGTACACGTATTCCAGTTGTCCCGCTACTTTTTGGGCGACAGTGCTTTTGCCTGCTCCCGCTGGTCCATCAATGGCAATGTTCATTACTTCTCACCTGCTATGTACGTTAGTTCGGATGGGAATAAAACAAGAAAAGCTTCTGTCGAAGCCCTTTCCCATTCTTTGTGTGATGAAAAACGATATAGCGTTTTTCGAAATTGGCTGTGACCACTCGCGGTCTACAAAAAACGATTCAAGACCGTTTTCTATGTTATCTATAATAGTACCATAGTATGGAAGCATGCGCAAACCTTTAGGGCTCACTTGACACGCCTTCCAAGCGCTCTGTTTCAATTAATACTAGTCTTGCGGGTACGTACTGAATGAGAACTTCGCCTATAGTCAGTACAATCGCACATACGACAATTCCAATCATGATGCCTTTTTCTACCCGTTTGGAAAAGCTGCAAAAACGATCATTGTACTGGCTGGTCAATAGGGTCACTTCCTCAGATGAAGCGTCAATCCACAACGCCTTTTTTGCGAAGCTCTAGCTGTCTCTCGTAGCACGCTCTAACAACTTTTGCCCGATCTTGCTCACTGATTTGGGTGAACTTACCCGAAATCCATTGGTGCAAACCTTTTTCTTCCGCCGGTTTTTGTCTGACGATTTCCATCTCTACAAAAGCATGTTGAACCTGTCCATTTTTGCTTGGAAGGGAAATCCAGACGTGCAAGTTGTCTTTTTCCTTCAAATGATAGCTTTCCTCACAGCTAAAAGACAGCCCTCCACCGCTGATATCCAGCGTTCGTGCTAGAAAATGATAGCGTCGAATCGGATCGTCCAGTTTGACTGCGATGTCTACTGTAGTGTCAATTCTCAAGTAGTTTCGTCGCTGTGTGCGCACAATCTCCTCTTTCGCCGGCAGTTGCAAAAGCAGAACAGGAATGTGATTGTTTTGCCTGCCGACAATCGCAGAGCGGAATTCATAGCGTGAGCCATCCTCGCCAACATACCAAACCAAGCATTCTGTCCCTGGTTGAAATACCCCAGTCCGTCCAGTGTTTTCGCTGGTTGGCAACTCGATGGAAGCTACATCGTCCTTCAAATCAGCCACACGGCTTTTGAAAGTTTGCAGCTCCGTTTCTTCTGAGGAACTCGTGAAGTTTAGTCTTATTGTTTGTCCTATTCGTGGAAGCATCATAATGTAACTGTTCCTCCCCTTCCCTATCACCCTTTCCATTATATACCCTTTTGTTTCGAATCAGCAAATAGGGAAAGCCGCTAAAAAACTAGCTTTCCCCATGATTTTTTAAACTCTATTGTCCTTCGTTCTGTCCTGATCCTGTTTCCATTTTCACAACCTCTTCTTCTTCTCCATTCATGGCGTTGATGTAGACCATGTACGAATTTCCTTCAAAGCTGCCCGTCATTTCCCACGTCAGTACTTCTTTTCCATCGTTTTTCCCTTCGATGAGGGCAAGGCGCTGATCCGTCACTTTTACGCTCGGATTGACTTTTTTCCTTGCTTCTTCTTTTGAGAGACGGGGCTCGGAGATCATTCTCTTTTTGTGATTAAACAGATACTCCGTCGAGTTAAAAGCAGTAACATCACCGTTGTCCAACGCAATCTCTACAACCACCCCGTCCGGATAAATTCTGACACCATCCTGAACGGGTACAAACGTAAAGAGTGCGTTGCGGTCGTAGCTGTCAATCTCGGAGACCTGCATATTGTCAAATCCATGGTCGCGCAAGAACACTCGACCTTTTTCTTCTGCCTGCTTCATGTCCAGCTTTTCCTCGCCAACCGCACGTTCGTTCATCATCCAAACCACTTTACCGCCGCGTTTGGTGACGTCGAGGTTAATGCCTGTCTTGTGTCCATTTGGCGTGACATGTACGCTATACGCCGAGTATTCCTGCCCCTTACCGTTCTCGTTTACTTCTACTTTCGCATCTCCTGGCTTCAACCCGAGAAACGCAAGTGCATTCTTCTCTGCTTCCTCTTTGGTGGCTGGATTGCCATCGATCCCTTTGATTCGCTGCTGCTTTTTCTTATCGAGACTCTGTATCCCGACGCCCCAGTCTAAATCAGGGTATTCCTGCACTTTTTTCTCAATGGTTTGGAAGCCATCGATGATCGTATTGTCCTCTTTGTTTTTATTGGTGGCCAATGCCGTCTCGACATCCATCCACCTCAATTGTTTGTCCATCGCGAGGGTTTGTACCTTGCGCAGATCATCCTGGATATCCTTTGCTTGGGTGTGCAGACTCTTCAATGTCTTGTATTCACTCTGACTCAATGGCTGCTTGTCCAGGTCACGCACAGCGACACGATAGGAAAAATCTGCGACCCTCGACAGCATTTCCTCGGTTTTGTTAAACGCCATCAAGGTCAGCGGAAGTTGTCCGACATCCGCTTGTGCCGCATAGGAAAGCCGCCAAACATTCGTCAGAATGGGTGTCATTTGCCTGCGCGAGTTGACCACCAGCGATTTGCCAAGCTCATCGTGCAGCTTGTCCACGTGATATGTGAGATCGTGAAAAGCCCGTTGATATGAGTTTTCTGCTTTGATCAGAACCGAGTTCTTTTCATTATGCTCCTGATATCCCCACACGCCAGCGCCTATTAAGGCGACCAAGGCAACGGGAAATAACACGCGTGCTGTTGCTCCATATACCATCCCTTGCCACTCCTCCTTTGGTTACGCATCCATCATCTGCAAAAGATGTGTTTCCCGATCTTTTTGACCTGCGGCCTGGTCCAAATCCAACCGGATGTTGCTGTATCTGGATTAAAATAGTACGTGCACCCTCCTGTTGGATCCCAGCCGTTTAGTGCATTCTTCACTGCTTTCGTCGCGCTTTCATTCGGTGTAAGCCATATTTGACCATCAGCAACTGCTGTAAAAGCGCGTGGTTCAAATATCACAGCCGAGGGTGTATCAGGAAACGTAGGGCTCTTGACGCGGTTCAAAATAACGGCTGCGACAGCTACTTGCCCTTCAAACGGCTCTCCTCTCGCCTCCCCGTAAACAGCATTCGCCATGATTTTCAAATCATTGTCAGAAACCCGCGAAGGATGAAAGCTGGCTTTGGTTTTGGCCGTATTTTTCTTTGCTGCAGGTGCAGCTATATGCTCTTCTTGTACGGCGGCTACATTCTTTTCTTTCCAGACAACCTTGTATCCACTCAAGCCCACTGCTACCAACATCACCAACACACCTGCGATCCAGATTGTACGCACGGCTGAATCCTCCTTGGCATGTATTGAAATCTTTGCATAGTGTTGGTGGAGGAAGAATGGATTATGCATGTAAATCTGGATATAGAAAAAGACCGATGCTATTTGCATCGGCCCACCTAGATTTGTTACGCTTTTTCAGTTGGGAAAGGAAAAGATCAGGACTCGTCAATCCGAAAATGCTTATCGTTGTCACACAGGCATTGCTTGAACCCTGTTTCTATTTGCCCTCCAGGTTCTCGATGACCACGCAGTGTAAACTTTTCTCCACATACATTGCATTGAATTGTCACTTTTGCTCGTTCGGTTTTTAGCACGTACGTCTCCTCCTTACCGTCTATTGTGGACGTGAAGAGAGATTTTTAGAACCGAAATCGTGTGCTCTTTGTACCTTTTTTAAGCCCTGCCACCACAAGACGAGCATGAATGGCACAATCACTACCAACCAGTTTTGCACTGCCAAAAAAATCACGTTGTACAGGGCATGCAAGGCAATCGGCAAGGTAATCGACATCCATAAAAAAAGCCGCTCATGTTTGGCGTCCTTGGAAAACTTGGCCCGTCCGAGATAATAGCCCATCCACACTGCAAACAACGCATGGCTGGATACCGGCAGAAAAGCTCGCCAGATGGCGATATTCGTTCCGTTGATAATAAGGTAGAACAAATTCTCCAACGTAGCAAAACCAAGTGACACCGCAACCGCATAAACAATACCATCGTATGGCTCATCAAATTCCAAATGTTTATAAACCGTAAAATAGATGACCATCCATTTAAAAAATTCTTCCACGACAGCGGATTGGAAAACTTCCGCGACAATGCCATCCCGCCAGTTCCATTCATTCTGCATGATGTACTGGAGCACCATAATCGGTACGACCAGCAGCATACCAAAGATAAACGACCGGATCACCATCGAAATCGGTTCCGGTTCGAGACTGTCACGCAGGTAAAAGTAACTTAAGATGGCGATACCGGGGGCAACTGCCGCGCCGATCAAAGCAATCATCTTTTATTACTCCTTTACACAAGACTATTGTTCATCGTACCATGAATACTGGTTGATGAAAACCCGCTACAGGAGAGAGATCATGTCAAAAAAAATTTTGGTAGTGAATACAGGCGGCACGATTGCCATGTCTGTCGATGACTCAGAAGGCGTAAAGCCATTGGATGATCAAGCAGTCAACAAAATTCTTCCTTTTTTAGAAAAATACGCGGAAGTCACTATGAAAAATGTACTCAACCTGCCTAGCCCTCACATGACACCTGCGATCATGAATCAACTGCGACTCGATATTGAGGAAGCCTTTCAACATGATCACTACGATGGCATTGTCATTACGCATGGGACTGATACGTTGGAAGAGACCGCATACTTTCTCGACTTGACTTTATCGGTTCACGTCCCGATTGTCGTTACCGGAGCCATGCGCAGCAGCAATGAGCTCGGGGCTGACGGTCCGGTCAATCTCATTTCTTCCGTTCGTGCAGCCGCTGACCCCGCAAGCCTGAACAAAGGCGTTATCGTTGTTTTTAATGACGAAATTCACGCAGCACGTCACGTAACCAAGACACATACAAGCAATGTCGCTACCTTCCAATCCCCACAATACGGTCCGATTGGAACCATTGCAAAAAAAAGTGTGCAGTATCACCATTCTCCATTGGATCGTGAGCACTATGCGATTTCCAATGCTGATGCGAATGTTCCTTTGATCAAAGCCGTTGCAGGCATGGACCCTTCCTGGCTTCAATTTTTGCTGGAGCAATCGATTGACGGACTGGTTGTAGAGGCGTTTGGTTTAGGAAATCTTCCTCCCGCTATCATCCCTACCCTGCAGCAACTACTCGACAAAGGCGTTCCCATCGTGCTTGTCTCCCGCTGCTACAACGGCCAGGTGCAGGATATCTATGATTACGAGGGTGGAGGCCGCAAGCTAAAAGAGATGGGCATCATCTTCTCCAATGGCTTAAATGGGCAAAAGGCTCGTCTCAAGTTAATTGTAACACTGCAAAAAACGCGGACTTTCAAAGAGCTACAGCTGTTGTTCGACCAGTAAATCATATGACTTAAGCCTCCTGGTTCTTCAGGAGGTTTTTTTATCTTTGGAAACACTTTGTACGATGCTGTTGTGGTGGGGAGGAAACAGGAGAAAACGCTCAGATTCTAGGGCCACCCGCTGTGGGATTGACTGTACGACTCCATGCAAAAAGCGAAACCGCGTCCAAAGTTGTCCCATCAGGATGTGTTTCAGAGGTGGACGCTTAAAGGCGTGTTTCGTTTTTTGCATTGCGTCTCGGTCGGTGTCCCTAAGATCTTCGCTTATTTCTCCTGTTTCCTCTACGAGCTTCCCATGTTTAACCGAGTTTTAAATGCCTTAAAAGATTGAAGAATGTGATCCGTTACGCTAGAGAAGAATATTTCCAGGCGTAGCGACTTGTGGAGTCCTACCAAGCGGAGAAGGGATTCGCGGGCAAAAGAAACGCAACCGTGCTCCTACCTCGAAGCGGCTACCACTTTTGCGTTTCCCCGCGAATCCCTTCGGAGCGGACAGTCTCAACCCCCAGCAGGACGAAGCCTGGAGCCTAGCCTGGAAATATTCTTCTCTACACCACAGCCACATCCCGCGCCCCAATAAAAAAGGCCCCGCCAAAACGGCGAAGCCATGTTTTCTCAATATATGGAGGGTTGTTTGAAAAATTATACCCAACCGCGGAAGCGAGAAGCCTCAGCCATTTTGCGGGCACCAACCATGTAAGCAGACAGACGCATGTCAATGCGACGAGTTTGAGACATGGAGTATACATTTTCAAACGAACGAACCATTACTTTTTCCAGCTTCTCTTCTACTTCTTCTTCAGACCAGTAGTAGCCTTGGTTGTTTTGTACCCACTCGAAGTAGGAAACAGTCACACCACCAGCACTAGCAAGTACGTCTGGAACCAGAAGAATCCCACGCTCAGTCAAAATCTTGGTCGCTTCCAGTGTAGTTGGGCCGTTTGCCGCTTCTACTACGATTGACGCCTTGATGTTGTGAGCATTTGCAGCTGTGATTTGGTTTTCGATTGCTGCCGGAACCAAAATGTCGCATTCCAGTTCAAGAAGCTCTTTGTTGGAAATCGTGTTGTTGAACAGTTTTGTAACTGTACCAAAGGAATCACGACGATCCAACAAGTAGTCGATATCCAAACCGTTTGGATCATGCAGCGCACCGTATGCATCAGAGATACCTACAACTTTAGCGCCTGCATCATGCATGAATTTTGCCAAGTAGCTACCAGCGTTACCAAAGCCTTGTACAACTACGCGAGCACCTTTTACGTCGATGTTGCGACGCTTTGCTGCTTCACGGATGCAAATGGTTACACCTTTTGCAGTAGCTGTTTCGCGGCCATGGGAACCACCCAGCGCAATTGGTTTACCCGTAATGAAACCAGGCGAGTCAAATTCACGGATACGGCTATATTCGTCCATCATCCATGCCATGATCTGTGAGTTCGTAAAGACGTCCGGAGCTGGAATATCTTTAGTAGGGCCCACAAGCTGGCTGATTGCGCGAACGTAACCGCGGCTCAGTCTTTCCAATTCGCGGAAGGACATTTCACGCGGGTCGCAAATGATACCGCCTTTACCACCGCCATATGGCAGATCGACGATACCTGCTTTGAGGCTCATCCAGATAGAAAGTGCTTTAACTTCATCCTCAGTAACTTCCGGGTGGAAACGAATGCCCCCCTTGGTCGGACCTACTGCATCGTTGTGCTGTGCACGATAGCCCGTAAATACCTTTACTTCGCCATTATCCATGCGAACCGGAATACGTACAGTCAAAACGCGTAGCGGTTCCTTCAAGAGTTCAAACATCGATTCTTGGTAACCTAGTTTCTCCAGTGCTTCCTTGATCACCGTTTGAGTTGAATGGAGCAAGTTCAATGATTCTTGCTTTTCTTTCCCTTCGGTGCTTTCGGTTACCACGTCTTGATTACCCATTACTTACCACCTCAAAAATGTTTTCGGTCAATGCCGCCTTTAGTATACACGCTTGTATCATTTATGAGAAGCTTAAAAATGTTTTTTTTCCATTTCGAAAACGTTTTCGTGCCTTGTTTTGCATAATCATTCAATTATTTACCAATCATTTCTGAAACCGCTTTTACAGGATGCATTTTTACAAACAGCTTCAAAAACGCGTCCCATCATGCTTATATTGTCCCCAAACTTGTTTCTTTCATTACGGAATTAGTGGATTTATGCCATAATGGAAAAAGTAAAGGTGGAAGTTTATTCATGGAGGTGTTTTTATGAAAAAAAAGTCTATTTTGTTTGTTTTTGCCCATCCCGATGACGAAACGTTTGCTTGTGGGATTTCCATTTCCAAATATAGTAAAACAAAAAAGGCCAGCACTCATTTATTGTGTGCAACAAAAGGGCAAGCAGGGAAAGCTGGTGAACCACCTTTATGCACACCGGAAGAACTCCCTCGTTTTCGCGAGCAAGAGCTTCGCGACGCTTGCGCCATACTCGGTTTCGATCAGGTAGAAGTCTGGGAATACCAGGATAAGTTCCTAAACACAGTGCCCGTAGATGAGCTTGTTACTCGAATCCACCAAGCCATTCAGCAGACTCAACCAGAGATCGTCGTCACATTTGCACCACATGGCATCTCCGGACATCCCGACCATTTTGCGATTAGTCATGCTACCACTCAGGCTGTCCTTTCTTTAGGCCCAGATACGAGCGTGCGAAAGTTTTACTATGCAACTCGTTCATCCGAGGAAGGATTTGGTACGATAAAGCCTCCGTTTACGGATCCACTCGAGAGCATTACGACCATCATTCACGGTCCTGAATACATGCCACAAGTAGCAGATGCCTTGCGGGCGCACAGAACACAGCACCTATCAGTAGAGCGTGTTTTCCCAGGTGTAACAAAAGGCGAGCATTATTCTGTTCCGCCAAACAATCATTACATCTTGGCTTGGCACAGCCTTCCGAACTATACCATTCAGGGTAAAGAGGCTGATTTTTTTGATGGCCTAGCATAATCTGTACAGACAGCAACAGCACCTAGTTGGTTGACTAGGTGCTGTTTTATATTCCCAGACATTTCTTTTTCGATTACGTGAAATGCCTGCATATTTCTTTTACAGCATCGTCGGCAACGATCACTTTCCCGTATTCTTCCAACACATAAATCGTTATCGGCGTCGCTTCTCCGTACTCAGAGAGGATCGCAATTAACTTGTGATAACGCTCCTGATCCAAGTCGACTTCCTCCAGCACCAGGTGATATTTTCCCTGGTAGAAGTAGGCAGCTCCGCCATTGGTCAAAAGGGCGTTAATGCGATGGGCGGCTTCAACCATATGCTCAAAGTCCCGGAAGGCATACATGATCAAGTCGCTTTCTTCCAATGTGACCTCTAGCTCGTATACATCCTCGTCTTCGAATTCTTCCTCTTTGCCGTCCTTTGAGCCCGTCTTGCCACGTGTTACGATTACGACCATTCCCTGAGCTGGCAAGGCGAACACTTCAACTGCAACAGGCCCTGATACCTCAAACCCTAATTCGTGATAAGCCTGTTCCATCATGTCGTTGAACAGTTCATGAACTTTAGGAATGTCACGCCACATGTCTTCTTTTTCTATCCCGCGCTCTGAGAGGTCGTCAAAAGTTAAAAAGATTCGTATTTTATCTTGACCAAGGCGTTCAACACGCATGACTGTCCCTCCTCGCCATCCAGTCGTACTACAAAATATGATGGTAAGCCTGTAAGAGTTCTCCACATTCTCCGGCGAATACCTGTTGGCATTCATCCATTTTTTGATGGACTGGAAAATACGGGGTAGTCCTATCATATCACATTTAGTTACTGGAACAAAGCTACCATGACACCTACGCAACATTCGCCTATCAATGTCGAATCAACTCACGAAAAAAGAAACTTTGTTGTTGCCTGTCATTTCCTGCGCTTTCCCAGGAAAAGTTCCCCTTCATGCTTCTTCTTATGTATTTATATTTGGCTCTGCTAGTTCGGGTTCCTTCTCATTCATAAAGGTTTGTACATGAGAAAACGCCCAGAATCAGGCGTTTTTCTAGGTCTCATATTCACGCAGTCGCTTTTGAATCCATATGGCCGCCTGTGTTCCATCCCCCATGGCAATCGACACTTGTTGAGAATGCTCATTAATATCGCCAACAGCCCATATGTTGGGATGATCGGTTTCTTTTGTTCGTGGATTCGAATGGATGTGGCCCTTTTCATGAATTTGCACGGAAAAACCACGCAAAAGCTCTGTCAAAGCGTGAGCACCCGGAAAGGCAAGAAATGCTCTTTCTGCATACAAGCGTTCGCCTGATGAGAGCTCGATTTCTTGCAATTGTCCCCCTGTATGATGAAGGGTACATACTTTTTCCTCTCGATATATAATCCCTCGCTGGCTCAGTCCAGAGACAACCTGCATATCCACCTGCACCTGTGCATGGTTAATGACTGTTAAGCTGTTTGTATAATAAATAAGTTCGTCTGCCATCGAAACAGCGTGCGGGCCTGCTCCAATGATTGCCGTGTCTTTCCCAACTGTTTCATAGCCGTCACAGTCGGGACACAAGAAAATCGATATTCCTACACAATCGGAGAAGCCAGGGATTGTTGGAAACGGGTCGCGAATGCCTGTTGCCAATACCAGCGTTCGCGAAGTAAGCGTATGTATGCTACTTTTCGTACCTATCGTAAATAAGCCGCTTGAGTCAGTAGCAAGCTTTGTTACCTCATCTGTTATCAAGATTGCGCCGTATTTTTGTGCTTGTTCCCTGCCCGCTTGACGCAAAAAATCGCCACTAACCCCCTCCGAAAATCCGAGAATGTTTCGGTAGGCTTTGGCGACTGTTGATCGACCACCCGGCATGTCAATGACTGCTACGCGTCGAAGGCATCTAGCTAGTTGGATTGCAGTTTGAAGCCCTGCAATCCCGCCGCCGACAATGACCGTATCATACTCCACTTACATCCACCTGCTTATCTTTTTCCCGATAGCATTGCCAGTGGAGCACGATCTCATTACTGAACGAGGGGAACCCATACAATTTTTCCTTCAACAAGCCCTGCTTCTGAATGAAGTCCGTTATATCTTGCGATTCTTCCTACGTTCGAATTATTTCCATAGTACTTTCGTGACAGCATAAACAACGTTTCACCCTTCTTCACCACATGCTTGACGACCTTCGATTTTGGTGTAGGCTGTGTTGAAGCTTGTTTGCCTGGTGTAGCTACTTTACTAGTAGAAGTTTGGGCTGGGACTGTGCTCACAGCAGGTGTCTGTACGCTTGTGGTCGCCTTTACTACAGGCTCAACTGGTTTTGATTCGGTCGTTTTCGCCTTGGCAGGTGGGTTGGTCACGCTTGCATTCGGATCAGGGGTAGCAGCAAGAACGACGGATACAGGCTCCTTTTCTCCTGCCTTGCTTCCTGGTGCAATCGTACTCGCTTTACTAACTTCTTTCACTTCAACACTACCAGAAGCGGCTGACTCGTGTAGGACATTGGCCCTGTACAACTCAAGACCAATCAACCCGAAAAATACGAATCCAAACAAGTACAATCCCGGTTGAACCCACTTTTTAAACGAGAACGACGCTTTAGGGCGAGTATGTCGGGAGCGTCGGGGTGGTAATGGATTATGCTCGAGATTCACTCTTCCTCCCCCTTTTTCTTGATCGTTTTTTGTAAATAAAGTGCTAACATGACGTCAATAAGGATATGAGCCACAATCGAGGGCCAAAGGGACTGATAGTGGGAAAACAAGAGTCCCAAGATCCAGCTTGTACCAAATACACTTATGACCATAAGCGGTTTTTTCAAATAACGTATGTGGATCAGTGTAAAAATAAGGCTGCTCCAAAAATTCCCGGTAAGCGATTGAATGACTCCACGGAATAGCCATTCCTCTCCCACCCCTACTATCATACAGACGAGAATCGTAGTGGATGGTAACATGGCCCCAAAAACTTTCTCATTGATACTGCCATCATCTTGCCATCTCTTAGGCAAGTACCGATCCATTGCAATACTCGCGATAATAATACCTGCGGCTATAAACACTGCCCACAGCACGGCATTCCAGCCTGGCCATGTAAACAAGGACAGAGTAGCATCCCAGCCCAGCACCCATAAGCTACCGCCAGCAGCCACTGCCATCACGATTCCTTGTGTCAACCATAGATTCAGCCGAAGAGTGGCTTCATCCACCTCTAGCCGATCTTCCCTCACTCGATGTTTCGCTCCTTTATTTGTTCGGCAAAAGAGTGTCTAACGCCTGCCGCAAATTCCATTTGATTTGTTCATTCTTAGCGATTGCATTATCATTCGTTTGGAAATATGCATCCTTAGTTAGACCACATTTCTTACAGCAGTACAGATCATATTGATGATCATCTTCTTTGAAATACGTATTGATGCTCACACGCAAACAGTTTTCTCCTCTTACGTAAGACACCATTTCTGCCAGCTTTTTTTGCTTAAAGCTTTTTCTTTTTTCCGTTTCCTGCCAAATGATTTGTGCCTTCGGATACGATTCTCCCGCAGCGGCAGCTTCGTATGAGGCCAGCACTCTTTCCGCATAAAAGGCAAGGAGTGCTCCCATTTCTTCGGATATGTCCATCATCGCCAAGGCCTCGCTCGTCAAGGGTACTCCGGTTTTGCATAACTGCTCATATTTTTGAACTTGCGCTTGTGTCGGGTACTCCTTCTCCAGCATGTGCTGATGAATCTGCCAATCGTCCCACGAAAATAAAAGCAGCGCATACCCAGGCTTGCCGTCACGGCCGATCCGCCCGATTTCTTGTGCGTATGCCTCCAAACTAGCTGGCATTTGATAATGGATGACGTAGCGAATATCTGGCTTGTCGATTCCCATCCCAAACGCATTCGTTGCAATAATAACATCCAGCTCTCCCGCGAGAAATTGGGATTGGATCAGCATTCTCTCCATGCTGTTCATGCCCCCGTGGTAGCCGTGCACACGCTTTTTCCCATCGAGTTGATAAGAGGCTGCCAATACATCTACCGCTTGTCGCGTGCTGCAGTAAACGATCCCAGGGCCCTGCAAACGATCCATCTGATCAAATACATACGAACGCCTGTCACTTTCCTCCGCAACTTCAACCAGATCATAGGCGATATTCGCCCGATTAAGAGACTGCAACACGATGTCTTCTTTTTCAATAGAAAATAAGCTGCAAATTTCTTCACGAACAGTCGCCGTAGCGGTTGCCGTCACAGCCAGAACAGGAGGTGCTCCCAATTGTTTCACGACTTTTGGCAATCGCAAGTAATCTGTGCGAAAATCATGTCCCCATTGCGAGATGCAATGCGCTTCATCAATAGCGATCAGAGACACCCTCGCCCGCTTTAACACTTGTTGGACGTAGGGCTGTTGAAGCTTTTCCGGAGAAACATATAACAGCTTGTACGCACCTTCTGAGAGCCCTTTTAAGATTTCGCGGGACTCAGTCGGGTCCTGCATGCTGTTCAAATAGGTAGCTGGAATTTTTTTTCGCGCTCGAAGCTGCTGCACCTGATCGACCATCAAAGAGATCAACGGGGAAACCACGACGGTGAGACCCGGCAAAAGCATTGCTGGCAGCTGATACGTCACTGATTTCCCGCCACCTGTTGCTAATAACCCGAGAACACTTCGTCCATGCAATAGACGTTCAATAATAGACTCCTGACCGGGGCGGAATGAGTCGTATCCAAAATGCAGCTTTAATTTGTCGTACATGAGCTGTTTATTCATTTTGTCCCCCTTGTCGCTCGTGCCAATGCCAATCGGATTTGCAAATACGTTACGGACGCTTCCAATTGATCCTTGATGAGCCGGAGTCTGCTTGTATCGAGGCGCTCACTCGTCTCCACGATCTCTTTTGCCAGCTCATTCGGCAAATATGTTGTCATGTCCCATTCCGGACAGCGCAAGGCAATCTCTACCAAATGATCTTCTATCGTGCTTTCTTTCATTTGTCGTTTCTTCGCTATTTCTTTTTTGTCACAGCCAGTCTGAAGCAGTGCGTACGTTCGAGCAGCACTTTCGGTTAGACGTGGATCAAGCTTGTGTGATTCTGTAACAAGTTTTGATAAAAGAGGATAATGATTGCTCTCTGCAAGCAGCGTCTGAATCGACGCGGCAAGCCCGTATCGAAATTGCAGCGTGAGATAACTACGACTCGTTTGGCGAATCTCTGCTACTTGTCCCATGGTCTTGCCGACTTGGCCTGCTCCTGACAGTTGACAAAACAAAAGCTCCTGCACACTTTCATCCAAAGGCTCCCACAGTCGATACAGCTCGTCAGACAATTGCTGTTTCCAGGCGATTCGCATAGCCCCATCAGCCAATTGATTTTTTACCCAACGCTGTGTCGTCTTGTCCGAAACGACCGGAATGAACCCAAGATCACCATGCTGCATTTGCGAGATCGTTTGCACCATAAGATGAAGCCTGCTCCAAAATGGCTCGATTCTCTCCGCCAAGTCAGACTGGGTAAAAGGTGCGAACCATCTATCAAAGCGATATTTTTGGTACGTATGTTTGGCATGCTCCAATCCTGTATCAGAAAAGGTAAACGTCGGCTTCGAGTTCGTTCCACCTACATCAACAGGTAAAATCCAGCCCGCCTGAAATAAAGTTGAAACTATTTTCTCCCAATCCTCTCTTGGAAAACGAGAAAACATCCGATAATACGGATAAAGGGTATACAAATGTACATCTTGCAGTGTCTGATTGGCTTTTCTGCCACGCAGTATGTAGTAGGCTGATTGCAGCGTTCGTTCATTGGCCAGAGGTAACATGGCATTCAAGGCGACCGCACATAAAAGGTCCTGCTCCTCTGCCGCACTGTTCCGACTGTTCATTGGTACTCCTTACATCATTCTATATTTTTCAACGCTCAAAGTAAGCGAAGTAAACTGCATCATTGCTGCATCATTGTACTTGGAGGATAGTATGACAAAACGATTGAAAAGAACTGAATTTATGATGGCGTACATGATCATCATAACACTTGCATGCACAGTTGGTGGATTTTTTTTCGGGGCCCATTATATGAAGACACAATTGGAATCGGAACAAGCCGCCGTACTCGAAGCAGAGAAAAAGGAAGCCGAAAAAGAAAAACTGCTGCGTGAGCAAAAGCTGTACAACGAACAGGACTTTATCCGATTTTACTATGCCGTTTATGCACCGCTGCTTGATCTGAAACAAGCACATTTTGATACGATGGATAAATGGAATCAAATGAATGAAAATGAACGGACGGATGGCTTGAAGCAACTCAGCAAATTGGCTGAACAGACAAGGAAAGAGCTGGAGAAAAACGTTCCTTTGCCGACGTCACCCATGCTGAGACAAGCTCATGCCACTTTTACGAACAGTGTACGGGCGTATTTGGATAGTATGGAGCAGATTCGTTCCGATCAAAATAATGCTACGCCTGCTTCCATTGGGGCTAACCTGACACTTTTTCAAAATAATTGGCTAACCGCACAGGAAATGGTCTATCACTCCATTGCTTCATGGGAATCGGCATATGTGGTGAAGCAAGCCATGCCGAAGCAATTACCTGGAGCCGTTAACACCGCGCAGTGGAAGCAGTATCCGTTCCATTACCGCACCTATCTCGCAGCTGTGGCCATGTCGGCAAGCAATCAATGGAGCAGCTATAATCCTGAGGACCTGACTGCAAGACTTGATTTACTCATCGCATCTAACGAAGTTCAAGCACTAGGAATCAAGGATTTAGCCGCTGCCGTGAAGATTTTGAACGCGACAGATGCAGTATCTGCGGGAGATTTTAAACGCTTAAATACACAGCTCTACTCCGTGTTGAAGGCACCTGAAATCCCTCTTTATAAGTAGTCGTACATTTTTAGACTGATTCAATCTTGAAATCTTGTCACCAAGAGCATACAATGATCTATGATAGTGGACGTACCACTTCGGTATGGGAGGTGAAACCACGATGACTACATGGGTAGATAAAGATACTTGTATTGCTTGCGGTGCTTGTGGCGCCACGGCTCCTGACGTATTTGATTACGACGATGAGGGCCTTGCGTTCAACAAGTTGGATGACAATGCTAACAGCGTTGAAATCCCGGATATCCTGCATGACGATGTTCGTGATGCTGCTGAAGGATGCCCGACCGACTCTATTAAAGTGGAATAGTATTCCATCTACTAATGGAAGAGACCTCTTACGTACTCTGGTATGTAAGAGGTTTTTCATTATGTTCTCCTCTCCTCCGCTGAACGAATGATCGACAATTTCCCGTTCTTTCTTTTGAGATTTTTCGGTAAGATAAAAGCAACAGTAAAAACCGAACATTAAAACGCGTTTTTTCCATTTTTTGTGATGTCAATATCTTAATGTTCGTGTTTTGGTCATTTTTATACTGTCACCAACATTAAATTGAGTATTATTCACGAACGATAACCGTATTAAAATAATTAATGTTCATTTTTTCTTGTTTTTCTTCTTGACGGTGTTATTTTGACGTGATATCGTAAGTACAAATCTTACGAAACACCTTATAAAACAACGGCGTTGACGAAGAAACGCTGTGATCGAGAAATCCCCAGAGAGCCGATGGTTGCTGCGAATCGGCGTTTTCTCCCACGGTTAAGCACTTCTGAGCTGCTGCGTTGAAAAGAGGGTTCACCATCCCAGTAGACGCAAACGGTAGATCCGTTATCTCTTTTAGGTCATGTACCTACCAAGGCTCTTTTTTGAGAAAAAAGGAGCGAATGAGGGTGGCACCGCGAAGCAAAGCCTCTCGTCCCTCACTGTTCTGTAATAGGAGCAGTGTGAGAACGGGAGGTTTTTTTGATATGCACATATATAGGAGGAGAAAACCATGTTTGCAGACAAAATGATCTTGAGAATCCCTGGTCCTACACCCATTCCACCACGTGTTCAAACAGCAATGAGCCAACCGATGATTGGACACCGCAGCGGCAAGTTCTCCGCTCTTTTCGCCCGTACTGCTGAAAGATTGAAGCCTTACTTTGGTACCAAGCAGGACGTATACATCTTGGCAGGTAGTGGAACGAGTGCACTGGAGATGGGCGTCGTAAATACGCTCCAACCAGGCGATGAAGCTGCCGTCCTCGTTAGCGGTGCATTTGGTGAGCGCTTTGCAAAAATTTGCGAGCGTTATGGTATCATCGCCCATCGGTTAGAAGTCCCTTGGGGAAACGCCGTAACACCTGACCTGGTTGAAACATTCCTGCAAAAAAAACCGCAAGTAAAAGCCGTATTCGCCACCTACTGTGAAACATCCACTGGGGTAGAAAATCCGATTGCTGACTTGGCGAAAACAATCCGTACACATTCGGACGCCCTCTTCATTGTCGATGCAGTAAGCAACCTCGGTGCGGTTCCATGCGAAATGGACGCTTGGGGTGTCGATATCGTGGTAACCGGCTCGCAAAAAGCTTTCATGCTGCCAACAGGCCTTGCCTTCCTCGCTGCGAGTGAACGCGCATGGCAAGTGATTGAGCAAAACAAATCGCTCGCCTTCTATTTGGACCTGAAAGCATACCGCAAGAGCCTGGCAGAGCAAACAACTCCGTATACGCCCGCTGTATCCCTCATTTTCGGTCTCGCCGAAGTATTGGATATGATGGAGGAAGAAGGCTTGCCAGCTATCGTAAAGCGCCATGAACTAATGAGAGACATGACTCGCGCAGCGATGAGGGCATTAAACATCAAACTGATGGCCGAAGATCAGTACGCATCGACAACCGTTACTTCTTGCGATCCTGAGGGTGTCTTTCATGCAGAAGCTCTCCGCAAAATGTTAACGCAGCAATTCAACATCACGATTGCTGGTGGCCAGCAGCACCTGAAAGGCAAGATTTTCCGCATCGGGCATATGGGGTATTGCGAGCCATTGGATGTCCTGCAAGTCATTTCCGCCATCGAATTGTCGCTTCACCAAATCGGTGCCCCAGTTGAGCTGGGTGCTGGTGTAAAAGCTGCTCAGGAGGTGCTCATTGCACATGTATAAAGTACTCATTACCGACCCACTTAGCGAATTTGGAATTCAACAGCTCTTGGACGCTTCTGATGTAGAAGTTGTTCGTCAAACAAACCTCTCCCCTGCCGAACTAATCGATGTGATTGGCGATTACGATGCACTCCTCGTACGCAGCCAAACCCAGGTAACAGCAGAAGTACTCGCTGCCGGCAAAAAGCTGAAGGCAGTCGGTCGTGCGGGTGTTGGGGTCGATAACATTGATATCAACGCTGCCACCCAAGCAGGTATTCCCGTCATCAACGCTCCAGATGGCAACACCATCTCTACTGCGGAGCATTCGTTTGCCATGCTGATGGCTGTCGCTCGTAACATCCCTCAAGCTCACAAGAAGCTGGTAGACGGTACATGGGATCGCAAAAGCTTCCAAGGGGTTGAGCTGAACAACAAAGTACTGGGAGTCATCGGTATGGGCCGTATTGGTTCAGAGGTTGCGAAGCGTGCAAAAGCATTTGGTATGTCCGTCATGGGCTTCGATCCTTTCATGACCGAGGAACGTGCAGAAAAGATGGGTGTAACCAACGCAACTGTCGACGAAATTTGCCGCAAAGCAGATTTTATTACCGTCCATACTCCGCTGACAAAAGAAACCCGCCATATCATCAGCACGCGTGAATTCGCGAAAATGAAAGATGGCGTTCGCTTGATCAACTGCGCTCGTGGGGGAATCATTGACGAGAAAGCTCTCTACGAGGCGATTACCGCAGGAAAAGTCGCAGGAGCAGCTCTGGATGTCTTTGAAGAAGAACCACCTGTAGACAACCCTCTCGTCGGTCTGCCACAGGTAGTAACGACTCCACATCTGGGAGCTTCGACCATTGAAGCACAGGAAAACGTGGCCGTAGACGTATCGGAAGAAATCCTGAAGGTTCTACGTGACGAGCCATTCAAAAACGCCGTGAATTTGCCTTCGATCCCTGCTCACGTTATGGAAAAAGTCCAACCGTACTTTACGTTGGGTGAAAAGCTGGGCCACTTCCTTGCCCAAGTGACAGTAGGTTCCATTTCGGAGATTTCGATTAAATATAGCGGTGAGTTGACGGATGTAGACACGTCCCCGCTGACTCGCACAGTCCTCAAAGGCGTGCTGTCCTTCCGTTTGGGCGAGGAAGTCAACTATGTGAACGCCCCGATTCTGGCAAAAGTGCGCGACATAACCGTAACAGAGCAAAAGGCAGCACAAAACAAAGGCTTTACGAACTTACTGACCGTTAGCTTAAAAACGACGCAAGAGACACGCACAGTGGCTGGAACGCGACTCAATGGTTACGGTGCGCGTATTGTGAAAATTGACGACTTTGCGATTGACGTAGCGCCTGAGGGCTACCTCCTCTACATTCACCATAATGACCGTCCAGGTGTGATCGGGCGTGTCGGTTCCATCTTGGGTGAAAACAGCGTGAACATCGCAACGATGCAGGTAGGACGCCGTGATATTGGTGGAGACGCGATCATGATGCTCTCTGTCGACAAACCTTTGACGCCAGAGCTTCTCGATACGATGGGCGAGCTAGCAGAAGTGAAAAGCGTTACACAAATCGAGCTGTAGGTTCTCCCTTCCGCACGAGAATAGACCTGGCCCTATGCCGGGTCTTTTTCTTTACCCTTATTTTGGTTAGAGCTATAATAGGACAAGATAATTCTACACACCAAGGAAGGAGCTTCTTATGACGAACCAGGCATTATTCGCTATTGGTATCTTTTTAGTTACCTATGCATTTATTATTAGCGAAAAGTTACATCGAACCATCGTCGCCATGTCTGGCGGAATTCTCATGGTCTTGTTCGGGATCGTTACACAAGAACAAGCAATTCACCATATCGACTTTAACACGCTCGGCCTACTTATTGGGATGATGATCTTGGTTGCCATTACGGCACAGACTGGTGTATTCAAGTATGTGGCCATCCGTGCGGCAAAGGTCGCAAAGGGTAAACCGATTCGCATCCTTGTTTACCTGAGCTTGATCACGGCCGTTGCCTCTGCCTTTTTGGACAACGTTACCACTGTACTTCTCATCGTACCTGTGACGTTTAGCATCGCCCGCCAGCTTGAGCTTAATCCGATTCCTTTTTTAATCAGTGAAATTATCGCTTCTAATGCCGGAGGAACCGCTACGCTGATCGGTGACCCCCCGAATATCATGATTGGCAGCTCTGTACCTGAGCTTGATTTTATGAAATTTCTTGTGAATTTGAGCCCAATTATCATCGTGATTCTCGCTGTAACTGTTGTTTGCTTGGTCTTGATTTACCGTAAACAGCTAGTAACGTCACCTGAATTGAGTGCAAAAATCATGCAGTTAAATGAGCGCGATGAAATTACCGACAGCCGTTTATTGAAAAAGTCCTTGACCGTGATGGGATTGACCATTATTGGTTTCATGCTTCATGGGGCCCTTCATTTGGAGTCGGCAACGATCGCTTTAACTGGAGCTTTTCTTTTGCTCCTCCTTACTGGAGAGCATTATTTGGAAGACGCGATCAGCAAAGTCGAGTGGAATACGATTTTCTTCTTCATCGGTCTGTTTGTTCTCGTCTCTGGGTTAGTGGAAACAGGTGTGATCAAAAAGCTCGCAACGGAAGCGATGAATCTGACGGGTGGAGATCCATTGAATACCTCCCTGTTGATCCTCTGGTTGAGCGCAATCGCCTCTGCTTTTGTCGACAATATCCCGTTCGTTGCCACCATGATTCCGATGATCAAGGAAATGGGAGCTCTCGGGATCACCAACCTGGAGCCTCTTTGGTGGAGCCTTGCACTCGGGGCGTGTTTAGGAGGAAACGGGACCTTGATTGGAGCGAGTGCCAACGTGATTGTTGCTGGCTTAGCTGCAAAGGAAGGACATCATATCGGCTTTTTCAGCTTTATGAAGGTCGCCTTCCCGTTGATGATCCTGTCTATCTTGATTGCCCATGTCTACGTGTACCTGCGCTATTTTATTTAGTGAGGAGGAACCCCTATTGTTCCATTACACCTTTAATAAAGAAGAAATTGAGATCAAGGAACAAATTTCACAACAAGATGCTACCTACCACATAGTCGTTAAATCCGAGTCCATGCGAGCACGTGTCAAAGAGGTACGTCGTTATTTTGAGGGGAACAAAGACTACACGGATGTCCTGTTTTTTTCACGAGAGGATGGTTCTTTCGAAGTAATCGTACGTCACAACATGATAGAATCCTTTTTGATTCACGCCTTTCGCTTCAAATGCTTGAAATCGATTTGTTGGGAATAAAAAAACTCCGCCGTTTTTACATACGGCGGAGTTTTTCATCTACAAAATGGAAAGGATATCGCGAACATCATCGAGAATAAAATCTGCTTTTTCCTCTTCAAACTTGCTGCGTGCGTCTTGACCAGACAGTCCAGTCAATGTCGCTGCAAACTTGCAACCGATCGAGCGAGCCGCTAGAAAATCTGCGAGTGAATCGCCGACGATTAGCACGTCTTCTCCATTTTCGATTGGCAATGAAAAATGGACAGCATCGCTAATCGGTGCATCGAGTCCGAGCAGCCCTTTTACATAGGAATATGGGTGTGGCTTGGACATCGGCGCAAAGCTAGGAAACGCTTCTTCCGCATCGAGTACGTGAGAGGCAGTTACGACACGGTTCGGGTCGAACCATTCCAGTATGTTCATCTCACGGAGGGGAACATGCGTCTCGATCGTAGGGCGCCCTGTTCCAATTCCCAGTGTGTATCCTTTTTCTTTTAATGTGCGAAACAACTCCACCATTTCTGCAGGCGGTACAATCGGAATCTCGTCTGACAAGAAGCCCTTCTTGCCTGGCTGCATGGTTTCACGACCAATCGATGCCGCCACGCGCTCATCACCGAGATACCATTCTTGAAACGTCTTTTGAATCAACTGCCATAGATCACTATTGCGAGAGAACATTTCTGTTGAAACACCGCAACGCTCTTTTGCAATTTGATTTAAGTAGAGCAGCATTTCTGCTTTTTGTGCGGAACCTTTGGCAAAATCTGCGGTGAACGCTGCGTAGTCTACTTGGAAATCAGGAGCATAAGTGGCTGCCCACTCTTTCACTTTTGCCAGTTGCGGTCGATCAATTTGTTCGACAAGAAGGCTCGTTGCTTCTGGTACTTGCGTTTTAACCGCTTCAATCAAACGAATCAACTGATAGGAAAACGCGAGGAAAACCATGTCCCAGTTGGAGTTGATTCCACGTGACTTGATGAAATTCAGCACTTCATCATGAGCGAAAACTTGCTCGCGCACTCGTCTGATTTGCGCTTCTTCTGGCGCAGGCGTGAATTCCTCGCCTGCAAGCCCTACATACTGCGGGCTGTACAAAAATTCCCACACCGTCAATGCAGAAGCATCAAAGTAACGCTCTTCACTCAACATAACCCCGTCAACATCAAATAAGATCGTTTTGATCATTTCTCTCTACACTCCTATTTGTTTTTATGCAGCATCAAGGCGATTGTAAAAGTCGTTCCCTCACCCAGTTTACTTTGCACACTGATGGTGCCCCCGTGTGCTTCGACAAGGTTTTTCGCGATGGCTAGTCCAAGTCCAGTTCCACCTAGTCGTCCACGTGTGCGAGCCTTGTCTGCTTTATAGAACCGCTCAAAAACAAACGGCAAATCTTCTTGGGGAATGCCACTGCCTGTATCGCTAATCTCAACCAGCAACGTTTTATCCCCGCGAGCCCGAATGGTGACGCTTCCCCCACTTGGCGTATGCCGCAGCGCATTATCGATCAAATTCGTTAGCACTTGCTCCATGCGATCAGGATCAATGAGCACATGCGTGTGCGTCGTCGATATTTCGAGGAAGAGGTGGATTTCGCGTTCTCTCGCCAAATTGGTGAATTTGCGTTGAATGCGTTCCAAATACGGACGCAGTTCCATCGTCTCCTGGAACAATTCAACATGCCCCGCTTCCATCCGCGCCAAGCTGAGCAATTCATTCACCAGCTTGGTCATACGCGCTGACTCGTCATAGATGATCTGTGCCAATTCTTTATGCTCTTCCGGTGTAGCCACGATATCATCCACAATTGCTTCACTGTATCCTTGCAACATGGATAATGGTGTTCGCAGCTCATGGGATACGTTAGCCACAAAATCATTACGCATCTTATCCAGCTTGCGTTCCTGCGTGATGTCCCGAAGAACTGCGACAGCACCACGGATTTGATCCCGATCATTCAAAGGTACCATGACAACGGACCATATCCGCCCTTGAACAGGGATATCCTCTGTCACTTCCTGTCCGGTTTGCAAAACCTGCTGATAGAACGAGAACAACGGCACAGGTTCATCCGAATGCTCGAAATCCCAATCACGCAGGAATCGTTCTGCTGGAGGATTCGTTACGGCCAGCTTGCCGCTCGCATCTATCATCACAACACCATCTACCATGCTTCTAAGAACACTCGCCAGCTGCTCCTTCTCTTTGGACAGTGCATCGACTAACTGATTGAGCTTGCTTGCCATCGTGTTAAACGAAGCCGCCAGTTCACCTGTCTCGTCTTGAGTCCTGATCGGGATTTCAGCATGAAAGTCTCCTTCCGCAATGCGATGCGCCGTTTCTTTCATCTGACGTAATGGAATCGTAAGACGCGATGAAAGGAAAAAGGCGAATACAGTGGTAGAGACGAATCCGATGACACCAACCACAAAGATTAAAAATCTGACTTCACTAACCGTATCATCAAAATCTTCAATCGCCTGATACATGACCACTGCGCCCGTTTTCCCTGCTGCCATTTCTAAAGGCACGGCGACCGCAAGCAGTTCATGCTTGTTATTCGTGTTATCAGCGGAATTCTGCACATCAATATAAATCGTTTTGGGAGCAGGATGCTTACCTGCCAGCGCTTCTGGCAAATGCAATGCAGGATTTTGGAGCAATTGCTCTACTGGAATACGAGGGAGTCCAGCCCCCTCGCTCATACCGACTTGCTTGCCTTTTTCATCTAAAATGACCATGCCCGTATGATGGACCAAGCCAAACCTGGAAGCCATCTCCATAGCTGCTGTCATATCCGGACTCTGCGCCAAACCGATTGCGATGCCATCTGCCAGATCGTGCAAATTCTTCGACTGCCGATTGCTATAAAAGCTGTCAAAAGATTGAACGAGCAACAAACTAAAGATCGTCAGGACGAGAGCAAATAAGGCAATAATGGTCATCCATAGCTTTCCGACTACACTGCGAAAAATAACGTCCACTTTACTTAGGCACCTCAAGCTTGTATCCGACGCCCCAAACCGTGGCGATCATATTGGCAGCTTGCGGAGAAACACGGTTCAATTTTTCGCGGAGACGCTTGATATGCGTATCCACCGTGCGCAAATCCCCAAAGAACTCGTAGTGCCACACATCTTTTAACAACTCTTCACGCGTAAACACTTTATCCGGCGACAATGCCAGGTAGTGCAGCAGCTCATACTCTTTTGGAGTCAGGCTCACCTCTTGGCCACTTGCGATGACTTTGTGAGCATCGTGGTCAATCGTCAATTCCGGGAAAACAAGGACAGAATGACTGTTGAACGTCTCTGTCTTCAAATAAGCTGTCGCGGAAGAGCGACGCAGAATCGCTTTTACCCGGTACATGACCTCACGAGGGCTGAACGGTTTCACGACATAATCGTCTACCCCTGCTTCAAACCCGTGAACGCGGTTCGTTTCTTCCCCTTTTGCCGTCAGCATAATAATGGGGGTTGCCTTGAATTCGCGAACACGCTGGCATACCTCGATCCCGTCCATTCCTGGCAGCATCAGGTCGAGCAAAATGATATCATAGTCACTTCCTACAGCCATTTCGACTGCTTGCTCTCCATTATCTGCTTCATCAATCAGAAAGTTTTCTCTTTCCAAATACATTTTCAGAAGTCTGCGAATGCGTTCTTCATCATCCACTACGAGAATACGTGCCATTTTTTCCATCTGGAACACCTCTTGCTCTCATAATATCGTAAAACCGTTAGAAGATAGTCCAAAAAGCTGGTAGTAAAACCAGCTTTTCGAGGATATTCTACACCCCAGCGTAGGAGTGCAAACCAGCAATGACCAAGTTGACCACGACCAGTGTAATCAAAATAATGACGAACCCGATGACGGACATCCATGCTGATTTTGCACCGATCCATCCTCTGGATAGACGCAAGTGCAAGTAGGCACTGTAGAAGAGCCAGACAATTAAGGCCCATACTTCCTTCGGGTCCCAGCCCCAGAATCGCCCCCATGCCTCTTCTGCCCAAATCATCGCAAAGATAAGGGCCCCGAGAGTAAACACCGGATATCCGATACTGATAGCTCGATAACTGATCTCATCCAGAAGCTCAGGATCGACACTCTCAACGGAAGGCTTGATTGCAGCCCCTAATCGTTTTCGGAAAATCAAACGCAATCCGCCATACAGAATTACCCCTGTAAGGACTGACCACAGCATCGTGTTCAATTTGCGTGCGGCGTCTTTTCCCTCCATCCAGGTAGGCGCCTCAAAGAGTGGTGACATTGGACCTTCCTTGATGATGGTTGAATCAGTAGGTGCCACAATTGCTGGCAGAATGTACTCCACTTTCGGTTTTACCATCTGTCCTGCTGCATTCATTTCTTCTTTCTTCATCTCAAATACCGTCTTTTGATCCATACGAGCAAACGTAGAATCCATCAAAATGAATCCAACGAGCATGAGGACCACAGCCAGCACAATCTCCAGCCATTTCGTACTTTTCGTCGAAATATGCTGCGGTACAGTACGGATCAAATACATCAAACCCGCTGCGAAACCAACCGCCAAAATCCCTTCACCCAGTGCAGCGGTTGTCACGTGAATGTGCAGCCAGTAGCTCTGCAAAGACGGAATCAATGGAGTGATTTCCTTCGGGAACACGTACGAATACGCGAGCATGATAACCCCAAGTGGAAGTACGAACGCTCCAATCGAGGTCAGCTTGTAGATCCGGTAAATAATTAAGTAGGCCAAGATAATACAGTAATCCAGGAATGCCATAAACTCAAACATGTTACTCGTCGGGCTATGGCCGCCAGCAATCCAGCGAGCAATCACGTACCCTGTTTGCGCCAAGAAACCGATAACGGCTAACCAATACGCAATCCGTCCATAGCGCTCTTCATGTTGTTTGGGATCACGCCCTGCCCAGTTTTTACCCGTCACGGCTACAGCGAAGACGATAGACGAGATGACGTAGAGCAGGAACGCGATATCCAGTAACCAGTCACTCAGTTGAATGAGCTGCACGTTGTTAGTACCCCCTTTGAAGCTTTAGGCCTTGGCCTTCGTTTTATCTTCTATCGTGACAGGGAGCTCCGCTTGTTTAACCAGCCCTTCTACTTCTCTACGTAGACCGAACCAGTTTTTATTCGTGTGAGCTGCTACCAAGATACTTCCCTCTTGCGTCTGTACCCAAACCCGACGATGTTGCCAGAACACACCGATTGCAACGCCTGCAAGGAAAATGAATGAACCGAAATAAATCAGTGGCAATGCTTTGTCCACCCGTACATTCAGCCCTGCAATATCGATTAAATCAGGCATTTTGATGTCGAGTCCGTAACGCGGATCATTTTTCTGTGTAAGAATGGTTCCTTCTAGATAAACCAATTTTTCGTTATAATTGCCATTCTCTCCAATGAGTTCCAATGCCACCATCGGATTTTTAGGCAAATTGGTTTTCGTCGCCGGCTTCCCGTCTTTTCCCATAATAAAATCGGGGAAGTAATCTAAAATCCGTACCGTGAATCCATCCGCAATGGTTTGCTCGGGCTGTGGATTGTACAGATCAATTTTGATAAGGCCGATCTCTTTTTTATTGTTTTTCAAATCGACCACTGTAAAATTAAGCGCTCCAAGCTGCATCTCTTGCACGCCGCTCTGATAAATGTAGAGGCTGTCCTGTTCCATCGGATGATTCACGACGATCGGCCCCTTCTGTACTTCTACCAAATCCGGCTTTTTCCCTGGAACGTCAGCGTTTTTATTTTCATACAAAATGGCCTCTGTCTGGTAGCTCTTCACGATGGCTCCGCCCTTAAGCTCCAGTTGCTCCGGCATTTCTTCTTCCGACCAATACTCTGTCGTGTAGTTCTCGTTTTTTATGTAGTAAGGGGTATTCGGAATCGCTATTGTTTGTCCCTCACGCACCCAGACGTACTCGTCCAAGTAAAAGCCAGGCAGGCTTCGCATCAGGGTACCGACCAAAAACAAGATCAGTCCAATGTGATTAATGTAAGGACCCCAACGGCTAAAACGGCCTTTCTCAGCCATAATCGCCCGTTCCGTGCGGAAAATGCGGTATCCTTTTTCTTTCAAGGCAAGAGCAGAGGCGTCCAGTATCGCTTCCTGATTGGCTTCTGGAGCAAGCTCACCCTCTGCAAACAGCTTCTGTCCTTTCAAAAAGGACTTGTGCTGGTTCAATCTAGGCTTCTTTAACGCTTTATACAGCGGTACTACGCGGTCCAGACTACAGATAACCAGGGACGTACCGAGCATAACCAGAAGCGTCACAAACCACCAGGACGAATACATATTGTGAAATCCTAGGCCGTAGAAAATCGTTCCCAGCGTTCCATATGATTCCGTATAAAAACGGGCAACATCTGCTTCTGTCGGTACGGGAACCGGTATGTACATTTGTTGCGGAAAGATGGTTCCGACTGCGGACGCCACCAAAATGACAATAATGATACCGATTGCAATTTTGACCGAAGAAAAAAAGTTCCAGACTCGATCGATTACCTTCGTCTTATTCGTTTGAGAACGTCTTGCCATTCCTTCATAACGCATGTCAGGAAACGATGTCTGCTCGTGGACTTCCACATTCAAAGGCTTCCCGCAAGACTCACAGAGCAGCGTCCCAACCGGGTTGGTATGACCGCATTCGCATTTTCTCTGATCCATCATTGCTCCTCACTTACGGCAAGATTTTTGTTATTTTCGACTCAATCATCGCTTCATCTAACTGCCCAATAAAAATTTCTTGCACTTCTCCATCTGGGTCGATGAAAAAGGTCGTCGGAATCGGACCGATTCGATACAGCTTTGTAATTTCCGATTGACGATCGAGCAAAATAGGGAAGTCAATCCCGAACTGCTTCACGAATGGTTCTACGGCAACTGGCGATTCTCCGATATTGACGCCGACTACAACCAATCCCTTATCTTTAAACTTCGTGTATTGCTCTTGCAATGCAGGCATTTCTTCCTTACAGGGTTCACACCACGTGCCCCAGAAATTAAGGATAACGCCCTTTCCTTTCAAACTTTCCAGAGTCAGCTCTGGTCCATTCAGTTGCTCCAAACTAAAATTCGGAGCATCGCTTCCTACTTTCACAGCACCGGGGTCCTTCACAAAGCTGGAATAGAGTGCAAAGACCAGCGCTACAAGCAAAACACCCAATACCGCGATCCTGACATATGTACGATTGCTTTTGTTCATGACGCCATACTCCCATCTACTGCTAATAAATTGCATCCTTTTCCCATTCTATTATAGCGTTCCTAGTTTTTCCGACAGCGCACAACTTATGAACAGATTTTGAACGAATCAATGTTTCGACCGCGGGCTGCGTTTCTTTTGAACCAATCCCCGCTTCAAGCTCTCCACTTCCTCATGAGTGAGCTTGCGAAATTCGCCTGGCTTCAATCCATCTAATGTGAGAAAACCTAAACGGATTCGCTCCAATGTCAATACCGGATGGCCGATCGCCTCACACATTCTACGCACTTGGCGGTTTCGTCCTTCATGTATGGTCAGTTCTACCAATGCCCTTTGGCTGCTAGACTCTGTCTTCAACAATTTGGACTGACCGGGAGAAGTCATGCCGTCTTCCAAACGAATGCCGGTTGCTAGCTTGTGCACTTTTTCTTGGCTGGGGATTCCCTTTACCCATGCCCGATACACTTTATCGATTTCATAGCTTGGATGTGCCAGCCTGTTAGCGAGCTCCCCGTCGTTCGTCAAGAGCAGCAAGCCGGACGTATCGTAATCCAAGCGACCTACTGGATATACCCGTTCTTTGATTCCCTTCAACAGATCGATAACCACCCGTCTGCCTCGCGGGTCTGTGACGCTTGTAATGACACCCGTAGGCTTGTACAACAAGAGATAGACATGTTGCTCCAGCTTAATCTGCTGTCCATTCACCACAATTTTGTCCTTGAGCGGATCGACTTTTATTCCCTGCTCTCGTACGACTTGGCCATTTACCTGCACCTTGCCTTGCGCAATCAGCTCTTCAGAATGGCGACGAGAGGCGACTCCAGCATGCGCCAATACTTTCTGTAAACGTTCCATCGTTGGTTCACCTCTACAACATCATACCCATTCTTACTAGTGTGGACAAGAAAAAGGGAAAAACTTCCCCATATTCACGAGGAAGTTTTCACTGTCTACACGATTTGAATTCTATCTAAGCGAAAATGTAGGAAACAATGAGCAGCGAGAATATGACACCAGCCAGGTCTGACCACAAGCCTACCTTTAGCGCATAAGCAGAATTGCGAATGCCAACTGCGCCAAAATAAACAGTTAGGACATACAGTGTCGTATCTGTGCTCCCTTGCATGGTAGCTGCCAGTCTACCCAAAAAGGAATCGGGACCGTATTGCGCAATCAGATCTGTTGCAATCGCAAGGGAGCCTGTTCCCGTCAACGGACGAAGCAACGCCAACGGGACCAGTTCTTCTGGAAAATGCAACAGGTCTAGAAGCGGTTTGAGTGCCCGAAGCAGTAGATCCAATGCTCCTGACTCCCGAAACATACTCACCGCAACCATCATGGCAATCAAGTGCGGGAGTATGCGAATGGTAGTGGTTAAACCGCCTTTTGCTCCATCTACAAACGTTTCGTAGACGGGGACTTGTTTTTGCCACCCATACAACAAGACAAAGGCAATTGTAACGGGAATGGCCCAAAGAGAAAGCAGGGATACCCATTGGTACATAAGGACTCCCCCTATCTGTGTCTTCGTATATGCCGATAACGATACATGCGATCAATCAACAGGGCGACAATAGTGGCAGCAAAGGAAGATAACAGCGTAGTGCCTACGATTTCTACAGGATTCACGGAGCCATACTGCATGCGGATTGCGATCATCGTCGTAGGAATAATCGTAATGCTCGCCGTATTGATTGCCAGCAGCGTACACATGGCAGGCGAAGCGTTCTGCTTGTCTGGATTTAGCTTTTGGAGCTCTTCCATGGCTTTCAGCCCCATTGGAGTTGCTGCATTACCAAGCCCTAGCAGGTTTGCGCTCATATTTGAGAGGATGTATCCCATAGCAGGGTGCCCTTTTGGTACATCCGGAAAAAGGACTTGAATGATCGGTGACAATACCCGCGCCAACAACTCAAGGAGTCCTGACTTTTCTGCAATTCGCATCAATCCCATCCAAAAGGCGAGAACACTGAGAAGTCCGAGACAAACGGTTACTCCCGTCTTTGCTCCCTCAAACGCTGCTGCGTTAATTGCTTCCATCCGCCCCGTTATGGCCGCAACAACAATGCTAATGACAATGAGCCCGAGCCAAATGACATTAAGCACTCCACAGCCCCCCTGACACGATGTCCCAAAATGGCTGCCACATTGAGCGTGAAGCTTGCGGAGATGCGAAAGTCGGCGCATCCACGCTAACTAGTAACGGAACCTGCCCAATCATCTTCTCCTTTAAATAGAGTTGAAGAAACCCTGCCAGTTGACCATTCATTTTCGCTGTAACCGTCGATTCTCCCATAACGACACGCTTGTGAATCCCTTCTGCCTCTGCCGTTTGCAACGGATATTGAAAAGCGTTTGTTGTGACGAGATGAGTTCCTGCTTCAAGTGTGACTGGCGTGTCAGGCTTTACCTCCTGCCCTTTTTTGACCAGTTCCTGTAGCGGATAATTCGCAAAGCCCCAATCCATCAGCTTGGCGGAGTCGTTCCAGTCATCAGAAGCATTCAGAGTAATCGTCGCTAGCTGTCTTCCGTCCCGCGTGGCGGAAGATGCCAGGCAGCGCTTCGCGAGTTTGGTGTATCCCGTTTTCACACCATCAGCACCGTTGTATAAATGAAGCATCTTGTTTTTGTTGAGTAGGCGCCGATCCCACTGTTCGCCTTCCCATGAAATATCCTTGACTTTCGTTGAGACGATTTGACGAAACACGGGATTATGTAAGGCGTAGGCGGACAGCTTTGCCATATCCTCTGCGGTGGAGTAATGCTGGTTACTGTCGTCTAAACCATGCGGATTGGTGAAATTCGTATGCTCCATTCCAATCATCGCAGCTTTTTCATTCATCAAGTAAGTGAATCCAGGCACTGACCCTCCAATGTGCGTTGCAATAGTGACGGCTGCGTCATTGCCAGATCGTAGCATCAAACCGTACAGCAACTCTTCAAGCGTGAGCTTCTCCCCATTTTTCAAGTAGATCGATGAGCCTTCAACCCCTACGGCTTGTGGCGGAACCGTTACCTGTGCATCCAATTTGCCCATCTCGATCGCTACGATTGCTGTCATCGTTTTGGTCAAGCTCGCGATCCTCATTTTTTTCGTTCCGTTTTTGGAATAAAGAATCCGTCCACTCTCTACATCGATTAGCGCTGCACCTTCTGCTGACAAGCTAGGTGGAGCTGCAGCAGCCTTTACTATCGCTGCCGGCGTAAGAGCCATCTGTATAAAAAGAAAAACGACGAGTACGCCGGACAGATTTTTTCGTATGTTCATAAACGTCCTCCCCAATTGAAAACTTGGGCTCAACCTTGACTATAAGTCAAGAGAAAAGCCGTCGTTATACCACGATACACAGGTTTGTACCATAGTATATGGGGACGAGTCGTATGATAGTACGAAAAACTGTCCGAGCTGTAACTAGTCGTTTGTCGATTCTTCTGCTTTTCCGAATAGCGCTGATGCTTCCAGTCGCGCTTCTTCGATATCAAGATTCACAGGCGGTTCTGGCAAATCCCCCAGTTCCCGTAAACCAAAATGCTCCAAAAATTCTTTGGTGGTCGCGTACAAAATGGGGCGTCCGATCCCCTCTGCTCTCCCCGCTTCGCGAATGAGTTGTTTGGATAAGAGGGTGTTCAGTGCTTTTTCGCATTTAACGCCACGGATTTCTTCAATCTCCGAACGGGTCAGGGGCTGCTTGTACGCAACAATGGCGAGAGTCTCCAATGCAGCTTGGGATAGCG
This sequence comes from Brevibacillus sp. MS2.2, assembly GCF_013284345.1. NCBI lineage: Bacteria > Bacillati > Bacillota > Bacilli > Caryophanales > Paenibacillaceae > Brevibacillus > Brevibacillus sp. MS2.2. The sequence goes on from NZ_JABSUZ010000014.1 coordinate 88,248, forward strand.
TTGACTGACCTGGCGATGTTGCTAGCCGTTCAAAATAGGGTACATGCTCGGGCAGAGTGGTCAACTGATACGCTTTTGCCACTTCCACGATTTGAATACCGCGTCCTGCCCGGCGGAAGTCAGCTTTCATGTCTTCGATCAAATCGATGACCTCTTCTTCCGACACCTCAGTGATTTCACTGATTTCTTTGGCATCGATTCCTTCATCACCCGAGATGAACAGCAAGCCCTCGATTACGCCTTTCAGCTTGTCATAGTCCATCGGTATGGGCTCCTTCCGTTCCGTTTTCACATATGATGATGTCTTGAAACAATTGATTTTGTACACAGGTAATGTGCTTCGCCTTCATGAGCTCAAGCAAGGCGAGAAAGGTCGTCACAATCTCTGTACGCGTCGCCCCTTGAGTAAACAACTCAGAAAACCGAACCATCCCACCGCTGCGTACCGCTTGACGTATCTCTGTCATCCGATCCTTGATGGAGATCTCGTCACGCGACACCTTGGTTATCGGTTCTTTTTCTTTCGTTTTCTTTACCAGCTTTTCCAGCGCGTTGATCAAATCGTAGAGGGTCACATTCGTTACGGTATGATCCTCTTCACGCGCATACGGGGATAAATTTTCTGCGGGACGCGTAAAAACTTGATTACGACCGATTTCCATTTCTCGCAAGTTCTCAGCAAGCATTTTATAGCGTTTGTACTCCAACAGACGCGCAACCAGTTCTTCACGCGGGTCTATCTCGTCTACATCCATATCGAGGAACTGCTGAAAGACATGCTCCTCCTTTTTGGGTAACAGCATCTTGCTTTTAATAGAGAGGAGCGTAGCCGCCATGACTACGAACTCACTGGCCACATCCAGTTGGAGCTCTTGCATCTTGTCAATCGTCGCGAGGTATTGCTCCGTAATTTCCGCTATCGGTATGTCGTAGATGTCCACCTCAGCCTTGTCGATCAGATGGAGCAACAGATCGAGTGGTCCCTCAAAGGAATCAAGTTTGATGCTGTAAGCCAAAAGTCGTCCCTCGTTTCCGTTAGATGAACACGCTTAATATGTTCACTGCAATCTGTTGAATCCAGGTGCTTACAATAGCAAGCGGAATCCCGAAAATGGTAGAGCTGACACCTGGAATGAAAATCAGCAAGAGCAAGATCCACGGTCCGTAAACTTCATAATGATAATACTTCGCATCCCAACTGCGCGGAGACAAGAAGCGCAATATTTTGTAGCCATCCAACGGTGGGATCGGCAAAAGATTAAAGACAAACAGTGCCGCATTGATGATGATACTAAATTCAAGCGTTGTCTCAATGGCAAAGACTGCTTTTTCATTCATCCCTACCAAGACTCCCGAGTATTGGACCAGTATGTACCCGATATAAAACAAGATCGACAAAATAAAGTTAATGATCGGTCCTGCTACCGATACATACACAATCCCTAAACGCTTGTTCCCGCGAAAATGAAGAGGATTGATCGGCACTGGCTTCGCCCAACCAAATGGACCAAACAGAATGAGAATCAAACCAAACGGATCAATATGCGGGATTGGATTTAATGTTAAGCGGCCCTCCGATTTCGCCGTATTGTCACCCAGCTTCCAAGCGACAAAGGCATGCGCCCATTCATGCAAAGTGAAAGCGATAACGAACGCGATCAAGCGAAACGGTACCGTTTTCCAATCAAAATGAAAAAGATCCATTGCTTCCTCCAATCATGCGCGTTCAAAAAGTCATCTTTTTGAACAACCCCTGATAAAAATCGTCTATCTTCTAGCATACCAGCAGATAGATAGGCTTACAACCCCATTCCCGCTTGATCTAGCATGCATCCTGACGAAAAAACACCGACAAGGTTTCCCTCATCGGTGTTCTTGAAACTTCTATTAGCCTACGTTTACTGTACCCATTTTATCGCCCTGCTTGATTGCATCAACGTGTTCCATACCGGAAGTGACGCGACCAAATACTGTATGTACGCCATCGAGGTGAGGGAAAGCATCATACAAGATGAAGAATTGGCTTCCGCCAGTGTCTTTTCCTGCATGTGCCATGGACAGGTAACCGCGCAGATGTTTGTGTGGGTTTCCTTTTGTTTCACATTTGATGGTGTAACCAGGGCCGCCTGTACCTGTTCCGTAAGGGCATCCGCCTTGTGCTACGAAGCCAGGGATAACACGGTGGAAGGACAGACCGTTGTAGAAGCCTTCGCTAGCCAATTTTTCAAAGTTTGCTACTGTGCCCGGAGCTTCTTGATCGAACAGCTCCAGCTCGATTTGGTTACCATTTTCCATGGTGATGAGCGCTTTTTTCATATGTTGAGCCTCCATACCTTGTAAAGTTAACGTACCCATTCTACCATGGAGAACGATTGACGTCCAATTTATCCCTCGATGCGGATCTGCTCTTCGCCAGGCAGCTCACAGTCGGGAATAAAAACAGTACCCGCCCTCGCTTTTGCCACCATTTTCACGTACGCTGCCTTCTCTGCAACTTGTTCTGCACTGGTGTACTTCCCTGCATATAAGACGACGCCTGCCATCGACATCGAAAGCTCCTGTCCGTCCCCCATTCTGCGTTTTTCATAAATGTCCGAAAAGTACGGCGTAAAAGCATCCATGATAAACAAGACAACATCATTCGCACATTGTGCTGTCGTAATCAGGATAAAATCATCTCCGCCAATATGGCCAATGAAGTCAGACCCGCTTCCGTACCATTTCGAGGCTTCCCGCAACAAGTTCGCCGTTCGAACGATAATCTGATCACCCACTTCAAACCCATACCGGTCGTTAAACCATTTGAAACGGTCGAGATCACAGTAGATGACCACCTGATGATCATTCCGTTTCAGCCGTTGATTCAATTCCCTTTCAATCTGCACATTCCCCGGCAATCCTGTCAGCGGATTGGCAGAGCTCGCTATCTCGAGCTTAATGGAGGCCATTTTGTCCAACAGCTTCTGCACGGTAACGATACCGATGTACTCGCCATTCTCATCAATAATAATGACCACATCATACAAATGATAAGCATCTCTGGCCATTGCCCGCTTTGCTACCTCATCCAACTTGTCGTCTTTGGTGGCTTTGAGCGGGTTGGTATTCATGATTTGAGAAACGGGCCTTTCATAATACAGCGCGATTCCGTATTGACCACCGAGAATTTGATACAGAGAAAACCGCATGACAAGTCCAACCGGTATGCCATTCTCCAACACTACCACGCTTTCAATCCGCTGATTTTGTTCGAAAATTTCATGGATGCGTCTTACTTTCACGTGCTTTTCAACGCTGATTGTTTTCGCCAAAATTTCCGTCATAGCCGGAGTGGGCAGCGTTTGTTCTGCTTCTTGCTCAATCCGCCTTTCCATTGTAAACCGCAAAAAGTTCATAGCCTTTCCACATAGCTGCGCCATCCCTTTGTCCGGCTTGCCTAAATAGTAACCCTGTCCATAGATAACACCGACGTCCATGAGTGTTTCCAGCTCACGCTCCGTCTCGATCCCTTCTGCTATGATTTTGCAGTTCACTTTGTCAGCAAAGGATACAAACGTCTCCAACAACGCCTGCTTAATCGGATCGACATCGATATTGCGAATCAATGACATATCGAGCTTAATAAAATCTGGATAGATTTCTGTAATCGATTCCAAGCTGGAGTACCCTGCTCCCGCATCATCTACGGCAATCATATAGCCTTGCTTGCGGTACTCCTCAATGATTTTTCGAAAGGCAGCGTAATTTGTAATCGCGTGGCGCTCTGTAATTTCAAAAACAATGTTTTGTGGCGTCAGCTCATACTCTGCCAAAAGCATCTGCACCCTGCCACGCAACAGAAACGGATCGTCAATCGCCCGTGGGTCCAAATTGATAAATAGTTTTTCATGCGGCTTCAGGTAGCGGATATGCTCCAATGCCCGCTTGCGACATATATGCTCCAAGCGAAACACTGTATCCGTCTCTTGTGCATAATCAAACAAGGCGGCGGGAGTTGCAAAGAGACTGTTGACCGGTCCTCGCGCTAATGCCTCCCATCCCAAAGCTTCGCCATTTGGCAAATGAATGATCGGCATGAAATGCATCTGAACGTTTTCTTCTGCAAGCAGCTTGTGAAATTGTCTGATGTGCGTATATTTTTCGGAGGTAATCCCATACTTGGCCATATGTACAGCATGTTTGACAGAGGTATACATCTCTTTTACGATATCTTCTCCGATAATTTCCGCATAGCCGATATGGACACGAAGCTCCTCACGATTGACGAAGCTTACTTGTCGATTTAACTGTCGTTCAGCCAACTCCTGAAAATGAATCGATAGCATTTGACAGTCTTCCTCACTCATCATTTGCGAAAAGGAAGTGTAGATCGCAAAATCATCTCCCCACAGCTTTTGAATCGCGATGATTCTCCCTTTGATTTCAAATGCTTGACGAGCTACAGCTGGCAAAATGCTTTCAAATATATGAAGAACTCTCTTGGCACTCGTATCGCCATAGCGATGCTCTACCTCTGTCAGCTTGACGATATCTATATAAAACATGACGACTTTTTTCTCTCTCTCCACTTCTTGCCGAATCATCGCCTTCATCCATTGGCGTTTGTCCAATGAAATATAGGGTATCCGTCGAAACCGCTTCATTAGAGTCGACAACATGATGAATCGCTCCCCCTCACCCTTTCATTATGCCGAGAAAACATTAAGCAATCATGAATGGGAGATGAAGGAAATACAAAACCTTCCCAAACGATCGGGAAGGTTTGTTCATTTTTTATGAAGTTTAGCGCATAAGCTGCGCGCGTTTTGGCAAAACATCGTGACCCACTACTTCTGCGTACGTTTCGCGTCGCACGACCACTTCTGCTTCTCCGTCCTTGACAAATACAACAGCAGGACGAGCGATTCGGTTGTAATTGTTCGCCATCGAATAACCATATGCACCTGTGCTTGGAACTGCGAGAATATCACCCGCCTGTGCTTCTGGCAGCTTCACATCCCAGATGAGCATATCCCCTGACTCACAGCACTTCCCTGCAATCGAAACAACTTCTGTGGCAGTTGCATTCATTTTGTTCGCAATCGCTGCTTCGTATTCTGCATCGTACAAAGCCGGTCGCAGATTGTCTGTCATGCCCCCATCGACCGCAATATATTTCCGGACATTAGGAATGTTCTTTTGCGATCCAATTCGGTACAAGGTTGTCCCTGCATCCCCTACAATACTCCGACCTGGCTCGATCCAAATCTCAGGTAGAGGAATCGCAAGCGCTGTGAGCTCTTGGCGAACGATATCTGTGATGGCTTTGATATACGTTTCCGCTGGCTGCGGTGTATCGCCTTCTACATACCGAATACCGAATCCGCCTCCTACATTCAGCACTTCTGGGAGGAATCCAAGCTTTCCTTTTGCTTCGCCCAACAGTTCTGTCAATCGTTTGACAGCAACGAGGAAGCCTTCTGTTTCAAAAATTTGTGAGCCAATATGACTATGAACTCCTAATAAATGGAGATGATTGCTTTCGTGAGAGAATTGAATCGCCTCAAGTGCCTGGCCGTTTTGCACGTCAAAGCCAAACTTGGAGTCGATCTGCCCTGTAGAAATGTATTCATGCGTATGAGCTTCTACACCCGGTGTGACACGCAAGAGAACGGAGACCTTTTCGTTCCGCTCTTCGGCCAATTGCGCCAAGATGTGCAACTCATAAAAGTTGTCCACAACGAAGCAGCCAATTTTGGCGTCTAGCGCCATGATTAACTCATCATGAGATTTGTTGTTGCCATGAAAATGGATGCGTTCTACGGGAAATCCAGCTTGCAGAGCCGTGTACAATTCGCCGCCAGATACTACATCGAGTGACAAGCCTTCCTCTTCAATCAACTTGCACATCGCCATCGTGCAAAAAGCTTTGCTCGCGTAAGCAACCTGGAAGGAAAAACCCGTATTGTGAAACGCATTGACAAATTCCCGGCATTTGGTGCGAATTTGTTGTTCGTCATACACATATAAAGGTGTTCCGTAAGTTGCAGCTAGCTGTGTCGTATCACAGCCTCCGATTTCCAAGTTTCCTTGTTCATTCACTCGACTTGTCCCGTGTAAGTACATGTTTCGTTTCCTCCCCAATTCATTCGCACCGATGATGTATATAGACAACCTTTTATAGAGAAAGGCAACCAACAAGGAGCGTCAGTTGCCATACAGAAACTTTTGTTCGTAAGGCTTCCCTACAATTTACTACAAGGCTGTGCGTTTGACAATGGGTGATGTCATCCGTTTTCAGAATATTATTGCCGAGAGGAATTTTGTGAGCGAACGATACTCGGCCTGTTGTTTTTGCTGGGCACAGCCAGCCGTACCACAATGTCCTTCATCCCTTTGTAGTTGAATGGAATGAACGGCCATAAGTAAGGTGTATTGAGCGAACGGGTGGAAGCCAAGAAAATCAGGATGAGCGTAAGTCCGATCATCAGTCCCGGTGTGGAGAAAAAGCCCACCATGAGAATCAGAAACAAGCGAATCATTCGATTGGCCAAGCTCAACTCATAACTGGGAGTCGCGTACATCCCAATTGCCGCCACTGCCAAATACAAGATAACCTCGGGTGCAAGGAGTCCTACCTTGATCGCCACATCCCCGACCAGAATCGCGGCCAATAAGCCTACGGCAATCGAGAGCGGCGCTGGCGTGTGAATGGCGGCCATCCGCATCAAGTCCAGACCGACCTCAGCGATCAAGAATTGTGCCAAAATAGGAATGCTCCCCATCTTCTTGATCCCCAGGAAGTGAAGTGGCTCCGGTATCATGGAAGGGTGCATGACCAAAAGTAACCAGATCGGCAAAACAAAGACGGAAGCAAAGATTCCCAAAAAACGAATCCAGCGCAGATAAGCACCGATTACCGGTGTTTGTCGATACTCCTCCGCATGCTGTACATGATGAAAATAAGTGGCGGGTGTGATCATGACACTCGGCGAAGTATCCACATAAATCAGTACGTGACCTTCCAATAGATGTACAGCAGCCACATCGGGACGCTCTGTATATCGTACTAACGGGAAAGGGTTCAAAGTCTTTCCAATGATAAATTCTTCGACGGTTTTTTCCGCCATTGGTATCCCGTCTATCTGGATGTTTTGTAGACGCTCCTTTAACGTTTGGACGAGCTCTTCATTCGCTACATCATGCAAGTAGGCAACTGCAACGTCTGTCTTGGTACGCTCCCCAATCTGCATGATTTCAAATCGGAGCCGTTCATCACGTATTCTTCGGCGGGTAAGAGCTGTATTGGTTACGAGTACTTCTGTAAAACCGTCATGCGCTCCACGCACGATTCTCTCAGTATCTGGCTCCTGCGGTGTGCGATTCGGCAGGATTTTGGCATCAAGGATAATGGCGTGGCAAGATCGGTCAATGATCAATCCTACTTGACCGACGAGCAATTTATCCATAAATTCGTCTGTCGTTTCCACCTTACTGAGCTGAAAGAAAGGAATGAATTTGTGGAACAACTGATCGAAAGCGTCCTCCGCCAGCTCCCGGTCACGCACATCGTTCAACTCACGCATGACCTGTGAAATCAGTAAGCTTTCAGCGAAGCCATTTATGTAATACAACAACATGCGTGTATGACCCACATAAAAATCATGGACCCCAATATCAAAGCTCTTACCGACACCAAGTCTGTCGTTCAAATACCTCTGATTCTCTTCAAGATAAGTCGAGATGGGATGCCGTTTTTCCGTGACTTGTGCCATGAGCGCCGCTCCTTTCCATTATCCATTGCACCGCTCTCATCGTTATAGGACAACCGTTCTGCAAACTATCTCTGCCTTCCATTTTGCCTATATCTCCAATGCCGATGACATTCGGTATATGCAGGGAATTCAAGATGTCTACCGTATCTCCATAAATATGATGCTGAAGCTGCTCGTCTGCGTACCCATCCTTGTCCACGGCTTCGTCTACAATTTGTCCTTGGTTGTTTACGGAATAAGCGACAGTCGCACCCTTGACCCAGTGTGTATTCGAAGCTACTGCAATCGCACCGATTACTTCGATATCAGGATGCTTTACCACGTATTCAAGTGCTCGTTCCCCTCTACCCTTGCCGTAATCTCCGTTGTCATCGAACATGACGATGACAGGATCATATGGTGTCATTTTAATGAGCTCGACCATCTGATTGCCTCGCAGCGGAGTCGGATTCCCGGCAGACAGTGATATACATCGACCACCAAATTGCTTGGCGACATTCTCGATAACTTTTTGGGCAATATGATCTCCGTCTGTCACCAATATGACTTTCCGGCGTACTGTGTCCATGCTGGGTCACCGCCTTTTATTGCCTGGACTTACCCTTTGGGTTTAAAGATGAGTGAGGCAAAAAATCCGAATGCAATTGCAGCCGATATACCCGCACTCGTGACCTCAAAAATCCCCGTTGCCACACCGATCAACCCATGTTGTTCAGCCTCGCTGATGGCTCCATGGTACAAAGAATGACCGAAGCTCGTAATCGGTACAGTCGCACCTGCACCTGCAAAATCAATAAACTTGTCATACACCCCGATAAAATCGAGAAAAACTCCTGCCACAACCAGCGTACTCATGACATGAGCAGGCGTTAACTTGCCAACATCCAAAAGGAGCTGACCTACTACACAAACCAGGCCCCCTACGACAAAAGCAATCAGGTACTCCATCATTTTCCTCCTTCAAGTGCAACCGCATGGGCGATGCATGGTATCGAGTTGCCCTGCTGATAGCTCACCGGGCTTAAGAGGGCTCCCGTGGCGCAGACCAACACGTTTTTCAGTAACCCACGGTTAAGTTGATCCAAAATGTAGCTATACGTGACCACTGCACTGCTGGCACAACCGCTCCCGCCTGCAAATACATCCTGATCGGGGGAGTAAATCATCATTCCGCAATCATTGTAGACTTGATCCATGTCGTATCCTTCTGTCAACATGAGCTCCTTTAGAATCGGAAACCCGACAGCTGCCAGATCACCAGTCACGATCAAATCATAGGATTGTGGGGAGCGCCCCGTATCTTGAAAATGCGTCTGGATCGTAGAAGCAGCCGCTGGCGCCATGGCCGTCCCCATGTCAAACGGGTCTTTAATCCCCATATCCACTACTTTTCCCATCGTCGCATACGTAATGCGCGGACCATTTCCCCCTATCCCGACCAATCCCGCACCGGCTCCTGTGACTGTCCACTGGGCGCTTGGCGGCTTCTGGCCTCCGTATTCCGTGGGATAACGATACTGCCTTTCCGCTGTGGCATTGTGGCTACTACAAGCAGCAATCGCCCTGTTCGCATAGCCTGCGTTTACCAAAGCCGCCGCATTTGCTAGTGTCAGCATCGAGGTAGAACAAGCGCCGTACATGCCCAAAAGGGGAATCGCCACCTTTTCTGCTGCAAAGTTGGTGGTGATGTTCTGATTCAACAGGTCACCGGCGAGAATGATATCCACATCCTTGCCCGTGATCCCCGCCTTTTGCAGCAAGGTGTTGACTGCATCCTCCATTAACTGGCGTTCGGCGTCTTCCCACGTCTGTTGGCCTGCATACATATCGTCGTGGATCTTATCAAACAAGTGTGCCAGCGGCCCTTCTCCTTCTTTTGGTCCCACAGCAACTGCCGAGCTTTGCAAGCGCACATTTTGATCGAAGTGCCAGGTTTGCCGATTGACTCGTTTCACTGGTTGATTGTTTGACACCGACAGCCCTCCCTTAGAAAAACATGTTGATCAGGCTCTTTAAAATTCCCGCAATGAAAGCAGCAACAACCCCAAATACAATGACCGAGCCAGCAAGCTTAAACATATTTCCCCCAACACCGAGAACATACCCTTCGCTCCGATGTTCGATAGCAGCAGAAGCGATCGAGTTGGCAAAGCCTGTAACAGGCACGGCTGATCCTGCTCCGGCATACTGCCCGATATTGTCATACACACCTAACCCTGTCAGCAAAACGGATAGAAAGATAAGCGTCGCAACGGTTGGATTGCTTGCCGTTTTCTCCGTAAATCCGAAAAAGGTAATATACATATTTTGAATGGCCTGACCCAACAAACATATGGTCCCTCCTACCCAGAAAGCACGAAACGAGTTAAGCAGAACATTTCGTTTGGGCTGGAACTTGGAAGCCTGCTGTTGATACAGTTGCTTGGTCATCTGCATCGATCCGGGGTTTTTGGATTTTGTTTTGGTTGCCATGCCCTTTCACTCCCTTTGTAAGCTTTCTTCCTATATCCTTCCTTTTTCTAAAGATGCCTATGAATAGTGGTATTTACCATTTCACAGATGGAGCAGCCATTGCAGTAAGGAACCCGTCACTTTTCCCAACACCACTGCCATCAATAGAAAGAGAAGACTGCCATCCATGTGGATTCGCTTCGCTAATATCGGGAAGACATTCAGTACCTCAGTTAAGCCTGCGGCGAGTGTTCCCACAAATATCCCAGCAAATATCCCGTAAATCGAAGAAACGATAACGGGCAAATGAGCACCCCAGTGAAAAAAATCAATGAACGTAAAAAAAAGCGCTCCTGCCACCAAGGCCCATTCCAGCGAGCGGATATATCGATGAGCATTCGTTAATTGTGTCAACCTCGGAATGATGTCCAGAACGGTAATAAACGCGACCAACCCGCTCCCTACTGCAAGACCTCCACCTAGTCCGATCAACATAAGCAACAAGCACTGGATGACGCTCATTTCTTCGTCCGTTGGTTTTCCTTGTTTTCATTTTGTATGTAGTATTGATCAAGGCTTTGCTGATACATAAACAATTCAACTTCTAACGGACTAGGTTCTTCGTTGATTTTTTTCTGGAAGATATGATTGAAAAACAGAATCATCCCCAAGCCGATCCCGATGGAGTAAGGAATTTGCATCCACAAAGGTTGATGGCTTTTTTCACCTGTAATCAAATAGTAGATTCGCTCGTGAACCTGCATCATACTGACATCGGTGTGGAAATTCATGATCGCCAAGCCTGAGCCAATGAACAGCAGAAGCCACACCATCGCCACCAAAATCGGGTTCGCTTTCTTTCGTGGATTGAGTACCTCCACAATAATTTGGGGTGCACCCTGGACGTCCAATTCCACGTCGGGATAGACAGAACGCAGCCTTTTAATCACCTGCATAATATCGATAATGATCAAATTGCCATCCGTTGGCGTTGTCTGGTAAATGGGCATCCGCTTTAACGCTTCCTCGCGCTCTCCATCCCAGTAAAGCTGGCAAATGTCCCCAAGCGTAATCATGGCTTGTGGCTTTACGGCCAATCGCTTTCTCAGGCGCAGAAACAACGCGTCTTTCATGGTACCTTCCCCTTCCATCACATACCTGATTATTCGCTAGTATGTGCCGAGCCACAAAACCCATGCAAATAAACGGAAATGAACAAAACACCCCAGCCACGTAGTGACCGGAGTGTTTGTATCAGTTAATGCTCAATTTGGTCTTTGATCGTTTGCAAAATGCGCTTCTCGAGGCGCGATACCTGTACTTGCGAGATTCCCAGCCTTTCCGCTACTTCCGACTGTGTCTGATCCTTGTAGTAGCGCAGGTAGACAATGAGCTGCTCTCGCTCGCTCAATCGACTGATCGCATCCTTGAGGGCAATTTTTTCAAACCATTTGTTGACCCCTTCATCCGCAATCTGATCGATCAACGTAATGGGGTCCCCGTCATTTTCAAAAACCGTTTCATGGATGGAAGAAGGTGCCCGATTCGCTTCTTGTGCAAACACGACTTCTTCTGGCGTAATCCCCACCGCGTCCGCAACCTCAGCAATCGTGGGTGCGCGACCGAATTGCTTGTACAGCTCATCCTTTGTTCGTCGTACCTTATTGGCTGTTTCTTTGAGTGATCGACTTACCTTGACTGTACCGTCATCGCGTAAGAAGCGTTGAATTTCTCCAATAATCATCGGCACAGCATAGGTTGAGAATCGAACATCATAGGAGAGATCAAACTTGTCTACGGCTTTCAAAAGGCCAATACAACCGATCTGAAACAAATCATCCGCTTCGTATCCACGGTTGATAAAGCGCTGGACGACAGACCAGACCAGTCGAATATTGCTGTTGACTAAAAGCTCTCGTGCCTCAGTGTCTCCAGCTTGGCTTTTGGCGATTAGCTCTTTTACTTGGTCATTGGTCAGAAATGGTTGACTCGCGTTTTTGATATCGGCACCCATTGGCACTACCCCTAATTTTGCAAGGCTTTGGCAAACGCCAGGCGTTTGGTGAGGCGCACAGTTGTTCCTTTACCCACAACCGTTGCCACTTCCAAAGAATCCATGAAATTCTCCATTATTGTAAAGCCCATTCCAGAGCGTTCAAGCTCCGGTTTCGTCGTATAGAGTGGCTGCATGGCCTGCTCCACATCCTCAATTCCTCGTCCATTGTCTTCCACAATCAGATCAACGCTGTCCTCTTGAATTCGCACAGAGATTTGTACCACACCCTCTGGATTTTCGTCATAACCATGAATAATGGCATTCGTAACAGCTTCGGATATAACGGTTTTAATTTCTTCCAGCTCGTCCATCGTAATATCGAGTTGGGAAATGAAGGCTGCGACTGCTACACGTGCGAATGCTTCATTTTGGCTCAATGCTGCAAACGACACTGACATAAAGTTACGCTGTACCATCATTACGCCACCCCCAGAACATGCAAAGCATCCGCTTCGTTTTCGCGAAACTTGATTACCTTGAATAACCCGGACATCTCAAATATTCGATAGATTGTAGGGTTGATCGAGCAGACGTACATATCTCCAGATCGGGCAGAAATCTGCTTGTATCTTCCCAAAATAACTCCGATACCAGAGCTGTCCATAAACGTCAAATCAGCCAGACTCAGCACAATATGGCGTATAGTAGAGGTACGCAAAAGATCATCCGCCTTCTTGCGTAACTCCTCTGCCGTATGATGATCCAGCTCACCCTGCAAACGGATCACCAGCACGTCCTGCCGTGTCTCCATCGCAACTCGTAAACTCATAGCTGACCCACTCCTTCTCCCTTGATAGAAACTCTCTTTCTTCCTCGGCGAAACCAATTCCTGCCAGCCGACAAAAGAACAAAAAAATCGAGCAGCCGCGCCATTCCATTCGGGGCAACTCGATTCTTTTCGCGCTCATGCTGTCTGTCAGTAGCTAATCAAAATGCTCTTGGTGGTTCGCTTAAGAATCTCCCACATGTTGGCTTTATCTACCTGATCTTCTGGGATCAGATCGATTCGATTTACTTCTTTGCCATCTTTCGTGCGGATGAAAATGTGGCCGATTACTTGGTTCTTTGCTATAGGAGCGTGAACCGCCTCATTGATGACAATTTCCTTTTGGAAGGTATCGGCTGATTCTCCTTTTTTCATCAACAGGCTAACCGCATGTGGTGTAACCGCATTGATCTGCGCTTTCTGACCTTTATCCACAACAAGTGCACGAACAGCTTCCCCCTTTTTGTACATCGGCGTCACCTGGAAGTGCGTGAATGCGTAATTGAACATGGTCGATACTTCATTGTTGCGGGTTTTCACATCAGGCTCACCCATGACGACTGCAATGACGCGCATGTTGTCGCGTTTGGCAGTCGCTGTTAAACAGTATTTTGCTTCGCCTGTGTACCCTGTTTTCAAACCGTCCACCCCTTCATAAAAACGCACCAGCTTGTTCGTATTCACAAGCCAGAAGGGGCTCTCTGTATCTTTTCGCAAATAGTCTTGGTACGTACCAGTGAACTTCGTGATGCCTTCATGCTTTAAGAGCTCTCGTGACATGATTGCAATATCCGCTGCCGAAGAGTAGTGATTCGCGGCAGGAAGCCCATTGGAGTTTACAAAATGCGTATTTTTCATGCCGAGCTGCTGTGCGCGTTCATTCATTCGCGCGACAAAACTCTCTTCTGTCCCAGCCAAGTGCTCAGCCATCGCTACAGAGGCATCATTCCCAGAAGCAATCGCAATCCCTTTCATCATGTCCTCTACCGTCATTTCTTCACCGGGCTGTAGAAAAATTTGCGACCCGCCCATCGATGCTGCTCTTTCACTTGTTCGAACCTTATCGGTAAGCTTAAGCTCTCCCCGTTCCACCGCTTCCATGATCAAAAGCATGGTCATTACTTTGGTGATACTGGCGGGTGGCATTTTTTCATTGGCGTTCTTTTCATACAAGACTGTTCCCGTATCCGCTTCAATCATCACTGCGGATGAAGCTTGTGGGGCAAAATGATTATCACCCTTTTGCTGTCCAGCCTTTTCTTTGGCAATCGCCATCGGAGAAAAGATGGTTAAGCACATAACGAAGCATAGAGCGAGGTATCCATTCCGTTTCATAGCAGTCTCTTCCCTCCATTCATGGTTTTATTCTCACCATCATGAAAGGAAAATATTCACACAAAAACGGCGAGATTATCTTCTGGAAAGCACATCCGGGTTCACAAAAAAATCCCTTCCGCTACTAGCAGAAGGGACACTTTCTTAAATGACGAATCGGCTCACATTTTGCGTTAGCTCGTCCGCCATTTTTTTCAATTGCTCTACGTTTTCATTAATGCGTGCAATCGAATTCAATTGTTCATCCACTGTCTCTACCACACCTGAGATGGAATCACTAATTTCATCCGACATGGTGGCAAGACGTTGCATGGAGTTCGTCACAACCTGATTACCTGCCGCCATCTCTTCCGATGTCGCCGTCATCGATTCGCTCTGCTCTGCAGCCGCTTGAATCTCTGCCACGATATTTTGGAAAGCAGTTCCCACAGACTCTACGGACTGCAAGCCTCCACTCACCATGGTAACGATCTCGTCCATATGCTTGCTCATATCCATTGCCTCATCATTGATCGAATGGGCAATGGCAGCGATACGCTCAGAGAAGGAGCTGCTTTCCTCTGCGAGCTTGCGAACCTCGCTGGCAACTACCGAGAAGCCTCGTCCAGCATCTCCAGCGCGGGCAGCCTCAATGGCAGCATTCAACGCCAACAAATTCGTTTGCGAAGCAATACTCGTAATCATTTCAACGATGCTCGTAATTTCACGAGCCCGCTCACGAAGATTGTGCATCTGCCCAGCAGTACGTTCTACCTCACCAGTAGCACGTCTCACCGTATTAATTACGTTTTCCACTAACTCCATTCCGCCTTGCGCTCTCTCAAACGTACGGGTCGTGGCAACCGATGTAGATTCGGCAGCCACAGCCACCTGTTCAACGCCTTCCGATATTTCCGAGACGGTGTTGGCCGTCGCTTGCACTTCATTCGTCTGCGTAGAGACGCGTTGGGCAATCGTAGAGATATTATCCGTAATGACGTTAATGGCTCCTTTGTTTTCTTGCGCAAATAGAGTCAGCTCATCTGTCGCTACGTTCAGTTGTGTAGCTTGTCCCTGTACAAGGGCAATCAGCTTGCGGAGTTCAGCCGCCATGTCATTCATTTTGCGGCCAACCATAGCCAGCTCGTCATTGCCGTTTACTTTTACGTTGATATTAAAATGTCCGGCACCGATTTGATCCATATCCCGTGCTATCGCGAACAGAGACAGTCGAATCCGATTCGCAAACCACCAGATCGCCCAAACCGAGAGCCCGATGATCGGCAAGCTGAAGAGCACGAAGTACAGCCACATTCCGTCTACTTCACCGTATACCTCGTCCGTTCCCGTGGACAAAACGACATTCCATTTCAACATTGGGATCGGTGCAAAAGCTGCAAATGAATCAATTCCATGATCCGAGTACAGCAAGCTGTTGCTTGTCTCATGCTGCATCAGAGCAAGCATCTCTTCATAATCTTTGTCACCAGCCAGCACGAGCTTGTTATTGTTATTCGGATTTTGATGGGCCACAACCAAACCATCTTGGCGAACGACAAATGCGTAGCCATTCTCCATGAAAGAGATCTCAGGAATCTTTTGAATCATTTGGTCAATTGTAAAGCCAACAACGAACAACCGGCTCGTATCATCGGCCTTTTCCCCTATGGGTGTCGCAATATAAAGAAAACTCTTGTTGCTGCCTTCAACGATTTCTTCATCAGAAACGACCAAGGATTTCGTGGTTAGCGCTCTTTGGAAGTATTGCTTTTGCTTGAAATCAATCTCATTTGTCCCAGTCAAGGAATACAGGGATTTCCCGGAAGCCGTGTCGATCAAATAGATTCTGGACACTTCTTTATGCGCCTGGCGCAATAGAGTAAACTGCTCCATGATAAGCGGCTGCAGATCTGTCATCATCACACGTTTGGTTGCTGCCGATTTGGTGGAGTTCACAATCGCTTGTAAGTCATCTTCCATACTATTCGCATGCTGGTCAGCCAGCATTTTCGCTTGATTAGAGGTTATGCTAAACAATGTTGATTTCGAGAAGGAAAGCGCTATGTATTGCAAAGAACCGATAATAATAAGTACAAGAATTAGACCAAACACAATCATCTTTGTAGCAAGAGAGCCTTTTAGCTTTTCCGTTACTACTTGGCTAGTCAGGTTCACTTTTTTTATGAGATTCGAAATTCCCTCCTTCTTTTTCCATCGTGGCGACAAAAATTTACTCATGCTACTTGCCCCCTTTATCACTGCTACCATTTTCCAGTGCAAGAACTCCGAAAAAATACCCCTGAAAAAAACTGCCTCTGGGTACAATACCCACTTTTTTCAGAGGTAAAACCTCCCTTATGAAGGGAAACGAGTTCCGGGCTGCACGAGTAGCCTCGGAACTCGCTATTTGTAATTGATTTAGTTATACAAATGACAAGCTGCGAAATGTCCTGGCTCTACTTCTTTCCACACAGGTACGGATGCAGCACATTCCGGCATTGCTTTCGGGCAACGGGTACGGAAATGGCAACCGCTTGGTGGGTTCATTGGGCTAGGTACATCTCCTTGCAATACAATGCGCTCACGGTTACGCTCAACTTCTGGGTCTGGAATCGGAATCGCAGACAACAGCGCTTGCGTATACGGATGGAGCGGCTTTTCATACAAAGCATCACTTTCTGCTAGCTCAACCATTTTACCCAGGTACATAACCGCTACACGGTCGGAAATGTATTTTACCATGGACAGGTCATGGGCAATGAACATGTAGGTCAAACCCATTTTTTCTTGTAGCTGTTCGAGCAAGTTTACAACCTGTGCTTGTACGGATACGTCCAAAGCAGAGATCGGCTCGTCACACACGATGAATTTTGGCTCTACTGCCAATGCACGGGCAATTCCGATACGTTGGCGCTGACCACCTGAAAACTCGTGTGGGAAGCGGTTCATATGCTCAGGATTCAAGCTCACCAAGGAAAGCAGCTCCTGGATACGCTCTTTGCGCTTCTGACCAGTCGCCAGGCCATGAATATCCAGCGCCTCGCCAATGATATCCCCGACTGTCATACGCGGATTCAAGGATGCGTAAGGGTCTTGGAAAATCATTTGCATGTTGCGGCGCATCGCCTTCATTTCCTGCGGGTTCAAATCCATGATGCTTTTGCCTTCAAACAGGACGTCCCCTTCAGTCGCATCATACAGTCTCAAGATGGTACGACCTGCAGTGGACTTTCCACAGCCTGACTCTCCTACTACGCCCAATGTTTCTCCACGTTTGATCTCAAACGAGATATCATTCACAGCTTTCAGAGTATTATCGCCAATCGAAAAGAACTTTTTCAGATTACGTACTTCAATCAAATTTTCACGTTTATCCACTGATATCCCTCCTTCTACGCACGGTTCTGAGCAAGCGGATGCTGAAGCCAACAAGCTGCTCGCTGAGTCGTACTGATGTCGTTCAGCTCAGGATCGATCTCTTGGCACACACGCATCGCAGATTCGCAACGCGCGGTGAATCCACAGCCAACAGGTGGACGAAGAAGGTCTGGTGGCGTACCAAAAATTGGTGTCAGTGGCTCGTCACGGTTCAAGTCAAGACGTGGTACCGAGCGGAGCAAGCCTTTGGTGTAAGGATGTTGCGGATTGTAGAAAATATCGTCAACTGTTCCTGTCTCGATCACTTTTCCTGCGTACATAACGATTACGCGGTCACACATCTCAGCAACAACACCAAGGTCATGCGTGATCAAGATAATGGATGTGCCTGTTTTCTTTTGCAATTCTTTCATCAGGTCCAAAATTTGCGCCTGAATCGTTACGTCCAAAGCTGTCGTCGGTTCATCCGCGATCAACAGCTTCGGCGAACAGGCGAGGGCAATCGCGATCATCGCACGTTGACGCATACCGCCAGAGAACTCGTGTGGATATTGCTCCACACGTTTCTCTGGTTGCGGAATACCAACCATGGTCAACAGCTCAATAGCACGATCACGTGCTGCAGATTTCGACATGTTTTGGTGCTTGATCAAGCCTTCGGTAATTTGGCTACCGATGGTCATTGTTGGGTTCAAGGAAGTCATTGGATCTTGGAAGATCATCCCGATATCTTTACCGCGGATCGATTCCATTTGTTTTTTCGACTTCTTGACGATATCCTCGCCATTGAAGAGAATTTGCCCTTGTTTAATTTCACCTGGAGGCATAGGAATCAGCTTCATGAGGGTTTGAGCGGTTACGGATTTACCGCAACCGGACTCCCCTACAATTGCTACAGCCTCTCCGCGGTTGACGTGAAAATTCACACCGCGGACTGCTTTTACTTCACCTGCATACGTATGGAAGGATACATGCAGGTCTTTTACATCAAGAATGCGTTCCATAACGACTATCCCTCCTATTTACGCAGGCGTGGGTCTACAGCATCGCGCAGACCGTCACCGAACAAGTTAAATGCCAAGATGGTTACGGAAATAAAAATTGCCGGGAATGTCAAACGCCATGGATAGTACTTCATGGCCGGCAAGCCCTCATTGGACATCGTTCCCCACGATGCAATCGGTGCCGAAACCCCTAACCCGATAAAGGACAAGAAGGATTCTGCGAAAATCGCGGAAGGTACAGTCAAGCTCAACGTTACGATGATTGGACCCAAAGCATTCGGAATCAAGTGTTTGAAGATCAGACGGTTTGCGTCAGCACCAAGGGAGCGCGCTGCCAGTACAAACTCTTGGTTTTTCAATTGAAGGATCTGACCACGTACAATCCGGGCCATACCGATCCATCCCGTTATCGTCAAGGCAAGAATAATCGTTCCAACACCGGGTTCTAAAACAACCATCAACAAAATAACAACCAGCAGGTAAGGAATCGCAAACAAGATATCTGCGAAACGCATCATCATTTCATCTACTCTACCGCCATAGAAACCTGCGATACCGCCCCAGATCACACCAATGATCAGGTCAATGAACGCTGCGGCAAGACCTACTTGCAGAGAGATACGTGCACCGTACCAAATACGTTCAAATACGTCACGACCTAGGTCATCTGTGCCAAACCAGTGTTCAGCAGACGGCTTTTTGTTCTTGCCAGCCAGATCCGTCGTAAAATAATCTTGTGGAGTTAACCATGGGATCACAATGGCACATACGATCAACGCAGCAATGAAGATCATAGAAATCATTGCGACTTTATTCATTCTCAAACGACGCCAAACGTCAGACCAAAAAGAGAGACTTGGGCGCTTAATTGCTTCAGCTTGACGAAGGTCAACGGAAATTGGCTCGAAATGTTCTTTAGTCAAGTTTTGCACGTGTCATTACTCCTTTCCTGCGTCCGAAAGTTTGATCCGTGGGTCTACCAAGGTGTATGCGATGTCAACAATCAGAATCATCACAACCAGGATGATGGAGTAGAACACGGTCGTACCCATGATTACCGTATAGTCGCGGTTTGTAATAGACAAAACGAATTCGCGACCAAGACCAGGAACACCGAAAATACGTTCAATAACGAATGCCCCTGTCAAAATACCAGCAATCAGTGGACCCAGGTAAGTAACAACTGGCAAAAGCGCATTACGGATTGCATGTTTTACTGTAATGGTAAAAGTATGCAGGCCTTTTGCTTTTGCTGTTTTGATGTAATCTTGCCCCATAACTTCAATCATATTGGAACGCGTCAAACGCGCGATAAATGCCATCGGTGATGCGGCGAGCGCCAATGATGGAAGGATGGTGTATTCAAATCCTTCCCATTTCGCGATTGGAAACCAGCCCAAATTAATAGCGAAAATATATTGGTAAAAGGACGCCAAAATAAAGCTTGGTACCGATAATCCCAAAACGGCGATGACCATTGCGGAATAGTCTTGCCATTTATTATGGTTTAGCGCTGCGATAACCCCTAGCGTAATCCCTCCGAAGATAGCGAGCAATAAAGCTTGTGCTCCCAAGTGTGCAGAAACTGGGAAACCACGATTAATCATGTCGTTAACAGTTGAAGATTTCTCCGTAAACGAAGGACCTAGTTCCCATGTTGCTACACCCTTCAAATATTCAAAGTATTGTTCGTGCAACGGCAGGTTCAGCTTGTACTTTGCCTCTAGTGCTGCCTTAATTTCCGGCGGGACCTGCTTCTCGGATGTAAATGGACCACCTGGTACTGCTTTCATGATGAAGAAGGTGGCCGTTACAATTAAGAAGAGCGAGATGAGCATAAAAATGATGCGCTTACCGAGATAACGGATCAACTAACTTACCCCCTTGGTAGATTTTTGATTGCTTTCACGTCCCATGTTTACACTGCGGAACGCTGCCGACACAGTGTAAAAATCGGCTGTGTAAATAACCCTTAGATCTCTTGCAGTAAAGCTTCTCTCTCTATTTTTTCTTTGCTGGCAATCATACCAGCTGGTATTTATGGGAAGGGCTTGCATAGCAGAGGGTATATGTTGCAACCATATACCCTCTGCCGCAAATCCCGTTTCCTTCGTTATGAAATTACTCGATGTAAGCGCCTTTCCAATCCACGTCACCCAGGCCAGTTTGGTGAACGCCTTTCACTTCTGGCTTCTGTACCCAAGATTGCGTGTAGAAGTAAATTGGCATGATTGGCATTTCATCCATTAGGATTTGCTCTGCATCTGCCAAAATTTTCTTACGTTTCTCGAGGTCTGGCTCCTGAGCAGATTGGTTCAACAACTCTTTATATTTTGCATTCTCCCAACGCGTATCGTTGTTTCCACCCATTTTATCCTTGTAGAGCTCCAGGAAGTTGATTGGGTCATTGAAGTCACCCAGCCAGCCCATCCGTCCAATCTGGAAGTTACCCTCATGCATGTCTTCCAGGTAAACTTTCCATTCTTTGTTCTCGAGTTTCACATCTACGCCGAGATTTTTCTTCCATTGGTCTTGGATGGCCTCAGCAATCTTCTTGTGAGCCTCAGATGTGTTGTAGGACAAGGTAATCGGTGGCAGCTTGCTCAAGCCAGCCTCTTTCAGTCCCTCTTCCAAAAGCTTTTTCGCATTTTCTATATCCTTGTCTTTGAAATAGCCATTTGGATTCAGCACCATGGATGGAGGAACAGCGCCTGTTGCCGGGATTTGACCCGTTTGGAGAATGTTGTCGATCAAGCCTTGGCGATCGATCGAGTAGGCAAATGCTTTTCTCACTTTAATGTTATTAAATGGCGGCTTTTCGGTATTGAACTTGTACCAGTACGTACCAGCAATTGGATTCGTTTGAATCTTGCCTTGCTCTTTCAATGCTGGAATCGCATCTGTTGGCAAAGCACTCATAGGTGCGCCAGCCCAGTCGATTTCGCCATTTTCGAACATGGAGAGCTCTGTATTTTCGTCTTCTACCATGGAGAATTCGATTTTGTCGAGCTTTACATTGTCTTTATCCCAGTAATTTTCGTTCTTCACGAGCACCATCTTGCTCTTGTGCTCCCAAGATTCGATTTTGAAAGGTCCGTTACCGACGTGCGAACTTGCTTCGCCTGCCCACTTCGGATTTGCATCAATTACTTTTTTATTAACTGGGAAGTAGGTACGGAATGCGAGCAATTCCAGGAAGTATGGCGTCGGATTCTCCAGCTTAACTTCCAGTGTCTTATCGTCAAGTGCCTTCACGCCTACTTCATCAAGCTTTGCTTCGCCCTTGTTTGCTTTTTCACCATTCTTCACGTAGTACAGCTGATATGCGTAGTTGGAAGCTGTTTTTGGATCGAGAGCACGCTTCCAAGCATACTCAAAGTCATGTGCTGTTACAGGATCACCATTGCTCCATTTCGCTTCTCTGATTTTAAATGTGTACGTTAGCTTATCATCAGATACGGTATAGCTCTCAGCAGCAGCTTCATGCGGCTTATCGTCGGTTCCAATGCGGGTCAAGCCATCAAAGGTTGCCAAGATAATCGCGCCTGAAGTCGTGTCCTCTGCGAGCCCTGGATCAGTTGTAGGTGGCTCCGAGTGCAGGTTCATCTTTAAAACTTGTGGCTTTTTCTCAGCCGCTGGAGTTGCAGGCTGTGAAGGTGCTGGTGTTTCTCCTGCCGGTGGAGCGGCAGTTGGTTGACCTCCTCCGCACCCTGCCAGGGCAGTTCCTAATACAGCAATCGAGCTCACAAGTGCAAACACATTCTTTTTCAACGCAATAACCCCCAGTTTTCTTTTTTGTCTTTTTTCTGAAAATAAAGGACGAAAAAAAATGAAAACTACGCGAAGCTGCTTGACTTCGGCTGGAAGGCATCAACCCCTTTCATTGCAGGGTCACCTCGTCGTCTTGAACGAAAGAGAAGGTGTCTTTGTACTGCTTCAGTTCCAGTGAAACGTCCGCAGCTGCAATTCCTTCAATTTGAGAGAGTCGTTCGTTAACAAAGGTGATCAGCTCATCATTACTATGGAAACACGCTTGGATAATCAAGTCGTGCTTACCGCTATAAGCGCCTACAAAGCGTACTGCAGAAAATTTGCTTAATTTTTCTGCCACTTCTTTCTGCAAACCTAGCTTTGTGGTTAACCCGATGATAACCTGCACATGTAATCCTAATTTCTCTGGATCGGGTTGAATTACGAATTGGAAGACACCGTCTTGCAAAAGACGAGTGATGCGCGATCGAATTGTTCCTTCGCTCACGCCTAGTTGATGGGCGATTTCTGTATATGGGATACGCCCATCTTCATGGAGGATTTGCAGAATCTGTCTGTCGACATGGTCCAGCTTTTTCATAAATACGATTTTCTGAGAACCTCCATCATTTTTTTACGAATTTCGCAATAATCTTTTACAAACAGTCTAATACAATAAAAGTAATCGGAAATGATAGCGGTGTCAACGAAATTTGACAAGTAGAATTATAAAACTTTATAAAGTCAATCCGAACAGTAAAATATATTTTATACAATAAAGAACGACTTATATCTTACTATTGAATATGAAAAACTAGATTTAATCAACAATATTTTTTCGAGAAACTGTATTTTTACTCATAAAACAAGGCGTGCTCATGTGCTGTGCACGCCTTGTTTTATTTGATTAATCAACTAATAACCTGACATTCTATGCTTCGATAACTTTATAAATCAACGGTTGTTTTCCGTCGATTGCCGTCGAAATCTGGAAGGCGCCTGCCATTTCTTTCAAGGCATTTTGCAGAAGATGGTCTTCGTTGGCATGGATGGTGACCAAAACTTCTCCAGCCTTCACCTGATCCCCGCGTTTTTTGTGCAGAACAAGACCTACTGCCAAGTCAATTGGCATTTCTTTTGTCAATCTGCCCGCACCCAAGACAACAGAAGCATGACCGATTGCTTCTGCATCAATCGCACTTACAAAGCCGTCCTGTTCGGCTGTAACGGTATGAATGATCTTTGCTTGCGGCAGACGAGACAACTCATAGACGTCCTGCTTATTGCCGCCTTGAGCCTCTACCATTTCCGCCAGTTTATCCACTGCTTTTCCGGAAGCCATCAGGTCTTCGAGCTTCTTACGTCCTTCTTCCACATCAGTAACAAGCCCACCCATAACAAGCATGCGGGAACCAATAGCCAATACCAGCTCGGTCAAATCGCGAGGGCCTTTACCTGCAAGTGTCTCTACCGCTTCTTTCACTTCCAGTGCATTGCCCACGGCAAAACCAAGCGGCTGGTTCATATCGCTGATAACCGCCACCGTTTTACGTCCTACTTGGCTACCGATTGCAACCATCGCATTTGCTAATGTTTCTGCCTCTTCAATGCTTTTCATGAAAGCGCCCTTCCCTACTTTTACGTCAAGCAGGATGGCATCTGCCCCAGCGGCAATCTTCTTGGACATAATGGAGCTTGCAATCAACGGCACAGCTTCTACAGTAGCTGTCACGTCACGCAGAGCATACAACTTCTTGTCTGCAGGTGTCAGGTTGCCAGACTGTCCGATTACGGACACGCCAATATCACGCACCTGCTGCAAAAATTGCTCGCGTGTGCGTTCTACTTCAAAACCAGCGAAGGACTCCAGCTTGTCGATAGTGCCTCCTGAGTATCCGAGACCTCTTCCAGACATCTTTGCCACAGGAATACCTGCTGCCGCTACCAACGGCGCAACAACAAGAGTAGTCTTGTCCCCTACTCCGCCTGTACTGTGCTTGTCTACCTTAATTCCTTGCAGGGAAGACAGGTCAAGCTGTTCGCCTGATCCTGCCATTGCCAAGGTTAGATCTCCTGTCTCTCTCGCAGTCATGCCTCGGAAAAAGACTGCCATTGCCCATGCGGACATCTGGTAGTCAGGAATGCTTCCATCTGTATAGCCTGTCACCAGAAATTGAATCTCTTCTGTTGTCAGTTCTCCGCCATCACGTTTTTTGGCGATCATATCGACCATACGCATTGTTAATCCCTCCGAATCCGTTACTTACATCTTGGCTACGATACCGTTTACCAGAGCCAGGAATTGCGATTTTACCTTTTCTGTCGTTTCCATTACTTCATCATGGGACAGAGGCTGTTCCAAAATACCTGCTGCCATGTTGCTAATGCACGAAATACCAAGCACCTTCACACCCATGTGTCGTGCGACGATTACCTCTGGTACAGTGGACATCCCTACAGCATCCCCACCCAACAGGCGAAGCATACGGATTTCCGCAGGAGTTTCGTAGGTAGGACCTAACAGGCCTGCGTATACACCTTCACGTAGCTGGATTCCTTGCTCGGAAGCAACTTCATGAGCCAGCTTGCGGAGCTGTTTGGAATAAGCCTCAGACATATCTGGGAAGCGCGCTCCCAATTGTTCATCATTTGCACCGATCAATGGATTGCGGAACGTCATGTTGATGTGATCGGAAATCAGCATGAGGTCGCCTGGATTGTAGCCTTCGTTAATTCCGCCAGCCGCATTGGTCACAATAATGGTTTCAACGCCGAGCAGCTTCATGACACGGATTGGGAAAACAACGGCATCCAGTCCATGTCCCTCATAAAAGTGGAAACGACCTTGCATCGCAACGACTTGCTTGCCTTGCAGCTTGCCAATCACGAGTTGTCCTTTGTGGCCGACAACGGTGGACACAGTAAACCCAGGAATTTCATGATAAGGGATGATCACTGGATTTTCGATTTCATCTGCCAAAACACCCAGCCCTGATCCGAGTACGAGACCAATGGTTGGTTTTTCTGTTAGTTTCGGTTCGATATATGCTACTGCATCATGGAAATTTGCCAATTTAACTCTCTCCTTTTTTGTGTTTCTTCTATTATATAAATGTTTATTTTTGCTTAACCTTTATAAATGATTGAGGAAGCTTTTCCCAATCACCGGAGCAGTTACCCCAAAATTGTCAGCGATGGTCGCACCCAAGTCCGCAAATGTTTCACGGATACCCAAATGTTCTCCAGCTTGAATACCCTTGTGGTAGACAAGCAACGGCACGTATTCTCTGGTATGGTCACTGCCATGATGTACAGGATCGTTTCCATGGTCTGCCGTGATTACCAGCAAATCATTTTCTTGTAGCGCTTCCAAAAGCTCTGGAATACGAGCGTCGAACTCCATCAAAGCGTGACCATACCCTTCTGGATCGCGGCGATGACCGAACTTCGCATCGAAGTCCACGAGGTTGACAAAAGAAAGACCCGTAAACGATTGTTTCATCGTGCCCAGAATTTGATCTACACCGTCCATGTTATCTTTGGTACGAATAGATTGGGTAACTCCCTCTTCTGCGTAAATGTCGCTGATTTTGCCAATGGCAATAGAAGCAAGGCCAGCATCTTGCAGACGATTCATGACTGTCGGAGCAAATGGTTTCACCGAATAATCGTGACGATTTGCTGTACGGCTAAAATTACCTGGCTGTCCAACAAATGGGCGTGCAATGACACGAGTAACGGCAAACTCATCACGAAGCGTCAACTCACGAGCTACCTCGCAAATATGGTACAGCTCTTCAAGCGGAACAACCTCTTCGTGGGCTGCCACCTGGAATACACTGTCCGCAGATGTATAGACAATCACTGCACCCGTATTCATATGCTCTTCGCCAAGCTCGTCGAGAATGTCCGTTCCCGAAGCGACCTTGTTCCCGAGCACTTTGCGGCCAATACGTTGCTCAAATTCCGAGATCAACTCTTGTGGAAATCCGTCTGGATAGGTGTTAAACGGAGTAGACACATGCAGACCCATGATTTCCCAATGACCAGTCGTCGTATCTTTCCCCATGGAGATTTCCTGCATTTTCCCATAATGGGCCATAGGAGTTGCTACTGGCGCAACGTTTTGGAGTGGTGCTATATTTCCCAAACCTAATTTTTGCAGGTTGGGCAATGAAAACCCTGCAACTCTTTCCGCAATATGACCCAAGGTGTTCGCTCCTGCATCATTGAACTTAGGCGCATCAGGTTGTTCGCCAATCCCTACGCTGTCCATGACGATCAAAAAAACTCGTGAATACTGCATCTTAACGCCTCCTGTTTACCAGTCATTCGAATTCCAAAATCAAGTCGTCAGACGTCTGACCTGATTCAGAAAATTTTTCTCCGCCCGACAATCAGGCGGAGTCGATCGTTTTTTCATACTCATGCTCGCGGATGCGTCTTGGCATAGATGTCCTTAATCCGCGTTCTGGTCACATGTGTGTAAATCTGGGTGGTTGAAATATCAGCATGCCCAAGCATCTCCTGAACAGAGCGCAAATCGGCTCCATTTTCCAGTAAGTGAGTGGCAAAAGAGTGGCGAAGCGTATGGGGTGTAATCTCTGCACGGATGTTTGATTTTTGGGCATATCGTTTAATAATTTTCCAAAAACCTTGCCGTGTAATTTGTTTGCCCAAGTGATTCAGAAATAATGCAGTATCGCCAGTTCCTTTTACCAGCTTGGGACGCCCTGCCTGCAAATAGTGGCGAACCATTTGAATGGCTACCGAGCCTAACGGAATGATTCGCTCTTTTGATCCTTTTCCCAAGCATTTGACAAAGCCCATATCCAGATTCACATCAGCACTATCCAGATTGACTAACTCCGAGACACGAATGCCTGTCGCATATAAAAGCTCAAGCATCGCCTTGTCCCGCAGCCCGGCAGGATGATTGACAGGAGGACTTTCCAAAAGACGTTCCACTTCCTCAACAGAGAGCACTTTCGGCAAGCGTTTCTCGATCTTCGGTGTTTCTAGATGAATGGATGGATCTTTATCTATGTATTTATCCCGAATGAGAAACTGATAAAACGCTCGTATCGATGCCATATTGCGAGAAAGCGTTGCTGTAGCACGTCCTTTTTCCCGTAAAACAAGCAAGTAACCAATGATGTGCGTCCGAGTAGAATCCTCTATTCGAGAGACACCTTGCTCCTGTAAGTACGAGGTAAAGGCCACCATATCCCGTTGATAGGATTCCAGGGTATTTCTCGATAACCCTTTCTCCACAGTCAGGAAATGAATAAACTGATCAATCAGACTGTCCATGAAGCTGTCCCCTTCAGCTGATAAGTATCGTGTATTGCTTTCCACAAAGAAAAAGAAACTCCTGCTTCTCCAGATAAAAAACTCAAACTCGCATTACTCTCCTGTTAAAAAGAAGAGCTGTAGTCGTGCGACATAACCGTCAAAATCCTGTGCCTGAGAGGTATTGATGACTTTTACTACCTTCACCGCATTCCCATGTGGTTCTTGATAAGGGTTTGCCGGGAGAAATTTGTCCGCCAGCAAGGTAATGATGCCGTAGGAGAGCAAGGTGCAGGTAATGAAAAGAAGCAAGAAACGAAGACCCTCCATCAAGCGGCGATAAGAGACCTTCATCCGTGAGCCTCCTTACAGACTTTCTTTCATTTATATGCATTTGTCCCTCGCTCCATTCGAATCGATGCTCTCTTAGGATTCCACAGGAATAAGTCTGCCATTACAAAAGCTCCCAAGGAAAAAAGAAAAACTTCTCCGTTCCCAGAGAAGTCGACTTTATTTGAAGTCCTCCACGTTCACTTTATCTACACAACGATTGCAGATCCCGTAGAAGGTCAATCGGTGGTCGGTAATATAAAAGTTGTAAACATTCTTGACTTTCTCTTCTGCTGTGACAAGCAGATCTTCAAAAATTTCATCCACCGTACCACAATTGAGGCAAATGAGGTGATGGTGGTGATAGGCAGCATTATCATCACGAAGATCGTAACGAGCTACGCCATCGCCAAAATTCATTTTATGAAGGATTTTCAGTTCGCTCAACAGCTCTAATGTCCTGTATACGGTAGCAAGCCCGATTTCCGGCGCTTTATCCTTCACCAACAAGTAAACATCTTCCGCGCTCAAGTGGTCTTCTTCATTCTCCAACAACACGCGAACAGTGGCTTCACGCTGTGGTGTCAGCTTGTAGTTCTGTGAATGCAACTGCTGCTTAATTTTCTCTAATTTTTCTTCCAACATTAATGCCCCTCCCCGCTCGCATGAAACCTGTTCCTATTATAGTAGAGGGGCATTGAATAAGTCAAATGCATAAGTTCTTACCTGAGAATTATTCTTAATTAAGCACAAGCTGCATCAACCTAGGGGAAATGAAGGTTTCAAACAAGGCTGCAATCGTCAATACCGCCAGCATGCTAAGAACAAGAACGGTATAGCCCATAAAATGTGGCATGATGACATCCCTTTTGCTTAGCACTCTCGTTCGTATGAGTCGAAGAGAAAACGAAATTCCGCTGACACCTACAATAAAAAGGGCAGGGACGACCAATAAATTTTGCGGGAGAACACCCACCATAGCAAATGTTACGCCTTGCCATTGGAGTTGACTTACCAAAAACCCGACGGTGAAACCAACCACGACCCCTTTTAAAAAGAGCATCAACAAAATCATAGGCAACCCAATAATGGATAATCCTAGCACCCACATGATTGCTATGGTTTTGGCATAATGACCAAACGCCTGCTGAAAATGGGCACTGGTCTCCGGGATTCCATCACTGCCAAGACTGTTGAAAAAATATTGCAGAAAACCGTACAGCTCCTGCTTCTGTGACAATGGCAGTGAATTGACGAGAACGGCTCCGAAAATAATGCCCATCGTAAACAGGACGATCGTGAACCAGTAGAGTGACTGATGTTCTCTCGCATAGGATTGGATAGTTTGTCCGACTCGTGAACGCACGCTTCGTCGCCTCCCGCTTGGCTGATTACTGTACAGCTTATGCGGACGAGTTCTCCCCTATGACAACCTACATCGGGACGATCTTTCCGTAGGTACCGGCACCGCCCTTTTGGACAGAAAGTTTTCCCTCTCGTGCTTGCACAATAAGCGAAGCGATTTTCTCTCCCACAACATGAGTGAGCTGTTCTTCGTTCACGCGATGCAATACGTTCATCTGTGTACCAAACGATTGATACAGCTTGTCCAACATTTTCGGACCGACTCCCGGAATGAATTCCAACGGGATTTGCTCGATATAAGGAGGACGGAACGCCGGATGCTGGCCTGCCTCTACATCCGCTAGCTGATCAATGCGCGCTGCAACCCCTCGCACAATTCGTTGGAAGCCGCATTCCGGACATTTGCCTGAGGCATCCGCCGCTAGTAAAGACTGGCAAGCTTGACACGCCGTCTGATGATACTTGCCAAGCTCAGGGTGTAGACCATAGTTCATACGAACCCCTCTGTCACCGATACGCTTAATCGCTTTCACCCACTCTGCGAAGGAACGCTCTTGCATATACATCGCTTGATATTCCCGGCCTATCTTCGCCAGAGAATGGGCATCCGAATTTGTGAGAAAGGTTTTGTCATGCAGCTCGGATATGCGGTCCGCCATAATGGTATTCGCACTCAATCCTAGCTCGACCGCATAGATGAGCGAAGGATCGAGCACTTCTGCCATCGAATCCGTACAGCTCCCATACAACCCTTTATGCGGCGTAAAAACATGGGCCGGGATCAAGAGTCCCTGCAATTGATCGACGCAGGCTTGTAATTCCCTGAGTGATGTGTAGATACGCTGAGAACTCAATTGCACATTTTTGCAGCGTTCTGACAGCCACGCGGTAAATTGCTTCATTTCTTGCAGCTTCGGTAGATAGACGAGAAAATGAGCTGCACCACGCCCCGGCTCCTTGATTTCTACTTCGCAACCCAAGATAAGCAAGGTATCTTTGTAGGAAATTCCTCCATCCACCTGTTCAATGGCTGATCCCTTTTCCAACAGATTTACCAGCTCATCCTGAACCTCCGGCGAATGTGCATCAATAATCCCGATGACATCCATCCCTTTTTTCTCTAAGGCTTCCTCCAAAATTTTGGTGAGTGTCATTTGGCGTGAAGCCGTTATTTTCACAGGTTTACCCGTCCACGTACCGCCGATGTGAATATGCATGTCGCAAAAATAGGAAGAAAGCATCGTACTACCCACGTTCGCGCAACATTTTGTTTTCCCACGCGTATAATGCCACGACTGTCTTGGCATCACGGATTTCTCCACTTTGATGCAGGGCATGCGCTTCTTCCAGTGTTACTTCCAGCACATCAACGAACTCATCCTCGTCCGGTTTGCTTTCTCCTTTTTTCAAACCAGTGGCCACAAAAACATGTAAAATTTCATCCGCGAAGCCTGGCGATGTATAAAAAGAGCTGAGCGGTGTGTACTGACTCGCAACATAACCTGTCTCTTCTTCCAGCTCGCGCATTGCACATGCAAGTGGCTCTTCCCCTGGCTCCAGCTTTCCTGCTGGGATTTCCACGATTGTACGCTCCAAAGGCTTGCGGAACTGACGAACTACAACCATTTTGTTATCATCTGTTATCGGTAATACGGCAACCGCCCCTTGATGATTCACGATTTCTCGCTTGGCTGTGTTGCCATTGGGCAGAAGTACTTCATCTACCTTGACCTTAATAATTCTTCCGTCATAAATGGGTTGACTGGAAATGGTTTTTTCATACAAGTGATCATATTTATTCACTGTCGTCATCATCCTTTTTTTCATGAAGTCGTTCTAAATCGTCGATTCCCTCCATAAGTTGGGAGCATAGAGCTTGTCCACCCTATTGTATCGGAGGAGATCATGAATGAAAACATATGTTAGCGAAAAGCACTTGCGTATGGTCGGAAAAGCTTGGGAGATCAAGGCTGCACTTCGTTCCTGGTCAAGTAAAGACCTAACGCTTCAAGAGTACTTGATGAAGCGGGCGAATGCGGTGCGTCGTTAACGGTTTGGAAGATGTAGCCCAGACTGTTTTCTACCAAATCGGCAGCCATCCATGCCGTCTGAAAAGGGGCAGGGTCCTCTTGCCAATTTCGCCCCATCGTAGAAAAGGACAAGCCATACCCCTTTTCCAGTGAAGCCAGTTCTGACGGGTCTGGGACTTTTCCCTTTATGAAAATATGCTTTCCTGCAACTTCTATTGCTTTCATTTGCCGTGAAAGGACTTCATCTCTTTCATCCCTGAAAATCGGGATTGTAACCAGGGCAGGACAGAGAGCAAATCTGTTTAAAATCGACACGGTATGATGACTGACACCGTAATGCCTGGTACGTGGGTCCCCAAAGCTGATTCTAGGAATAAAAAAGGGTGTTCCTCCAAGAGTGGCTACGGCATGAATGACCTCAGCTAACTGAATTCCCGAGAAGCCATAAGGTGTACCCGTACCCGCTACCCCAGGTCCGAGCATACAAACAATGATATCGGCATGCTCTACATGGCGTGCTGCCAGCAAGCCACTATGAATTGTCAACGACTCACGATCTCCCCCCCACGCATGACCTGTCGTCACTGTCGCAGCCAAGCTCCCGTTTCCTTTTAATTGATGGACATGCTGACTCAAGGCAATCGGCAAAGATGCGCCGTCTGGCATGACATATACGATACGGGCATTTGGATTTTTTATATGCAAAGCAAGGACAGCAACAGGTAGAAGACTGTGTAGCTCGCTAATCAAAACAGGGGTACCTTGCAAGGATAAATCTTCTTGCACAAACAAAGGGTGGTACGGGCTGGCCTGTTCTTCTACCGAATCTACCGCGAGCTGCCATGGCGAATAGCGCATTTTCATCACATGCCCCCACTCATTAGGAAGGACATCCGTTTCCTCTGGTTGAGTAATCTTTCCTACGACAAAATGATACCCGCCTGTCCCCAATTCCAATCGAACAGCGGTTGTATTGATCAAAAGTAAATCGCCACTTTTATAATCCTCCTGCAAAAAAGACAGCACTCTCTCCATTTTGTATCCAGTAACCGATTCTGTCCGGACTTCGAGTATCTGCATCCCTGTTTGCTTTTCCAGAACTTTTTGGACCGTCCCCACCGCCAAACGAAGCACCCAGCTTCCCCCCTTTCATTCCTGCCTCGTCCCCGAGCTTTCTATTCAGTCTATGATGAACAGTGGTTGTCTCAATCATGCAAACAAGTGAGCGAACGAACAAAAAGGCCGGAACCCCTCGCAAGGAGATTCCGACCTCATTTGGTTACTCTTGTACTTCTGCAATGACAGCAAGCACCAGCTCAGCCGCTTTGTTCAGTTCAGCGATTGGCATGCGCTCGTTTTTTGTATGGATTTCTTCATAGCCGATGGCAAAGTTTACGCTTGGCACGTTGTAGCCGTTAAATACGTTACCGTCGCTTCCGCCGCCGCTTGCAACCAGCTCAGGATTGCGGTCAACACGTTTTACCGCTGCAATTGCTTTTTGTACAACAGGCGTTTCTTCGTTGAATTTGTAGCCGTGGTACATAAAAATAACGTCATTTTCGCAAGTTGCACCCATCTCGGCTGCCACTTCTTCAAATGCTGATGTCATTTTCTTCACTTGTGCTTCCAGCTTGTCCATAACCAGGCTGCGAGCCTCGGACCAAATTTCCACATAATCCGTTACGATATTGTACGCTTTTCCACCTTCAAAACGCCCGATGTTTGCAGTTGTGTCTGCATCAATACGGCCCAGTGGCATACGAGAAATTGCTTTACTAGCAACCGATATAGCACTGATGCCATCCTCTGGATTCACACCTGCATGCGCTGCTTTACCGTGGATTTTGGTTACGATGCGATATTGTCCAGCACCAGCTACTGTAATTTTTCCAACTGGACCTTCCGAATCGAGGATGAAGCCCATTTCTGCTTTCAGCAGGCTGGAATCCATTGCGCGGGAGCCTACAAGTCCAGATTCTTCTCCCACAGTCAATACGACTTGGATCGTTGGATGTGGCAAGTTTTGCTCTTTCATGCTGCGAATACCTTCAAAGATCGCGGCGATTCCTGCTTTGTCATCCGCACCGAGGATCGTCGTTCCATCGGAATAGATGTAGCCATCACGAATTTGTGGCTTGATTCCGTTTCCTGGTACAACCGTATCCATATGACTGCTAAACAGAATAACTGGACCTTTTCCAGTTCCCTCCAAGGTTGCGATCAGATTGTTGGCACCGTGTCCGGTTTTCGCTGCTGCGTCATCCTCTTCTACGGTAAAGCCCATCGCCATCAGTTTTTCTTTGAGCACCTTGTTGATCTCTGCTTCGTTCTTCGTTTCACTGTCAATTTGGACGAGCTCTAAAAATTCATTTAACAAACGCTCTTGGTTGATCGTACTCACACTCGTTACCTCCTGATCGTACTGCCCGATTTTGGTACATATTCACAAGTTCCAGTATACCGCAAAAAAAATTTTTCTACTACGTAAACGGCTATGATTCTTTCGGATATTGGCATAGCTCATACAAGACGCCATTCGCAGCCTTCGGATGCAAAAATCCGATCAGCGCATCGTGCGCACCCGCTTTGGGGACCTCGTGAATGAGAGGTACTCCTTGCTCTTTTAATGTGGCTAGACGACTCGTAACGTCATCCACATCAAAAGCAATGTGGTGAATGCCTTCTCCGCGTTTTTCCATAAATTTCGCTATCGGACTCTCATCACTTAGCGGTTCTAGTAATTCAATATGACTTTCCCCGATCTTTAAAAATGCCACTTGAAGATGTTCGCTTTCTACGATTTCAGTTCCAACCAACTCCAATCCCAATTGCTCGGTATAAAAGGGAAGCGTCTTTTCCAAGCTTTTTACCGCAATGCCGATATGGGCAATTTTTTTCGGTGCGCTCACGAATCATCATCCTTTTGTAAGTGGTTGTCTCATTGGCTACATTTCGGTACAATTTCAGCATGGACGAAAAAAAGAAAGCCAATGATATCCTTTTCTTCATTCTAGCACAGCCACTTACAGAATCACCTGATAATTCCCTCAACCCTGAAAGGAGGTTTGATTAGAATGAGACACCAATCGCTCTTTGCAAAAATCCTGATCGGCATTCTAATTCTCTCACTCATCGTTCCCACGTTTTTTTACTTTCAATAAACGAGTGATGATAAACACTTAAAAACCCCTTTCCGACCGAAAAGCGGAAAGGGGTTTTTCGTTTGTCCCAGCTAGTTTTTATTTGTGAACGAATACACTGGAAGTTTTCGCATCCCAGCCGACTTTGTAACCAAGATTATCCGTAACCGTACGGATTGGGATCATTGGCATGCCGTTTTTCAGGACAACAGGTGTTGGCAATTGGATTTCCGTTTTGCCTACTTTAGCTGTTTTCGAACCAACTGTAAACTTCACAACCTTGGTTCCACTGATAACAGCAACACTTGTATTGTTCCATTGCGTAGTCAGTGCCAGTGCTTCTTTAAAGAATTGGGCTGGAACCATGGTCGTATTTCCATCTGCAATGTAAGGAGCTACAGAGAGAGGATAGTTTTTGCCATGCAGGGTGAAGTTTGCTGTATTTACTTTAAAGGAAGCTGAGTTCACCGGAATAACAGTCGATGGTTGTTGTGGTGTCGGCGTTGCAGGCTTTGGTTGAGCCGGGGAAGGCATCCCTACACCAACAGCACGTGCAAACAGCAACCCTCTTTCTTCGGAAGTAAATACGCTGATGCTATATGTGTTTTTCACAGCAGGGTTTACGATGTTCGCTGCTGGATTGATCACGATATTAGCGTTTGTTGCCGCAGGAATATCCTGAGACGGATAAATCAGTACGTTTTGTCCACGAACCGCAACGAAATTCGCTCCTACACCATTTACAGAGATATTAGCTGGCGCGATGTAAGCCGGTACCTTGTAGCCTACCGGGAATACGATCTCGATGAAATCGCGTTGCTTTTGCAGACCAACACCTAATCCTTTGATTGCCACGTTCACACCCGTCTGCTTGCCAAGTGCATTTTGTGTCAAAGCGATAGTTGCAGTGTTGTTGTTAGTAGCTGTATTTGGTACAGGTACTGGCGTTGTTGGATTGGTTGGGTTGGTTGGCGTCGGGTTCACAGAAGAGCCACCAACGCTGAAGGATTTGGATTCCAAGGTTCTTCCGGAAACAGTAGCCTTCAACGTATAGCTGCCAGCCGTTTTTGGATTGGAAATCCACGCTCCATAAGTAACTTCAACCTTCACTCTGCTATTAGCACTGAAGCCGGTTGGGGCTACCAACGCGATTCTATTACCAGCTGCTGTTGCTTTTTTCGCTGGTTTCCCATTGAGCAAAAAGTCTGATGCAGTCAAAATACCCGGCACCATGTCAGATGATGGGAATTCGAGAACCAGTTCTCCATCCGCTTTCAATTCTTTGCTGCCAAAGTCAGCATCAAAGGTGTAGCTGGAGCGAGCTCCTGCGCCCGGATCAGACAGGTTCACTGTAAAGCTGTCGGAAGCGCTGCTAGAGCTGGAACCGTTCTTCGTAATTTCAATATCTTCTGATTCGTATGTAGTTCCATCATATTTCACTTTGAAAACATGCTTGCCACTGGAATCAGGGTTCTCGATTCCAGCATCCTTGTCAAATTCCAAGGTGATGTAATCATCTGCGTCTGCACCACTCGGAATTTTGACATCAACCGTACTGCCACTGACACTGACAGATTTCGCTGTATAACCGTTTACTTTTACATCCTCTTCATCAATGCTTGATGGCAACATGTTTTTCTCTGGGAAAGTGACAGTAATCGTGGAGTTAGTCTCCAGCTCATCACTTCCTTTGAGAGAAATTTTGCCAAGCTTGAGGCTGACTTTTTCTCCTGCTGCTTTGCTGCTCAACGATACGGCGTAATCATTGCTAGACTTGCTACTGCTGCTCGAGCTGCTTTTTTTGATATCTACATCATCTGATTCCGAATCCTCGTCGCCCGCTTCTACACTTACGCTGTATGAACCTTTGTCGTCGGGATTCGTGATACCGCTCGTAATTTTAATCTTAATTTTATCGCCTTTTTCTAATTCTTCATCTGTCTTGATTGTAATTTCTTCTCCATCAACACTTACTTTCTTCACATCGAAGCTAGCATCAATATCATCCGTATCAATGTCATCGTCGATATCATAATCAGAATCGAATTCGATGGTAATGGTTTCTCCACTATCCAGGTCTTCTTCTAGCTTGAATTCAATGGTGTAGTCACTTTCTTTACCTGCACCATCGTTGTCAGCCGTTACCGACAATTTTTCAATAGCATGTGCTTGCTGCGGTACTGACACAAAAGGTGTAGCGGCCAGCGCTGATGCCAGCACTATTGGTAGTGCTTTTTTACTCTTTTCCATGTTTTTCCTCCCATATTTACCCTTTATCTGGAAATTCTCTCTAGCAGGACGCTACCAGTCTACCACAAATGCTATCTGGTGGGAATCTCTTCTATATCATTTATGAGACTTACTGGCTCCAATTGCTAAGACGAAGACGTCTCGGAAAAAGTTACATACGAAATGTTCGATTTGGAAAATTTTTTTAGATATTTTTTATCAAAAAAACCAGGTCTTTACCTGACCTGGTTTTTCCACACCCTAGTACAGCTTGGTATCCGGTCCTACATTCTCAAGCTTTTGCTTCACGCTTTGCAGGAATCGTCCACAAATCAGACCATCCAGCACGCGATGATCCAAGGACATGCACAGATTGACCATGGAACGCACTGCGATCATGTCGTTAATGACGACAGGGCGTTTCACAATGGACTCAACACTAAGGATCGCAGCTTGTGGAGCATTGATAATCGGCTGGGACAAAACAGAGCCAAAGGAGCCTGTGTTGTTAACCGTAAAGGTCCCGCCTGTCATGTCATCCATCGTCAATTTTCCTGCACGGGTGCGTGCTGCCAGATCATCAACTGCCTTAGCAATGCCAAGAATGGATTTTTGGTCAGCATGCTTGATGACAGGAACATAGAGAGCATCTTCCGTGGCTACTGCGATGGAGATGTTGATGTCCTTTTTCACGATGATTTTGTCATGCGCCCATGTGGAATTGATCATCGGGTACTCTTTTAACGCTTCCACAACCGCTTTGATAAAGAACGGCAGGAACGTGAGGTTGAGCCCTTCCTTTTTCGCAAATTCACCTTTTGCCTGATTGCGGAAGTTAACGAGATTGGTCACGTCTACTTCGACCATCGTCCAAGCATGTGGAGCCTCATGCTTACTCTGTACCATCCGGCTTGCAATCGTACGACGAATAGATGTTACAGGGACAACTTGATCACCGCTTGCAACCGGTATATCTACGGAAACAGCAGGAGTCGAAGCTGGTACTACCGGTGCAGGTGTTGAAACGACAGTAGTTTGTTCGACTGCTACTGGAGCCTGCGCGACCGTTTCTTTCACGGTCTCAGTTGGTTTTTGGCCGCCCGCGTCGATAATCGCTTGGACATCTTTGCGGGTAATACGACCGCCTGCCCCAGTCCCTACAACGCGGGACAAATCAATGCCATGCTGCTGTGAGAGCATGACAACAGCAGGTGAATAACGTTGTTTCGGTCCATCCATGACTGGTACTTGCTGATTAGATACAGCCGGCGTAGCTGCCTTTGGCTGCTCGGTTGCAGGCGCTTGTGGGGCCGTAGTTTCCGTCGTGCCAGCAGGCGCTGCAGTTGCACCTTCCGCACCACTTTCTTCTATATATAGGATCAACGTACCGACAGCGACTGTCTCACCTTCTGGCACGACGATCTCTGTAACGCGTCCTGAAACGGTAGAAGGAACCTCTGCGTTTACTTTATCCGTCGTCACTTCAGCCAGCGAGTCGTATTTCTTGACCGTGTCGCCTACATTGACCAGCCATTTGCTAATGGTGCCCTCGGTCACGCTCTCTCCGAGCTGGGGCATAAGTACTTTCGTTGCCATGATCCTTGGTCCTCCTCGCCTTAAAAGTTGGCCAGCTCGCGCATTGCTTCCAATACTTTTTCCGGGTTCAGCATAAAGTATTTTTCCATCGGCGGGCTGTATGGCATAGCCGGTACATCTGGACCGCAAAGACGTTTAATCGGTGCATCCAAATCGAACAGGCAATGCTCCGCTACAATGGCAGCTACCTCACCGCCAACGCCGCCTTCTTTGTTGTCCTCGTGTACGATCAATACTTTGCCTGTCTTCGAAGCCGCTTCTACAATCGCTTCCTTGTCCAACGGATACAGTGTGCGCAAATCAAGAACATGCGCGCTGATGCCTTCTTGTGCGAGCTTTTCCGCAGCTTGGAGTGCGAAGTGCAGAGTCAAACCGTAGGAGATGACCGTGATGTCTGTACCCTCTCGCTTGACATCCGCTTTGCCAATCGGCAGCACATAGTCATCCTCAGGCACTTCGCCTTTGATTAAACGATAGCAGCGCTTGTGCTCGAAAAAGAGCACAGGATCCTCGTCGCGAATGGCTGCTTTCAGAAGACCTTTTGCATCATAAGGTGTCGAAGGTGCTACTACTTTCAAACCAGGGGTGTTCGTGAACATCGCTTCCACAGATTGTGAATGGTACAGTGCACCGTGAACCCCGCCGCCAAATGGAGCACGAATCGTGATCGGGCAATGCCAGTCGTTGTTCGAACGATAGCGCATTTTTGCCGCCTCACTGACAATTTGGTTCACAGCTGGCATGATGAAGTCCGCAAACTGAATCTCCGCGATTGGACGCATGCCGTAAGCTGCCGCACCAATCCCTACACCGACAATAGCGGATTCAGCCAGTGGCGTATCAATCACGCGCTCCTCGCCAAACTCTTCAATCAACCCGTTTGTCGCACGGAAAACCCCACCGCGTACGCCAACGTCTTCTCCGAGGATAAACACATTGGAATCGCGACGCATTTCTTCACGCATCGCCATTGTAATTGCATCAATAAAAGAAATGACTGCCATAAAAGATCCCCCCTTATTCCCCGTATACGTATGTCATAGTCGATTCTGGTGTTGGATATGGCGCGTTTTCTGCATATTCAGTGGCTTCATCCACTTCCAGCTGTACGCGAGCAAGCATATCTGCTTCCTTATGTTCGTCCAAGAGTCCGATCTCTCTCAAATATGCAGCGAAAACAATCAACGGGTCCTTTTTCTTCGCTTCTTCCACTTCTTCTCTCGTACGATACACTCGATCGTCATCGTCACTGGAGTGTGGAACAAGGCGATACATAACGGCTTCGATCAGCGTTGGCCCTTGACCACTGCGAGCACGCTCAACCGCTTCTTTCATGACGCGGTATACTTCAATCGGATCGTTTCCGTCCACACTGATGCCCGGGAAGCCATAGCCGATCGCACGGTCTGCTACACTTTCACAAGCCAACTGCTTTTTCAGTGGTACAGAGATCGCGTATTTGTTGTTTTCGCAGAAGAAGATAACCGGGAGCTTGTGGACACCCGCAAAGTTCGCACCTTCGTGGAAGTCCCCCTGGTTGCTGGAACCTTCTCCGAACGACGCATACACAACAAAATCTTTTTGCTTCATTCTACCCGCCAAAGCCATACCGACTGCGTGCGGCACTTGGGTAGTCACAGGGCTTGAGCCCGTCAAAATATTGTACTTCTTGCCACCGAAGTGACCTGGCATCTGTCTTCCTCCGCTATTCGGATCTTCTGCTTTCGCAAAAGCGGACAGCATGCAATCACGAGCTGTTTGGCCAAAGACCAGCACCAAACCAAGATCGCGATAGTACGGGCACAAGAAATCTCTGTCTTTTTCCATCGCAAAAGCTGCCCCCACCTGAGCTGCTTCCTGACCCTGGCAGGAAATCACGAACGGTACTTTGCCCGCACGATTCAACAGCCATTGGCGCTCGTCAATTTTTCTGGCCAATAGCATGTAATAATACATGTCAAGGACTTGTGCATCGGTCAATCCCACTTGCTCATGTCGCTTGGTTGTCATCGTTACATTCCCTCCTTGCTAATTGTGTATCGCTTTTCCGTCGACAGCCTGCGCTGCCTCCATGATTGCTTCGGATAAGGATGGATGCGGGTGAATCGTCTGACCGATCTCCCACGGAGTCGCATCCAGTACACGGGCCAAGCCCGCTTCGGAAATCATATCTGTCACATGTGTACCGATCATGTGAACCCCTAACAAATCATTGGTCTTGGCATCAACGACCAACTTCACAAAGCCGTCATTCTCACCGTGAATCAGTGCTTTGCCCAGCGGCTTAAAGCTGAACTTGCCGATTTTTACATCGTAGCCTTGTTCTTTTGCTTCTTTTTCAGTGAGTCCGACATTTGCGACTTCAGGTCGGCTATACGTACATTTCGGAACCTTGGTGTAATCCATCGGGTGCGGGTTTTGTCCAGCCATGTGCTCTACCGCAAGAATTCCTTCATGCGAGGCAACATGCGCCAATTGCAAGCCGCCAATAACGTCTCCAATCGCATAAATATGAGACTCTGCGGTCTGGAAAAATTCATTAACCACGACTACGCCACGCTCGACTTTGATTTCTGTTGCTTCCAAACCGATGTTTTCTACATTTGCTTGGCGTCCTACTGATACGAGTACCTTTTCGGCTTCAAAGGTTTGGACTCCATCCTTGACTTCCGCCTGAATAGATACTTTGCCTTCCCCTTTTTCCAACGATTCAGGCAGCACCTTTGCTCCCGTCACGATGTTTACTTTCCGCTTTTTCAACAGACGAGCCAATTCCTTGCTCACTTCTTCATCCTCAAGCGGCAAAATACGGTCTGCGTACTCCACAACAGTTACTTCCACACCGAAATCATTGAGCATGGAAGCCCACTCAATCCCGATAACACCGCCACCCACAATGACAACTGAAGCAGGCAATTGCTCCCACTGCAACGCTTCATCGCTTGTTACCACATAAGATCCGTCGATAACCAAACCGGGAAGTGTGCGTGGACGAGAACCTGTTGCCAGCAAAAGGAACCGTGGAACGATCATTTCTTGATCCCCGTTTTCCTTTTCAATGCGCACAGCACCTGCCTGCGGAGAAAAAATGGAAGGCCCCATGACTCTACCAAAGCCTTCAAAGACAGTAATGCTGCCTTTTTTCATCAAGTATTGAATCCCTTTGTGAAGTTGGTCGATAATGCCTTGCTTTCGCTCTTGTATTTTTGTGAAGTCATAGCCTACAGTACCTGCCGAGACTCCGTATTTGTCAGCTTCCTTCAGGGTGGAGAATACTTCTGCACTGCGCAATAGCGCTTTAGATGGGATGCAACCACGGTGCAAGCAAGTACCACCGAGCTTTTCTTTTTCCACGATTGCTACCTTCATTCCCAACTGGGAAGCGCGGATTGCCGCTACATAACCGCCGGTACCTCCCCCGAGGACGACTAGATCAAACTCTTGAGACACCACGATCTCTCCTTTCATTCGGAAAGCTAGCCTGCGTTTTTATGAGAATATGAATATTCAAAGAAAACCGTTTATGTATTCCTGACCGCTCCTCCATAGAAGAGCGGACAGGAGTAAGAACTTTATAGAAGAAACGAGATTAGCGCTTGTAAACAGTCTTGCCGTTTTGCAGGAAAGTATTACGTGATCTTGCAACACTTGCAATGCGCTCTTCTGCCATGCGGTCAGCAGCTTTGTAGGAAGCCATGCCATCACGTTCAGCGATTTCGTAAATTTTCAGGATGCTGTCATAGATTGTTTCTACTTTTTTCAGTGCACGCTCGCGGTTGTAGCCTTGCAGCTCATCTGCCACATTGATTACTCCACCAGCATTGATCACGTAGTCAGGCGCGTAGATCAGACCCATTTCGTGAATTTGGTCACCGTGTCTCTCTTCTTTCAGCTGGTTGTTAGCTGCCCCTGCAATCACTTTTGCTTTGAAGAGTGGAATCGTGTCATCGTTGATGATTGCACCCAGTGCGCAAGGAGAGAAGATATCGCACTCAACACCAAAGATCTCGTTAACGCCTACAGCTTTCGCACCGAAATCGTTCACTGCGCGATCTACGTTTTCTTGATTGATGTCCGTTACGATCAAATGCGCGCCTTCTTCATGCAGATGGCGGCACAAATTGTACGCTACGTTACCTACACCTTGTACAGCAATCACTCGGCCGGAGAGGGAGTCGGAACCAAACGCCAATTTAGCAGCAGCTTTC
The DNA here is from genome assembly GCF_013284345.1 of Brevibacillus sp. MS2.2. NCBI lineage: Bacteria > Bacillati > Bacillota > Bacilli > Caryophanales > Paenibacillaceae > Brevibacillus > Brevibacillus sp. MS2.2. Next base: position 130,911 of record NZ_JABSUZ010000014.1, read on the forward strand.
ATTCCGCGGTAAACACCGTATGCTGTAACAGGAGATGGGTTACCACTGGAACCGAATGCCGGAGAAACACCTGTGACGAAATCTGTTTCCAGGTGGATCATATCCATGTCTGCTACCGTCGTTCCTACATCCTCAGCCGTGATGTAACGGCCATTGAGCCCTTGAATATAGCGACCGAAAGCACGGAACAGCTCTTCGCTCTTATGCTCACGCGGATCACCGATGATGACTGCTTTACCACCACCGATGTTCAGTCCAGCCGCAGCGTTTTTGTAAGTCATCCCACGACCGAGACGCAGTACGTCCACAATCGCCTCTTCTTCTGTTTTATACGGCCACATGCGCGTACCGCCGAGTGCTGGTCCTAATGTCGTATCATGAATGCAAATGATTGCTTTCAAACCGGAATTTTCGTCTTGGCAAAATACCAATTGCTCGTAATCGTACTTTTGCATGTAGTCAAAGATGTTCACTGAAGAAACCTCCCTAGTATCTTTCGTTTTCCGCTTAAGTAAGCTGGCGTAACAGTGGGCTCCATTTGGAGAATTTCCCGCCAAGAGGTATATGCAAAAGTCATGCCAATAAAATCAAACTCATGAAAGCGCTTTATTTACAAGAACGTGGAATGAGTATCCCGACGTCAAGTCTGCATTTTTTTGCATATACGCGCAAAGATTTGCGTGCAACATTTTGCACGATTACTTTGTTACTCTTCCTGCACATCCATGATGCCCAATTTTTCCATCTTGTAGTACAAACTGCGAATCGCGATTCCAAGACGTTTGGCTGCAAGGGTGCGATTGCCTTTGGCTGCTGCCAGTTCCCGCAATATGTGCTGACGTTCTGCCTTTTCTACTGCTTCTTTTAATGTGGTACCAGTGGAATCCTCATGCTGAGCCTCTTCCTTTTTGGTCGAAACGATTCTTCTTTCCAGAGGGGGTAAATGCTCCGGCATAATGATTCGCTCGTTGATCCGCATATGAATCATCGCCCTGCCCAGTACATTTTCCAACTCGCGTACATTCCCTGGCCAGTGATAGGACAGAAGCATCTGCAATGTTTCTTCATGCAGCTCTTCTACATTTCTACCATACTCCAGATTGGCTTTTCGCAGCAGGTGCATGGCAATCGGTTTAATATCTTCCAAACGCTGTCTGAGTGGAGGGATATGAATCGGTACGACGTGGAGACGATAATACAGGTCTTCACGGAAACGTCCCGCTCCGATCGCTGCCTCCAGATTCACATGGGTAGCTGCAATGACGCGAACATCGATGTTGATCGGCTTCGTTCCACCGACTCGTACGACCTCTCGCTCCTGCAGGACCCGCAAAAGCATGACCTGCATGCTCATGGACAGCTCGCCGATCTCGTCCAAAAAGATTGTTCCACCGCTCGCTTCCTCAAACAGCCCCCGCTTTCCTCCTCGACGCGCACCTGTAAACGCACCTTCTTCGTAACCGAAAAGCTCACTCTCCAGCAGGCTCTCTGAGATCGCTGCACAGTTGACCCGGATAAATTGGTTGTATTTTCGTTCACTTGCATTATGTATGGCGTGGGCAAACAGCTCTTTCCCCGTTCCCGATTCTCCACGAAGAAGGACCGTTGCTGGTGTTGACGCCGCTTTTTTGGCTTGCTCGATCGCTTGCTGCATGGACTCGCTATAGCCAATGATGTCTGCAAAGCTATATTTTGCCTCCAGATTGCGGATGATACGACGAGCTCTCTCCAGCTCTTCTGACAGGCGCTTGAATTCAGAGACATCGTGAATGACGCCAACGCTGCCTTTCAGCTCTCCATCGACCAGAACAGGTGCAACATTGACTACAACGTCCTTGCGCTTTGGTCCCAATTTCATGGGGGCGCCTCTCACTGCCTTCTTCGTTTTCAAGACTTGCATGTGCATGCTATCGCCTTCGGAAATATCTACCGTCGCTGGTTTCCCGATAATGTCGTCTTGCGAAAAACCCGTAAGCCTTGTGTAGGCAGGGTTGATCAAAAGTCCATTCCCGTATTGGTCAACAACTGATATTGCTTCGTCCGATGATTGAATAATCGCTTGTAGCATGCTCTGCAAATCTTTCAAGTTCGTCACTTCTTCTGCCAACGCCATGATTTCTGTAATATCACGGAAAATGGCAACAGCTCCGACAACTTCTCCGCGGTCATTGCGAACGGGCACACGGTTTGTAATAATCCGCGTTTGATTCGGCAAAACTTGCTCCTGATTCAATTCGGGAGAGCCTGTCTTTAATACAATATGTAACCGAGTGTTCGGTATACGCTCTGAAACTTTTGTATCCAGCACTTCACTCGCCTCGATGCCCATCAATCGCTCTGCGGCTTTGTTGAACAACGTTATAACTCCTTGACGATTGACACCGATAATCGCGTCATGCGTGGAGTTCAACATCGTTTCCCGCTCGCGCTGATTTTGCATCAAGACCGCAATTAGTTTATCGCGTTCCCGAATCAATTTCATGACGATTCTCGTAAACGTTCCTGGAATGAGCACTGTCTTATCTTTCTTTAATTGCCTGAGATGCTCATACTCCCCCAGGTCCCCTGTAGCTTCTAAAATGACATCCAGATCCTCATCCAGATAAGGCCGATAATCTTGATCGACGGGAATCCCCAATGATTGGGCCAGCAGAATGCCTGGGGCGTCCGGCCGTTGATCGACGACAGCAACGACTTGTAATCGGTCCATCTGGTTTAGCATCCGCAGGAGTGCTGTTCCACCACGTCCCGCACCAACGATGAGCAGCTTGTGCATGCGAGAGACCCCTCACTTTTTGAACAACCTCTTTACGATCTTACTCGATACCATTGTACTCCAACAAACCGTTGATGGACAGGCGTTCTTCCCTAACGTGCGCTCGTTCATGTGCAACAGGTACGGTGGACAAGGCTGTTCGCATCCGATATGATGAAAAGACCGTGCTGTAGTTATTGAAGTCGTTTACGCATTCGAGAAAGGGGTGAAAAACCCTTGGTATTTCAGAAAATCATTGCCCTCTTAATTATGGTAATCCCGGCGGCAATCGCCATGTACGGAATCAAGTTAATCCGAGACGCATTCTTCTATTCTGCCTCTCCCGATGTTGGATTTTTGTGGGGAAAACTCATTCTAGGTATACTGGCTTTCGCCATCCCTGTATGGTTTATTGCCGGATTTATTCTCCATCACGAACGCAAAAAAAATCGCGTACAGCCCCGTTTCATGGTTCCTGAGCCTGATGATGAGGACTAGACCAAACCGGACGAGCCAGTCTGGTTTTTTTTATTTTCAGCTTCTGTAACTCTCCCCCATTGATCGAGCCGACGAAGCCAGCCGACGTGTTCGATGACGCGGGAAAACGAGCAAAATTCTGCCGCAATCTGAAGACACAGGAAAAGCACGAGCATACTCGCCTGTACATAAATAGGTGTCCCAATGACAAAGGAAAAGCCTGCTGCAAAACCCAAGGCATTGGACCCTGTATCTCCGAGCATGATTTTGCCGCCAGCGTCATGGGGAAACATGCGCACGCTTGCCATGAAAACAGGGATCAAAAAAATCCAGTTTGCCATCGCCGCACTGGCTCCTATTGTCCATAAACCAAAAGCCGCTGCCATTGCTGTCAGGCACCAAAACACTTTGATCGCCCGTGCAGGCCGCAAATCAAACAAGTTAACAATATTAGGCGAGAGTGCAAGTAAACCAAAGGAAACAATACCGGCCCACAACGAGTTCGAAAGAGAGAAGGAAAGATAAAAAGCCGTGCTTGTCCCGCCTATCAGCTTCCACATCCCACTAGTCATTCGCCTCTCTCGCCATAACACGCCGAAATGTCCACGAAAGCCTTTTGCAGCCCGATCTGATGTGCGATCATCACGCCATCCCCAAAAAGCCATCGTGATCATACCTGTTAGAAACAATAAGCCGTTCAGGAGAAGCTCGCTTTTGGCCCCACTGAGAAGAAGTAGTCCGATCAGCACTAGCCCAGTTATAGCGCTCGAACATACGAGGATAAGCCCCCCTGCTGTCAGTAAGGACTCTCCTTCGTAATTGAATCGATTCATCCCCAGTGCTTTGAGCTTTTGCGTGCCGATTTTATGCAGCGGGCGGTCAAGCACCAGCGGAAGAACGACCGCGATGAGCAAGATGAGCATCATGATTTTCGTTTCCACTCCTGCCCCTCCCACCATTTCCAGCATAGCGTTCGGCTAATCGCGACAAATTCATTCCCGCGATGACAGAAGCCTGCCCAATCGTTTTTCGTTTCACGGTGCGAAAAAAAGACAGGGACCTCTGCTACACGATACCCTGCACGCAAAGCATCGACAGTGAGACCCACCTCTAAGCCAAATCCTTTATCCTGGCTCCCCAATCGATTAAGAAGCTCGCGACGTATTGCCCGTTGTCCCGATAAAGGGGCTTTTGCTTCAAAGCCTGTCAACATCCGGATGCCATGATGGGCCAAGCCTTTTGCTAATCCGAGACCTGCTTTCACTGTCGGAGGGGGAAGAACAGCTACCGCCATATCACAGACATCTTGTAGCACCGGCGTAAGCAAATGTGCGGCTTCTGCTGCGCTGTCTCGCAAATCACCGTCGAGAAGCATGACCACATCCCCACTGGCGCACTTCCAGCCCAGTTGAACAGCGGCACCCTTCCCTTGATTGCGCGGCGCTCGAATCACCACATCCGCCCACTTGCTTGCGATGTGTGCCGTCTGATCTTTACTGCCATCATCAACGACGATTAGTTCATCACAAAAAAAGCGTTCACGGATGGCACGGAGTGTATCACCGATGGAAGCCTGTTCGTTGAACGCCGGGATGACGACGCTAACTTTTTTCACGCGAGCCCTTCCTCTCAGCCAATCTATTTTGCACTTGCTCCAAAAGTGCCCATTGTTTTGCAGGAGAGTCAGGCACTTCTCCGACCTGAATCCAGGAATTCACCTGTTTTTCCTGTAGCCAAAGCGGCGCTTGCCTAGCTACTACCAAAAGTACTCCATCTTCCCAACTATTTCCCTCGCGATACGAAACCACTTCCATGCCTACTGAATGCATCAGTTGCTTAACCTGTTCAGCAACGTTGCCATCCTCCTGCCAAACATACACCTTGCTTCCAGCAAGTTCATCCACATAGCGTATGCTGATGAGTTGGACGACTTCTTGGTTGCTGCGAGCAACTTCTTTGAGCAATCGATTCATTTGCTGTCTTAATTCATGGTTGCTTTTGAGCGCGCGATCATACTTTGCTTCCATATTGGAAAGAATGCCGTTTGTTCCTTGCGTTATCCATGAATGGCCTGCCGTCCCTCCTAACAAGATACCTACCCCAAGTGCGACAAATATGGCTGCCAGTGAAATCAAATGATAGCGGAAGGGTATCATGTCTACCTCCATGAAAGTGCGTTGTTCATAAAGTCCAAGTCTGCCACTGGGTCCAAATCATCTGTACAGCATGACGGGCGATCGGATTAATGACGAGCGCGGCTGATACAGGGAGAAGCATAGCGACTATACACCAACCCCACAGCTTCCATGACTCGCTCGGCCGATAGAGATGACTGACTCCTTTGGCATCAATTAGCTTTGTCCCGATCTTTGTGCGGACCAATAACGTGCTCGCCATACCTTTGCGGCCTTTTTCGAGAAAATCAATCATATTTGTATGAGCACCGATCGTGACGATCAGTTTAGCCTCTTTTTCGTACGCTAACAGCATCGCCACATCTTCACTCGTACCGGGCGCTGGCAAAACATGATAAGGCAAACCGAGTGCTTTTACGCGAGCCGTTCCAGGTGCTGTCCCATCTACAAAAGCATGAACAACGACCTCCGCTCCGCTTTGGAGTGCTCTGTCCGAGACGCTGTCCATATCTCCCACAATCAGGTCTGGACGATACCCCGCTTCCATGAGGGCATCTGCACCACCATCGACCCCGATCAAGACAGGTCGATATTCTTGAATGTAGGAAGACAGGGTCAGCAAGTCCTCTCTGTAATGTTTCCCGCGAACGACGACAACGACGTGTCGCTGTTCCATTTTTGTATGTAATCGCACATGGCAAAGCGGTTTTAAAAAAAGGTCTTTTTCCTTGCTGGCGTACAAAAGTGTATTGTCGATAAACGAAGAGAGTGTATCATCCAACTTATCCTGCGCTTCATACCATCGGTTCAAAATAGAGGGAACCGTCACCTGCTGCAGCCTGCATACATGGACCCACTTCTCTTCTAATAGGATGTACAAATTTTCTTCGCGTATCGTTGCATACTTGCCCTCGATCCATTCCATGAACGAATCCGACCCATCTACATCCAGTACTTCATAGAGTGTGACACCGTTTGTTAAAAGTTGGCGGGCTCCTTCAGCCGGATATTGCCCCGTCATGAATGGCGAAAGATTGAGGGCGACTTTTACCCCTCTTTCCAGCAAGGACTGTGCTGCTATCTCATCAACGTCTGGATGATCAATGATGGCGATATGATGGGAGTGGAGACGTTTGCACAACTGCTTCGTCTTCAGATCAGCTGCTACGACAGCCGTGTATGAATGTGTTGCAGAACCTTTTTGTTTGCCCACTTTCCCACCTCCGCCTTTAGTATGCTAAATATTTCCTAACTACATGCAAAAAACGGTCAGAGCGTTTTTTGCAGACCGCCAGCGGGTCCCATCGTGTTTAATGAAAACCAACGAGATGTTTTTCACAAAAAAGAGGCTGTGCATCAAATGCACAACCTCTTTTAGCGAAGCGTTTTCAGTTTAATCTACGCACCCTTGACCAGGTAGTAAATGATCAAACCATCTGCGAACAGGAAAACCATCAAAGATACAAAGCCAAATAAGATTGCAAATGTGTTTTTCGCTTTGATGGAATTCAAACAGCCCCAAGCGATAAAGAATGTGAAGATAAACATCAGGATGTCAAATAAAACGATTTTCATAAACGACAACTCCTTCACCATGATGACGCAAACCGGAATACAATGGCAATTCCATTATATAGCTTCACGTATTATGAGACAAGCATATCCAAATTTGTGAACAAAAAGTTTCACAATTATTTCCCTTTTATTGTGCCACATGTTGCGCTGCCTATCCATATACTCCAGCAATCTTGCTCATTCCATTTTTCTTCCCTGGCTACATGATCATGGATGGTGTGAACGAGGTCCTTCAGTTCCACATCGGTCAATTCATGCAGAATGGAGCGGCCTTTTCTTGAAAGCAAGTCTGCTTCCAATTCAGACCAGCTATCGTATTCACGTCTTGTCTCCCATAGCGTCGTCTTGTTCACCTGTTCAAGCCCCGCGAGCTTCATGCTGTTCTGCACCGTTGTATCATCCGGTCTTCGTGTCTCTTCTATCGTGAGCAAGCGCGGGTATCGGGTAAAGAAATAACCGCGAAAATGAGTCGGCGAGGCTGGCATTTTGACATCGTCCATCGTCCTATCTTGGATCAGGCAAATTCCCCCCGGTGTCAATAGCCTGATGACTTCTTTAAAAAACTTCTGCAAGTCTTGCTCCGGGAAATGATGGATCAAGGCGCGAGCGAATACAATATCCGCACACTGACTCGGCAAGCCTGTTGCCCGGGCATCCCCCTGTACAAACGAAATCTTTGGATCGTCAGCGCATTGCTCTCTCGCCGCTTCTACCATCACCTGAGAGAAGTCAATGCCCGTGACAGAAGCAGCTCCTAACCCAGCCCAAGCCTTACTGTAAATTCCACCGCCACAACCGATGTCGACGACGTTTTTGCCCACAGGATTGACGAGTGACAAGATCGTCTGACTCCACGAATCGTCAGCGGTTCTTCCAGTATAACTCAACTGATTTTTCTCAGCGTGAAAATCAATGGTCATTCCTGTTTCGCCTCCATGAACTCCAGCCGGTTTCCAAATGGGTCCTCTGTGAAAAAGCGGATAAGGTGAGGAATTTCTTCGTCAATCCGAAATGATACCCCATTTGCTTGCAGATGCTCCATCAGCGAACCAATGTTTCCCACAAGGAACGCTGGATGTGCTTTTTTCGCGGGAATGAATCCTTCCTCTACGCCAATATGAATCATTTGAGCGCCACATTGGAACCATACACCACCCCGAACGAGAAGCTTCTCTGGCTTTGGAACCTCCGGCATTCCTAAAAGCTCACCGAAAAACTTGCGCGCTACGTCCTCCGTTCCTGCTGGTGCTGCTAATTGTATATGATCGAGTCCAATCCATTCATGCTTTTTTGTCATCGTCTTCATTTCCTCCTCTTTTTTTGCACAGAACCATCCATTCGTCAATCTGATGGGTCATTACTCTGCCTTCGTTTGTGGTAAGCCCTAGATATTCTTTTTGTTCATCTGTAGCGTCCAGGAGCATTTTTTCGACGGCCGCTTCCTGCTCAGGTGATTCGGAAGTGCGCTGAACCCATGGTAAAAATTCAAACCTTTTTTTACGTTCCTGCTGCTTTTGCAAAGTTAGGCCGTTCGCTTCAAACAAAGCGCACCATTCCCTTACGGAAAGACAACGAACATGACTTGGATCGCGTGTTTTCTCTACTTCATTCATGAATGCCGAGAGTGACGACTCCTCAGACGAAACGTTGTCGATGAAGAGAAACAACCCACCAGGGATCAGCACGCGACTCACCTCACGAACAAAAGCCGCCGGATCGGGAAAATGATGAGCCGCGATTCGGCATGTGACCAGCTCAAATGATTCATCGAGAAACGGGAGAGACTCTGCATCAGCCTGAACATACATCACATTATGGACATGTGCTGTTTCATTGGCCGCAGACGCCGCCATGAGCATTGGTCGAGTCAAATCCGTGGCGACGACCAAGCTCACATGTGGAGCCAATGTCCTCGCTACGTGCCCACCTCCTGTGGCGATATCCAGTGCCCGCCACTTCTCTGCTGGCTGCATCCACTCCACCATCAGTTCCAGATCGCTGCCTTTAGCATGCGTTTTGCTTTGCACGTATTGCTCTGCATTTTTTCCAAATTGCGCTTGAACAGCTTGTTTGATCTCTTCAGGATTCTTCATAGAGAACACCTCCTGCCTACATCATATTCCAATGTTTGTCATCCTTGTTATAGAATACAGATAACTAGTTATCGAGAATTTGAATAGGAGGCAGCCCACAATGGATCGAGAAAGTCTTGAGGTATTTTTGACGATTGCTCGTCATGGATCAATTAATCGTGCTGCACAGGCGTTATTTTTGGCGCAATCAACATTGACGCATCGCTTGAAGCAGCTAGAGCGCCAGATTGGGAGTGCGCTGTTTGTTCGCACTGCCTCAGGGGTGAGTCTTACGGGCGAAGGACGTCGGCTACTACCGGTTGCTACAAATATCGTGGAACAAATGCGGTCCTTTATCCAAGAGAATGAACAGCGCCAATCGATGAACATCGTCGCAGGAAAAGCCTTTGTCGCCTATGAACTGCCGCGACTGATCGGGGAGTACCGGATAGCTCATCCGGGCTTTACCTGCTACGTTCGCTCTACACTGTATGAGGAGTCCCTCAGCGCTCTGCTAACGGGAACGGCTGATATTGCCTTCCTCGGGAGTGAAATGTATCATCCGCACATCCATCAAGAATTCCTTCCCAGCGATCGACTCCTGCTCGTCATGGCGCCCAGCCATCCTTGGGCAAGCGGGTTTCCAGGTTTTCAGGCATGGGGAACCGAGGAAATGATTGTGTTCGGGAATCACTCCGCCCCTTATCGCCAACGGATTGACCGCTATCTGGCGCAGCAGGGAGTTTTTCCGAATATTATTATGGAATTGGACAGCTTCAATGCTGTTAAAAAAATGGTCGAACGGCAGCTAGGGATTACGATCCTGCCGGAAAGAACCATACAACAAGAGCTAGCGACCCGAAGATTGGTCGCCTACGATATTGCAAACGGCGAATTAGTGCGCCCCACACTCATCGCCTACCTGCATCCAAAAAAAGAGGACGATGCTTTCCAGCAATTCGTCCAATGGATCAAGGAACATTATTAACAAAAGTTCACTGTAGTGTTAGTACCGTAAGCTCCGGGCGGCAAAATAAACGAACTGGCAAGATCGTCGTACCCACCCCTCTGGTGGTGTACACAGCCATGCCACCTACCTGATAAAGTCCTTGCACATATTTACGCCCGTATTGCGGCGCCAAAAGATGACCAATGAAGGGCAAGCGTACTTGTCCGCCATGGCTGTGGCCGGACAGTTGGAGATGCACGGGATGCTCTGACGCACTATCAGCAAAATCAGGCTCATGCACCAACAAGATAACGCTGCCCTCCGGCGGGATATTTTCTAGTGCCCTTGGAAGATCAGGTACACCATAGAAAAGGTCATCCACTCCTGCCATGTATAACTGCTGGCCATCTTTGTGTACGACCACATGCCGATTATCCAACACTTCAAATCCAGACGCGACTAATCCATCCCGAACTTTTTGTTGTTCACCAGCTCGATAATCGTGGTTGCCCAAAACGGCGAATTTGCCTAATGGGGCTAGGAGCTGATTGAAAAGGGGAACGGCGGCGAATAGAGGTCGCGTCACTTCATCTACGATATCTCCTGTGAAGCAAATCAAATCCGGTTTTTCGCTCTGAATCACGGCAATAACCGACTCCAACTCTTTCGCTTCAAAATAATGTCCGAGATGGACATCACTGAAATGAATGAGCTTTGTCCCCTTAAAGCTTTTTGGCAATCCCGGTATCGTGATGGACAATCGCACGATATCAAGCGCTTTTCGTTCCCATACATGACCGTACACACCAGTCGCTATACCAAGGCCAATCAATCCCCCTACCCATTTCGTGACTTTGTGGAGAAATGTTTTCCTTGAAATGGGAGCAAGGTTAGGATCATTCACTGTCTTTCGTTCGCTCATACCCATTCACGACAACGTCTAATCTTCCCGTCACCGGGTCAATGAGTAAGCCGTGTACTTCCACATTCGGTGGGAGGAGCGGGTGATTTTTAATCGTTTCTACGCTATTTTTCACACTTTCTTCTACACGATCGAATCCGTGCAGCCATTTATGTAAGTTAATCCCTGCATGTTGAAGCGTGGAAAACGTTTGCGCCGAAACTCCTCGCTCCAGCATCTTCTCCATCGTGCGTTTGCTGTCGATCGCACTCATCCCGCAGTCATAATGCCCGACGACCATCACTTCTTCGGCATTCAATTCGTAGATCGCAATAAGAATACTGCGCATAATACTCCCAAAAGGATGGGACACGATTGCCCCGGCGCTTTTTACGTGCTTGATATCCCCATTGCGCATGTTCATGGCTTTTGGCAACAGTTCAACCAAACGGGTATCCATACAAGACAGCACGACCAATCGTTTATCAGGAAACTTGGTGGTTTGGTACTTTTCGTATTCTTGGTTCGCCACAAATTCACGGTTAAATGCGAGAATTTCATCTAGATTGCGCACTTTCACAGCACCTGCCTCGCTCTTAGTAGTATGTATTTGTATCGTATGCTTTTCTATTTTACATAGGAGGATCAAAATCTCGCAAGGGACTGTGGCAGTTTCTTATCAATTGGTTCATTTTGTCAGGATGTAATGTTGTTCGTCTAAACGAAATTTTTTTGGTGTAAAGAGGTCCTCGATCGTCGAGTAAATGGGTTCTCTTTTCGTGAATTTCTCACCTATCCATAGACCATACAGTTCAACCTGCGTCTTGTCGTGATCAAGCAGCTCCTCGCACCAAGCACGTAGATGCATCATTCTGGCGATACTTTTTTGATAGTCCTCTACACATTCTTGATAATAACGTGGCCTCTCCTCTTCTGGTAACACCCCTAGTTTTACTTTATCAGGATGCTTGGAAACGCTAAATCTGCAAGCGCACCCCTCTTCGGTTTTCACCAGCCATGCCTGTTTTTTCGGAAAATGCTTGAAAAGATGAGGGCATCTTTCCCGTGACAATTTTCCTGTGAAAATATAAGGGGAGAGTGGCGGTTTAGGTTCAAATCCCGGTGTTTCTTTTATCATGACGAATAGTTCCAGACACATTGGTTTAGTTCCTCCGGAAAGAGTATGTCATTGCAATACATCAGGTTAAAACTTGGAAAAGTTTTTCTACTTGGTCCTTATTTGCGAATGACTCATCAATCGATAAAAAGGATAACAGGCTAATCGCTTTTTGTTGAGTTTTTCAAATCCATTCCTAAAACGTCGGCATAAAAAAGACAGGTTTCACAATCTATACCTGTATTGGCTATCTCTTTTCCCTCAATGATAGATACCGCTGACGATAACCAGCCCGCTTTTACTTAATAGGTGATGTAGAAGAACTAATTCTAATTTCTTTATAGAACAGTAGTTTGCTCATTTATTTTAATCTCCGAAGTATTAACCTTTAAATTTAGATGGGTTTTCAACATAACTCTCGATCAAATAGCCACAATTTGTGCAGATATGATGAATGATCGCCGAACTAAGAGGAACAAACTTGCCGAAGGGAAACACTCCCGCATCCCCAGCTTGCCTTCCTTTCCCAATCTCTTTACATCCACATTTTGGACACTGCACTTTTTGATTTTCCATTTTGCACCTCGCTTTTACTCTGTTTAGAATATTATTATAAATGACACAAACCATTTTTTGTTAATTTATTCTAAGAAAACTGGAATATATGGGAAACTTTGAGTCAAACTCTGCTAAGTCCTACCAAAACAAAAAGACACTAGCAGGCAAGCGCTAATGTCCTTTTGTTTTGGTTACGAATCGTGTAACTCAGTATCTACATCCTAGCTAATCTTCGCCTCAATCCGCAGCTTGTCCGCCACCATGGCAATAAACTCACTGTTGGTCGGCTTCGCCTTGGTGTTGGAAATCGTATAACCAAACAAGCTGGAGATGGAGTCCAGATTACCACGGGACCACGCTACTTCAATCGCATGACGGATGGCACGTTCCACACGACTTGCGGTTGTATTGAATTTCTTGGCAATGTCCGGGTACAGGACTTTGGTAATCGAACCGAGCAGCTCAACATCGTTGTATACCATTGTAATCGCTTCCCGCAGATACAAATAACCTTTGATATGAGCAGGAACTCCAATCTCGTGAATGATGCTGGTGATGCTCGCGTCCAAATTGCGTCCGCGAATTTGCAAGGTAGCTTGCGGTTTCACAGAAGAAACAAAAGAAGAGGCAGGCTTGGTTGTAATGATTTGACGGATGCGCTGAGCCAGCACCTCCATATCAAACGGTTTCAAAATGTAGTATGCTGCTCCCAGCTCTACTGCTTTCTTCGTAATTTCTTCCTGCCCGAAAGCAGTCAGCATAATAATTTTAGGTTGAGGACTTAAGCGCATGGCCTGAATTTGCTCCAAAACAGCCAAGCCATCCAGATGTGGCATGATGATATCCAAAATTAATACATCGGGTACACGTTCCTGCAGCAGTCGAACTACCTCATTGCCGTTGTAAGCAACACCCACAACATTCATGTCATACTGGCTACTGATGTACTCTTCCAACAGATTTACAAATTCACGGTTATCATCTGCCAACAACACTTCAATCTTGCTCAAGGTCGTTCCTCCTAACAATGGACGGTCTTTTGGAAAGAAGGTGGCGTTCTAGAGGTTAACAAATCTACAAGGATTAGTCCATACCATCTTTTCTCTACAAAAATTATTCGACAAAGCAAATTCCATTCCTGCCAATGACGAAAGATTGAATGATTTAACTGATATTTCGACAAAGAATCCTTTCATTTCTAATCGATTCGTCAAAGGACTGCAAAAACCGAAAAAGCCGCCTCGCTTCGTTCGCGTGACGGCACTTCATTCAGGCAGCTTTGGTTGTATTGGTTCGAGATTCGGCAGTACCTCGCACATTCACACCAGCATCCTGAAGCATCCACTCAATGTAGCAGCCGTATCCCGAAGTAGGATCATTGACAAAGACATGCGTGACGGCAC